>NZ_JAMYSC010000006.1:0-179350 GCF_040321755.1 Mesorhizobium sp. M0276 | reverse complement strand
CTGTCCTGCTAACGTCTCCACGAAAAGCACCATCCTCAATCCCCTTCGAACACCGGCTTTTCCTTAGCCACGAAAGCCCTGTAGGCGCGCTCGAAGTCGCGGGTCTGCATGCAGATCGCTTGCGCCTGAGCTTCCGCTTCGATCGCCTGGTCGAGGCCCATCGACCATTCCTGGTTGAGCTGCGTCTTGGTGATGCCGTGGGCGAAGGTAGGGCCGGAGACGATGCGCGCCGCCATGTCGAGCGCGTCGGCCTCCAGCGATGCGGCATCGACCAGCCGGTTGTAAAACCCCCAGCGCTCGCCTTCATCAGCGGTCATGGTGCGGCCGGTGTAGAGCAGTTCGGCGGCGCGGCCCTGGCCGATGATGCGCGGCAGGATCGCGCAAGCGCCCATGTCGCAGCCGGCAAGTCCGACGCGGGTGAACAGGAACGCGGTCTTGGCTTCCGGCGTGGCGATGCGGATATCGGAACTCATCGCGATGATGGCGCCGGCGCCGACCGCGACACCATCGACCGCCGCAATGATCGGCTTGCCGCAATTCAGCATCGCCTTGACGAAATCGCCGGTCATGCGGGTGAAGGCGAGAAGCTGCTTCATGTCCATCTTGACCAGCGGGCCGATGATGTCGTGGACATCGCCGCCGGAGCAGAAATTGCCGCCATTGGACAGGAACACCACGGCGTCGACGTCGTCGGCATAGACGAGGTCGCGGAACGTGTCGCGCAGCTCGGCATAGCTGTCGAAGGTCAGCGGGTTCTTGCGCTCCGGCCGATCGAGCCGGACCTTGGCGATCCTGCCCTCGACCTCCCACAGGAAATGCTTTGGCTTGCGCCCGGCCATCTCGGTCATTCGCGTCCCTCCCAGTTGCTGCGGAACGAGGTCAGCATGCCGGTCAGCCGGCGCGCGTCGTCCTCGCTGACCTTGCCCAGCAGTTCGCCGATCCAGCCTTCATGCGCCGCGGCGATAGTGGCAAAGGCCTGCGTGCCTTCGTCGGTCAGCCTCACCATCGAGGTGCGGCGGTCGCCATTGCGCCTCGCACGCGCCACTAGTCCTTCCGAAACCAGCCGGTCGACGATCCCGGTGACATTGCCGTTGGACACCAGCAGGAAGCGCGACAGGTCGCTCATCAGCATGCCTTCCGGCACCCGATAAAGGGCTGCCATCACGTCGAAGCGCGGCAGCGTCGTGTTGAACTCCTTCTTCAGCCGCTCGCGCAGCTCGGCCTCGATCGTGCGCGAGGCACGCAGCAGCCTGATCCACAGACGCAAGCGGTCCTTGCCGGGTCCCGATGGCGCGGGCAGGGGGCCGGCTACCATGTTTCGCCTCCTGAGATGGAAATCGCCTGTCCGGTGATCGATTGGGCGGCGTCGCCACACAGCCACAGCACGGCGGCGGCGACCTCTTGCGGCTGGATGAAGCGGCCTTGCGGATTGGTCGAGGCTAGGCCCGACCGCGCCTGTTCGACCGAACGGCCGGTCTTATCGATGATGCGCTGGATGGATTCCTCCAGCATTTCGGTCTCGACAAAGCCGGGGCACACGGCATTGACGGTGACACCGGACTTCGCCGTCTCGGCAGCCAGCGCCCGCATCAGGCCTATGACGCCATGCTTGGCGGCGACGTAGGGCGCGACATAGGCATAGCCTTTCAGCCCTGCCGTCGAGGCGATGAAGACGATCCGTCCGGCCTTGCGCGCGGCCATCCCGGCCAGCGCCGGCTTCACCGTCAGGAAGGCGCCGGTCAAATTGACGTCGAGTGTCCGCTGCCAGTCGTCGAGTGCGGTCTTGTGCGCTGGCGTGCTGCCGGCCATGCCGGCATTGGCGACGACGATGTCGAACGGCCCACGTGCAGCTTGTGCCGTTTCATAGAGCGAGACCATCGCCGCCTCATTGGTCACGTCGCCGGCGATGCCGAAGATGCGGTCGTTTTCCCCTGCCACCTTGGCAAGCTCCGCTTCCCGGCGGCCGCAAATGGTGACGTCGATGCCGGCACCCGCCAGCGCCAGCGCGATGGCCCGGCCGACGCCGGAGCCGCCGCCAGTGACCAGCGCATGCTTGCCCGCGATCATGCGCCAATCCTCGAGACTTGGCGCCACGTACCCCCTATCGATCGCAAACTCATGCGGTTTCCGCTGGGTCGAACGCAACATAGTCCCCCTCCCCCTTGTGGGGAGGGGCCGGGGGTACAGTGCCGCCGTAGCAAGCGAAAAGCACTCATACTTTCAGCCCCGCCGCTGCGTCGCGCTCGGCCAGTCGGTAGATCTGGTCGCGTCCCGGCAGATAAGGATCCGGCCATTTGACGCCACGGTCGCCAAGCGTGACAGCCGCATGCAGGGTCCAGTAGGGGTCGGCGAGATGCGGCCGTGCCAGCGCCACCAGATCTGCGCGGCCGGCCATCAGGATCGAGTTGACATGGTCCGGCTCGTAGATGTTACCGACCGCCATGGTGGCCATGCCGACCTCGTTTCGGATGCGGTCGGAAAACGGCGTCTGGAACATGCGGCCGTAGACGGGCTTTGCCAATGCCGATGTCTGGCCGGCGGAGACGTCGCAGATGTCGATGCCGGCCTCATGCAGCAGACGCGCGATCTCGACCGCGTCGGCCGGTGTTACGCCTTCGATGCCGACCCAGTCATTGGCCGAAATGCGCATCGAGATCGGCTTCTCCGCCGGCCAGGCGGCGCGCACCGCGCGGAAGACTTCGAGGGGATAGCGCATGCGGTTTTCCAGCGAACCGCCATAGGCATCCGTGCGCCGGTTGGTGACCGGCGTGATGAAAGACGACAAGAGATAACCATGCGCGGCGTGGATCTCCAGCATGTCGAAGCCGCAACGGTCGGCCATCTCGGCGGAGGCCACGAATTCGTCGCGCACTCTGTCCATGTCGGCGCGGTCCATCGCCTTCGGCACCTGATTCTGCGGCGACCACGCGACGGCCGAGGCCGCCATCACCGGCCAGTTGCCTGATACCAGCGGCACGTCGGTGCCCTCCCAGCCAAGCCGGGTCGAACCCTTGGCGCCGGAATGGCCGATCTGGGCGCAGATCTTGGCTTCGGTCTCTGTGTGAACGAAATCGACCAGCCGCTTCCACGCCAATTCATGCTCGGGCGCATAGAAGCCGGGACAGCCCGGCGTGATACGGCCTTCGGGGCTGACGCAGGTCATCTCGATGTAGATGAGGCCGGCGCCGCCTTTGGCCCGTTCGGCATAATGGGTGAAATGCCAATCGGTCGGGCAGCCGTCGACAGCCTTGTATTGCGCCATCGGCGAGACGACGATGCGGTTTTGCAGCTTTAGATCGCGCAGCTTGAACGGCGCGAACATCGGCGCGCGGCGTATGCCGCCGGCGCCCGCCTGGCGCTGGAACCATTCCTCCGCGCCGCCTAGCCATTCGGCATCGCGCAGCCGCAAATTCTCGTGGCTGATGCGCTGTGAACGGGTCAGCAGCGAATAGTTGAACTGCACCGGATCTAGGCCGAGATAGCGCTCGACCTCCTCGAACCATTCGAGCGAATTGCGCGCGGCCGATTGCAGCTTCAGCACCTCGGTGCGGCGGGCATCCTCATATCTGCGGAACGCGGCCTCAAGGTTCGGCTCGGACTCGACATACTCGGCCAGCGCCACCGCGCTTTCCAATGCGAGTTTGGTGCCCGAACCGATCGAGAAATGCGCCGATGCCGCCGCATCGCCCATCAGCGCAAGGTTCTTGTAGGACCAGCGTTCGCACAGCACGCGCGGAAAATTGATCCAGGCCGAACCACGGATATGGTTGGCATTGGTCATCAGCGCGTGGCCGCCAAGATGTTTTTCGAAGATGCGCTCGCAGACGGCGATCGATTCCTGCTGCGACATCGCACCGAAGCCGAAGGCAGCCCAGGTCTGCTCGCTGCACTCGACGATGAACGTCGCGGTATCGCTGTCGAACTGGTAGGCGTGCGCCCACACCCAACCATGTTCGGTTTTTTCGAAAATGAAGGTGAAGGCGTCGTCGAATTTCTGGTTGGTGCCGAGCCAGACGAATTTGCATTTGCGGGTATCGATGTCGGGTTTGAAGATGTCGACGAAAGTGGTGCGCGCCCTGGAGTTCAACCCATCGGCGGCGACGACCAGATCATGCGTTTCCATGTAAGGTCGGGGATCGGCAATGTCGGTCTCGAACAGGAGCTTGACGCCGAGTTCTCGGGCGCGGCGCTGCAACAGGATGAGCAGCCGCTTGCGGCCGATGCCGCAAAAGCCATGCCCGGTCGAAACCGTGCGCACGCCGTCATGAATGACGGCGATATCGTCCCAGTAAGCAAAGTGCTTCTTGATCCAGACGGCGCTGACCGGATCGTTTTTCGACAGATTGTCGAGCGTCTCGGCCGACAGCACGACGCCCCAGCCGAACGTGTCGTCGGCGCGGTTGCGCTCGAACACCGTCACCTCGTGCGCGGCGTCCCTGAGTTTCATCGAAATGGCAAAATAGAGGCCGGCTGGTCCACCGCCGAGAACCGCAACCTTCATGTCTGCGATCTCCTCTTCGCTTGCTGGTTTCAGTATCGCGCCGGCGGCAAATTATTTCAAGCTTAAAGTTTCATATCGAAATGATTCAACGTCGCACCTGTTTGGCGTGGTCGCGGAACATCCGCAAGCACGCATTGCCATCGCTTATCCGGTTCTTCGGGCTCCATAAGACCGTCTCGGCGCGCTTCTCGTAAGCCATGCCCGAGGGATAGCTGATCGCTTCCAGTTGCAGCCCCTACGGCGCCTGGAATGCGGCCCCCACGGCGTCTGGAAGGAGGGGATGGTCTGACCGGCGGTCGCATGTCCGAGGCTCGCTTTTCGGCGTGCGTGTGCATTCATGTCGCGGCCTTGGCGGCGGCAGGGATGTCCAGCCAACCCGGGTCGATTTCCGGCAGCGGAATGGCTGCGATGAGATCGCGCGTGTAGCTCTGCTGCGGATTGTCGAACAAGGCATCGGTGGCGCTCGCCTCGACGATCACGCCTTCGCGCATGACGATCACTTGCCGGCACAGCCGCCGAATGACCGACAGATCGTGGCTGATGAAGGCGACGGTCAGGCCCATCTCGGCCGCAAGCTTTTCCAGCAGGGTCAGGATCTGCGCCTGCGTCGACACGTCGAGGCCGGAGACGATCTCGTCGGCCAGCACGAATTTCGGCGACAGCGCCAAGGCGCGGGCAATGCCGACACGCTGGCGTTGGCCGCCCGACAGTTCATGGCGGTAGCGGCTGGCGAAGCTCTGCGGCAGGCCGACGCGCTGCAACGCCTCGGCGATGCGGGCCTTCAGATTGTCGCCAAGTCCGTTCTGCTTCAGCGGTGCCGCGATGATGGTGGCGATGGTGCGGCGCGGGTTGAGCGACGACATCGGGTCCTGGAAGATCATCTGCAGGTTGCGACGCAGTGGCCTGAGCTCCGCCTCCGGCAGATGCGTGATATCGCGGCCCTCGAAACTGATGCTGCCGGCGCTGGGCTCCAGCAGGCGCACCAGAGCACGGCCGAGCGTCGACTTGCCGGAACCGGATTCGCCGACGATCCCGGTGACCGAGCCCCTGGGCAGATCGAAGTCGAGGCCTTTCAGGATCTCGGCCAGCGGCGCGCGGCCAAACAGCGGCTTGCGCGTCATGTCGGGCAGCGCCACCTTCAGCCCACGTACGGAAAACAGCGGCTCAGCCATGCGGGCGCCTCCAGGCCTGGTCGGCGGCGGCAATCTCGGCGGCAAGCCCGGCCAGTACCGCCTCATCCACGGGTTTCAGCGAAGCGTATGGGTCGGTGTAGCGCGGCGTCGCCGCCATCAGCGCCCGTGTGTAGGGATGCTGGGGTGCTGCGAAAAGGGCAGCCGTCTCGGCCTCTTCCACCACCTTGCCGGCATAGAGCACCGACACTTTCTGGCTGATCTGGGCGACGACGCCGAGATCGTGGGTGACGAACAGGATCGCCGTGCCGTGCTCGCGTTGCAATTGCGCGATCAGCCGCAGGATCTGTTTTTGCACGGTGACGTCGAGCGCCGTCGTCGGCTCGTCGGCGACGATCAGCCGTGGCTCGGCGGCGAAGGCGGCGGCGATCAGCACACGTTGGCGCATGCCGCCGGAAAGCTCGTGCGGATAGCTTTTCAGCACGCGGTCGGGGTCGCGGATCTGCACCTCGTCGAGCAACTGCCGGGTGCGCCGATCAGCCTTGTCGCCACTCCAGCCGAGGATGCGCACCAGCCGGTCGGTCATCTGCGGGCCGACGCGGCGTGACGGGTTGAGCGCAGTCAGCGGATCCTGCGGGATCAGCGCCGTGCGGGCGCCGATCAGCGTGCGCCGTGCCTTGGGCTGAAGCCGGCCGAGGTCCTCGCCCTCGAGCAGCATGTCGCCCTCGACGATGCGCACGCTCGGCGGCAGCACGCCGAGCACCGCCTTGCCGATCATCGTCTTGCCGGCGCCGCTCTCGCCGACCAGCGCGCGCACCTCGCCGGGCTGGACGGAGAGACAGACCGAGCGCAGAACGCGCTGGCCGTTGGGCAGCACCGCGCTCAAGCTGCGGATATCGAGGCAGGGTTTGACGGCTACGCTCATCGCAACACTGGATCGAAACGTGCCTTCAGGGCTTCGCCGAACTGGCTGAACGACAGCACGGTCAGGATCAGCGTGATCAGCGGAAACACCAGCACCCACCAGGCCTGGTGGATCGACAGCCGGCCCTCGGCGATGATGCCGCCCCAGGTCGGATCGTCGGTCGAGATCGACAGATTGACGAAGGACAGGATCGCTTCGACGATGACGGCGATGCCCATCTCCAAGGATAGCAGCGCCACGATCGACGGCACCACATTGGGCAGCACCTCGCGCAGCATGATGCCGATGCGGCCATAGCCTGCGATGCGGGCGTTCTCGACATAATCCATGCGCGACTGGCCCATGGCCTCGGCGCGGATCACGCGGCAAAAGCGCGTCCAATCGATGATGGCGATGGCGAGGATGACGGAGCTCAAGCCTGTGCCGAGCACCGCCACCAGAAGGATGGCAAACAGCACCGGCGGAAACGCCATCCAGACATCGACGATGCGCGAGATGACGCGGTCGGCCCAGCCGCCGAAATAGCCGGCGACCAGACCGAGCATCGAGCCGACCAGACACGCGGCGATGGCGGCGGCGAAGGCGACGATGAAAGCGATGCGGCCTCCGAAGATCAGCCGCGACAACAGATCGCGGCCGAGGCTGTCGGTGCCGAGCCAATAGCCGGGTTCGGCGCCGCTGATCCAGAACGGCGGCAGACGCTGGAGCATCAGGTCCTGCGCCAGCGGGTCCTGCGGTGCGACCAGCGGGGCGAAGATCGCCGTCAGCAGGGCCAGCAGAAGCCAGCCGCCAGCCAGCCACAAGCGCGGCGACACACCTCGCCTTCGAGCACGACCCTCATCCATGGCGCAGCCTCGGGTTGAGCAGCGCGTACATCATGTCGACGGCAAGGTTGATCAGCACGAACAGCAACGCGAAGACCAGCACGATGCCCTGGATCAGCGGCAGGTCGCGGTTGATGACCGCGTCGATCGCCATGTTGCCGAGGCCTTCATAGGAGAGCAGCCGCTCGACGATGACCGTGCCGCCGATGAGGAAAGTGAACTGCACGCCGACCAGCGTCAGCGTCGGCAATGCGGCGTTCCTCAGCGCCTCGCGCAGGATGACCTGCGTTTCCGAGAATCCCTTCACGCGCGCCAGCACGACATAGTCGAGGTCGAGCACTTCCTTCAGCGACTGTTTCAACAGCTGCGAGATGATTGCGGCGAGCGGCAGCGCCAAAGCCACGGCCGGCATGAGCATGTGCTTCAGGAGATCCCAGGTGAGGTCGAAGCGCAGCCGCAGGATACTCTCGAACAGATAGAACTGGGTGACGAAGGGCAGGTCGAGCTGCGGCGACACCCGGCCGGAAATGTCGAAGATCGGCACCAGCACGCCGAACAGCAGGATCAGCACCAGGCCCCACAGGAAGTCAGGAATGGAGAGCGCCGCGCCGCTGGCGATGTCGATGCCGGCTTCCACCGCGGTGCCGCGCTCGCGTGCGCCGAGGATCGCCGTCGTGCCGCCGAGTGCCACCGCCATAAGGAGCGCAACGATGGCGAGCTCCAGCGTCGCCGGCAGCCGGTTGAAGACGAGGCCGAGCACGTCTTGCCGCAGCGAAATCGAAGTGCCGAAGTCGCCCCTGACGACGCCGGACAGCCAGATGAAGAACTGCTGCACGATGGTCTTGTCGAGGCCGTAGAGCGCGCGCAGCCGGGCAATGTCTGCATCTGTCGCGCCGGGCGGCAGCATCATGGCGATCGGATCGCCGGGCGCTACGCGGATCACGATGAAGACGACGACGGCCACGCCGAACAGCGTGATCAGCATCGTCAGGAGACGGATCAGGAATCTTTGCAGGAGCATCTAAATCTTTGCAGGAGCCCGCTGGCTCGTATGCCGGATAGAAAATGCGCGCCGTCGCTATGGACGGCGCGCCGCAATTTCAGGCCGGTTAGGCCGGGGTCATCAAGGCCGGCAGCAGCGCGCCGGACACATGCTGGACCACGTTGACGCCCTTGGCATGCACGATCGGCTGCGAATACTGCATCAGCGGCAGCACATAGGCCTGCTCGGCGATGTATTTGTCGACTGCCTTCCAGCCGACGATGCGCTTGGCCTCGTCCTTCTCGCCCCACAGCGGGTTGATCATGTCGATCAGGTCCTGGCTGTCCCATACCGAATGCGGGCTCGGGCCATACATGGCAAAGCCGGTCGAGGTGGTCGGATCGCCGATGGCATTGCCCCAATTGTAGAAGGCGGCCGGTGCCAGCTTGTCGGCGGCGCGAAGCTCGTAGTGCTTGGCGATCTCGTAGACCTCGATCGTCGCCTCGATGCCGACCTTGCGCCACATGCCGACGATCGCCTGGATCATCTCATAGTCCTTGGGCTTGAAGCCCTTGGTCGTCTGGATGGTGAACTTGACCGGCTTTTCCGGCGAGTAGCCGGAGGCGGCCAGCAGTTCCTTGGCCTTCGTCGGATTGTGCTCGACCTTGATCGACGCGTCGTAGGCCGCGTATTCCGGCGTCTCCAGTGTGTCGATCGGCTGGCCGTAGCCGCGCAGCAGGCGGTCGACCAACAGCTTCTTATCGATCGACATGACGGCTGCCTGGCGCACGTTCTTGTCCAGCATCGCCTCGATGTCGTTGAAGAAGATCATGCCGATGTCGGAGACGTTCTTGCACGAGCCGGCCAGCCCGTCCTTGGCGATCAGCCGGTCATATTCCTCGTAGGGAATTTCGAGCGTCACCTGCGAGGAACCGGACTCGACCTCGGCGACGCGGCTCGCCGCGTCAGTGACGAACTTGATCGTCATATTCTCGAAGGCCGGCTTGCCGCCCCAGTAGTTCGGGTTGGCCTTCAGCCGCAGGAAGGCATTACGCTCGAATTTTTCGACCATGTAGGGGCCGGTACCGATTGGCGCTTTCTCGAAACCTTCAGCGCCCACCTTCTCGTAATAGGCCTTCGGCATGATGTAGCCGGTCAGGAACGACATCCATTTGAAATACACCGGGTCGAACTGCACGACGTCGCCGATGATCTTGTTGCCGTCGATCTTGAAGTTGTTGACGTTCTTCCACACGAACTGGATCGGGTTGCCGGTCTTTTCGTCACCCGCCCGCTGCAGCGACCAGACCACGTCTTCGGCCGTGAACGGCGAGCCGTCGTGCCAGGTCACGCCTTCGCGTACCGTCATCATGATCTTGGTGCGGTCGTCGTTCCAGCCCCATTCGGTGAGCAGTCCCGGCGCGAAGGACAGGTCTGGCTTCTGCGGGATGAATTGGTCGAACACCGACTGATAGAGCCCCTGGATCGTCGGGTTGACGGCCGAGGGGCCGGTGGTCGGATCCCAGGACGGCAGGTTGACGTTATATGCGATGGTCAGTTCACCGGCGGCCGCCTTGGCGATCTGCGGCAGGCCGACGGCGGCGACCCCGAGTGCCGCGGCACTGTATCCCAGCAATTCGCGTCTGTTGATTGTCATGGTCGTTCCCCTTGTTGGTTTTCTGTTTTCGTCGCGCGGCAATGTCAGTTCATTGGTTCAGGCTTCGTGGGCAGCAGCGCCTTGCCTCTCGTGGCCTCTATCGATTGTCGCTCCTACCTCCCGCCAAGCTGTTGCGCGAGCATGTAGCCGGAAGCCGCACCGGTGCCGGCGCCAGGCCAAGTTGCAGCTCCAGTAAGATGCAGATGCGCCACCGGCGTGTTCCAGCCGGCGTAACCGCGCGCTGGGCGAAACAGGAAATTCTGCGCCAGATGATGGCTGCCGCAAACCTGATCGCCACCGACGAGGTTCGGGTTCTCACGCTCGAGATCGATGGGCGAGAAGACGGCGCGGCCGAGGATCTTGTTTCGCAAGCCAGGCGCGTAGGTCTCGATCATGTCGAGGACGCGCTCGGCGTAGACCTCCTTGACCTGGTCCCAATGCGCCGGCGTGATCTTGCCGGCGGCATCGCCTGTGATTTCGGCGGGCAGCATGCGCACCTGCACCCACAGCACATGTTTGCCCTCAGGCGCCCGCGACGGATCGATCGCGGTCGGCTGGCCGACAACCAGCACCGGCTCGTCCGGCAACATGCCCGCCATCGCCTGTTGATAGGTGCGCGACATGGCGTCGAGCGACGGTGACAGATGCACATAGGCGAATTGCCGAAGCTCGGGTCCGGCGCACCAGTCCGGCAAATTGTCCAGCGCCAGATGGATCATCATTGTACCCGGCGCATGGCGGAATTTCTGCATCGCCGTGTCGAAACCAGTGTCGCCCGAACCATTGGGCAACAGCTTGCCAGTCAGCGCCTTCGGCGCGACGCCGGCGATCACAGCCTTGGTGGCGGTGTGAGTCTCACCGGAAGCGAGCCTCACACCGGTCGCCCTGCCGGCGGAAACCGTGATCTCGGCCACTTCGGCGCCAGTCACGATCTTGCCGCCGGCTGATGTGACGATGCCCGACAATGCCCGGATGATGGTGTCGGCGCCGCCCTTGCCCAGCACCATGCCAAAGCTCTGGTTGGCCATCGATTCCAGATAGGGGAACACGGCACCGCCGGCGATGTCGGGAGCAAAGTCGAGATGCATGCCCCAGGTGGCGAGCGTTGCCCTGATATGAGGCGATTCGAAGGTCGCCTCCAGCCAGGCGCGCGGTGAGGACAGCAGCAGGCGCCCGGTATCGAGCGCCCCGGACATGCCCTTCTTGCGCCACAGGTTCCACGCGGTACCCGCCAGCGCGCGGGCGCTCATCGGCGAGCCCAGCAGCCGGAACAGATGCTCGGCCTCCGACGGAAACGCGGCAACCAGTCTGCGCCATGTTGCGGCGTCAGTGGCGGAGAAGGCGGCCATGCGCGCGGTGGTCTTTTCCAGATCGTTGCTGACGCCGAACCAGCGACCGTCCGGAAAGGCACTGGCGAAACAATCGGCGACCGGGGCGAACTCGAGCCCCTGTACTTTCAATTCATTTGCATATTTCCGGTGAAAGGCCGAGCCGGCAAACAGGCTCAGGTTCATTGCGCCGAAGTCGTGGCGGAAGCCGGGAAGGGTGAATTCGCGGGTCTGGACGGCGCCGCCGATTGTTGCACTGCGCTCGAAAATCCCGGTTTTCCAGCCTTTGAGCGCCAGATGCGCGGCGCATGCCAGAGTGTTGTGGCCGGCCCCGACAAAGATGGCGTCAAATTCGCTCACGCCCCGGTCCCATTTCCTTTATGCTTAAAGATAATTGCAGATGCATATGTTTTCGTCTAGTAGGATATTAAGGGCCGAGACGAGCCTTGATCATCACATGAAAGTGGGAACAGAGACCATGGACACCCAAAAACTCCTCGGCGAAGTCGCCGGCCAGCTTCTTTCTGGCGCCATCAAGGTGGTCGACCTGACGGCGCCGCTCGGACCCGACACGCCGCTGATCAAGCTGCCGCCGGAACTCGCCGTCGACACACCCAAGATCGAGATCCACTCGATCTCCCGCTATGACAAGAAAGGCCCGTGGTGGGCCTGGAACTGGCTGAAGCTCGGCGAGCATTCGGGCACGCATTTCGATGCGCCGCAGCACTGGATTTCCGGCAAGGACTATGCCGACGGCGCCACCGACACCATTCCGGCGCAGAATTTCGTCGGCCCGGTCAATGTCATCGACTGTTCGAAGGAAGCCGCCGCCGACCCTGATTTCCTGCTCACCGTCGACCACATCAAGGCCTGGGAAGCCAGGCATGGCGCCATCAATGCCGGCGAATGGGTGGTGATGCGCACCGACTGGTACAAGCGCAACGGCTCGGAAGCCGAGTTCCTCAACGCGAACGAGACCGGCCCGCATACGCCTGGCCCGACAGCCGAAGCCATCCAGTTCCTGATCAGCAAGAACATCAAGGGCTGGGGCTCAGAGACGATCGGCACCGATGCCGGCAAGGCAGGGGGAATGGAGCCGCCATTCCCGGCGCACACGCTGATGCACAAGGCCAACCGTTACGGCCTCGCCAGCCTTTGCAACCTCGACCAGCTGCCGCCGAAGGGCGCCATCCTGATCGCCGCACCGCTCAAGATCGAACACGGCACCGGCAGCCCGATCCGCGCGCTGGCGCTGGTTTCGAAGCAATAGGTGAGATTGGGTCTTCGGGAGAAGATCATGTGTGTAGGCGAAACCGGGTTGGTGGTGTGGCAACCGTGCAGCGCTAGCGCTCTACGGCGCCCCCCTCTGTCCTGCCGGACATCTCCCCCTCAAGGGGGGAGATTGGCAGCTTCGGCACCCCGTTCGTTCCTGCAGCGTTACAGATTGGCGAAAGCAGTTGTGACAGCCGATCTCCCCCCAAGAGGGGGAGATGTCCGGCAGGACAGAGGGGGGCGCGAAGGAACGCGACCTCGTTCGATTGAATCGCATCTCCCGGAGATGGAGAGCAAGTGTCGATGAAGGCGCCCGATCACATCATCGTCGGCAGCGGCATCAACGCGCTGGTCTGCGCGGCGATGCTTGGCGGCAAGGGTGCCAAGGTGCTCGTGCTGGAGCGCAATGACTGCATTGGCGGCTGCATACGCACAGAGGAGATCACCGCGCCCGGCTTCATCCATGATGTGATGGCGACGACCTTCGTCCTGTTCATCACCTCGCCGGCCTTTGCGGCACTCGGCGCCGATCTTGCCCGGCACGGGCTGGAATTCTGCCATACCGGCACGCCGACCGGCGTGCTGCGGCCGGACGGCAGCCATGCCGTGCTTAGCACCGACCGCGCCGCCAATGTCGCCGCCCTCAATGCGATCGCGGCAGGCGACGGCGACCGGCACGCGGAGGATATCGGCGGTATCGAGCGCAATGCCGGCCTGCTGTTCGGCCTGCTTGGCGGCAGCCTGTGGTCCTATCCGACCGCGAAGCTGCTGGCCGGCGATGCCTGGCGGCGTGGCCCACGCGGCCTTGCCGCCTTTCTAGGGGAGGCGCTTGTGCCGGCACGGAGCTGGCTTGAAAGCACCTACAAGTCCGATACCATCCACGCACTGTGGGCGCCCTGGGTTTTGCATGCCGGTCTTGGACCGGAGGACGCGTTCTCCGGCCAGATCGCCAAGGTCATTGCCTTCGCGCTGGAAGCGGCCGGAGCGCCGATCGTCAAGGGTGGGGCGAAGAACCTGCTGTCGGCCTTCGAGGCGCTCGTTATCGAACGCGGTGGCGTCATCTCCACAGAAGCGGACGTCGCCTCAATCATGGTGACCGGGGGCCGCGCCACCGGTGTGCGGCTGGCCTCGGGCGAAACCGTCCATGCCAAGAAGAGCGTCATCTGCTCGGTCACGCCGACGCAGCTTTATGGCCGGCTGCTCGGCGCGGATGCGCCCAAAGCCGATGTCGAGGCGACGCAGAAATACCGCTACGGCAAAGGCAATTTCCAGATCCACTACGCCCTGAGCAAGCCGCCGGCATGGCGCGGCGAAGGCCTGGACAAGGTCGCCCTGCTGCACCTGACGCCGGGACTGGATGGCGTGTCGAAAGCCTGCAATGAGGCGGCGCGCGGCGTGCTGCCGGAGGTGCCGACCATCTGTGTCGGCCAGCCGCACGCGCTCGATCCGTCGCGCTGCCCGGAGGGCAAGGCGATCCTGTGGCTCCAGCTGCCCGAGGCGCCCCGCCACATCAAGGGCGACGCCGCTGGCGAGCTGCAGGCACCCGCCGACGGGCAGTGGACGGACGCGCTGCGGGAAACCTATGCCGACCGTGCAGAAGCGATCCTTGCCAACCATATCGACGGCTTCAAGGCCAGTGTCATCGCGCGCCGCGCCTATTCGCCCGCAGACCTCGAAGCGATGAACATCAATCTGGTCGGCGGCGACCCCTATGGCGGCTCCTCGACCATCGACCAGTCGTTCCTGTGGCGGCCGTTCAAGACCAGCCGCAACCATCAGACCGGCATCAAGAACCTCTACCATATCGGCGCCTCGACCCATCCGGGTGCGGGCCTTGGTGGCGGCTCCGGTTTTCTCCTGGCGGGGAGGCTGTGATGGAAGAGAAGGTTGCGCAAAAGCGCCAGCGCATCTCGACCCTGGGGCAGATCGGCCTGCAGCAATTCGCGCCCTATCTGATGAACCGCATCATGGGCCGCTACAATGCCACCCTGCGCGACGATTTCCGCAAGCAGGGGCTAACCATTCCGCAGGTCCGCACGCTCGCCGTGCTGTCGGTCACCGACGGCATCACCGTCAACGACCTCTCGGTCTATACCGTCATTGAGCAGTCGACCTTGAGCCGGACGCTCGACTCGCTTGAGGGCCAGGGCCTGGTGCGGCGCGAGCAGGGCGTCACCGACAGCCGCATCCGCCACGTGTTCCTGACCGATGAGGGCCGCGCCGAGTTCACCCGCGCCTGGCCGGCCATGCATGACGCGTTCGAGGCGATGTTCGACGACGTCGACGATGCGGAATACTCTGCACTGATCGCGACGCTGCAGAAGATGCTGAAGAACATTCGCAAGCACGATATCTAGACCTATGCCGCCGGCCTCGGGCGGCAACGGAAGGATTGAAAAAATGGCCGAACGGTCTTTTGCCAAGGAAGTCGAAAAGCTTCGGCTCGGCGCCGGCGAGGAATTTGCCGGCGAAGGCATCCTCGCCATCACCAAGGCGCTGCTGCAATGCGGCGTCGGTTATGTCGGCGGCTACCAGGGTGCGCCGATCAGCCACCTGATGGACGTGCTGGCCGACGCACAGGACATTCTGGGCGAGCTCGGCGTGCATTTCGAGGCCAGCGCTTCGGAAGCCACAGCCACCGCCATGCTGGCCGCCTCGGTGCACTACCCGATCCGTGGTGCGGCGACCTTCAAGTCTACCGTCGGCACCAATGTCGCCTCCGACGCGCTCGCCAATCTCGCCTCCGGCGGAGTCACTGGCGGCGCGCTGATCATCGTCGGCGAGGATTACGGCGAGGGCTCCTCGATCATGCAGGAGCGCAGCCATGCCTTCGCTATGAAGAGCCAGGTCTGGCTGCTCGATCCGCGCCCCAATCTGCCGTCGATCGTCAAGGCGGTGGAGGACGGCTTCGAGCTGTCCGAGATTTCCAACACGCCGGTCATGCTGCAGGTCCGGATCCGCTGCTGCCATGTCCATGGCCATTTCATCGCCAAGGACAACAAGCGGCCGCCGATGACGGTCGCCGATGCGCTCGACGCACCGCGTCGAGACACCGGCCGCATCGTGCTGCCGCCCGCTTCCTTCCTGCATGAGAAGGAGAAGGTGCAGAAGCGCTGGCCGGCGGCGGTGGATTTCATCGCCAAGAATAGGATCAACGAATTCTTCGGGTCCGATCATGGTTCGGTCGGCATCGTCATGCAGGGCGGCATGTACAATTCGGTCATTCGCGCGTTGCAACGTCTCGGCCTTGCCGACACCTATGGCGACACCGATGTGCCGCTCTACGTGCTCAACGCCGTCTACCCTTTGATCGACGACGAGTTCCTGTCCTTTTGCGAAGGCAAGCAGTCGGTGCTGGTCGTCGAGGAGGGCCAGCCCAATTACATCGAACAGGCCTTCGCCGCGATGCTGCACAAGGCCGGGCGAGGCACCAGGCTGGTCGGCAAGGAGCATCTGCCGATGGCCGGCGAATACACCGGCCAGGTCGTGCTCGACGGCATCGGCGCCTTCCTGCGCGCCGAGGCGCCGCATCTGCTGCCGGGCGAGGTACGCGCCCCCAACAAGGTCGGCGACGGCGTCGATACAGCCGACCTGATCAATGTCGTTCCAGGACGACCGCCCGGTTTCTGCATCGGCTGCCCGGAGCGGCCGATCTTTGCCGCGACCAAGCTGGTCGAGCAGGAACTCGGCAAGCACCACATCGCCTCCGACATCGGTTGCCATCTGTTTTCGATCATGCCGCCTTTCGAGCTCGGCGCCACCACCATGGGCTACGGGCTGGGGCCGGCCTCGGCCTCGGCATTCAACTCGCCCGATGCCAAGCGCCGTTCGATCTCCTTCGTCGGCGATGGCGGATTCTGGCACAACGGCCTGACCTCCTCGATCGGCAATGCGGTCTTCAACAAGAACGATGGCGTCATCGTCATCGTCGACAATTTCTATTCGGCCGCCACCGGTGGGCAGGACATCTTGTCGTCCCGCGCGGGCAACAAGACCAAGTCGACGAAGCATCCGATCACTGAGGCGGTGAAAGGGATGGGCGTCAAATGGCTGCGCCATGTCGACCGCACCTATGACGTGACCAAGATGCAGGACACGTTGCGTGAGGCGCTGACGACGGACGAGAAGGGGCCGAAGGTCATCGTCGCCTCGTCCGAATGCATGCTCAACCGCCAGCGCCGCGAAAAGCCGCTGGTCGACAAGGCAATCAAGGGCGGCGAGCGGGTGATAAAACCGAAGTTCGGCGTCGACGAGGACGTCTGCACCGGCGACCATGCCTGCATGCGGCTGTCGGGCTGTCCGTCGCTGTCGGTCAAGTCGCTCGACGATCCACTGCGCGACGATCCGGTGGCGCATATCGACCAGAGCTGCGTCGGCTGCGGCAATTGCGGCGAGGTCGCCGATGCGGCGGTGTTGTGCCCATCCTTCTACCGTGCCGACGTCGTGCACAATCCGAGCCGTTGGGACCGCGCCCTCGAAGCGGTGCGCCGCGCCATCATCAGCCTGTTGCAGCGCCGCCGCGAAAGCCGGCGCCTGACCTTCGCCGATGCTTGACGCTGTCCCGCCATTTCGCGCCCGGCCCGGCGCCCAGGACGGCGAGCGCGTCATCAAGCTTGCCGTGCTGGCGGTCGGTGGCCAGGGCGGCGGCGTGCTGGCCGACTGGATCACCGATGTCGCCGAGCGCAGCGGCTACGTTGCGCAATCGACTTCGGTCGCCGGCGTCGCCCAGCGCACCGGCGCCACCATCTACTATGTCGAGATGGCCCGCGACACCGGCCGGCTGCCGGTCTTCGCGCTGTCGCCCTCGCAAGGTGACGTCGACATCCTGATCGCGGCGGAACTGATGGAAGCCGGCCGCGCCATCATCCGCGGCTTCGTCACGCCCGAGCGTACCACGCTGATCGCCTCGTCGCATCGCATCGCTGCCGTGTCGGAAAAGATCGAACCGGGCGATGGCCGCGCCTCGTCCTCCAAAGTGCATGCGACGGCGGAAGCCGCCGCGAAGCGCTTCATCGCTTTCGACATGGAAAAGATCGCCGCCGACAATGGCTCGATGATCTCGGCCAGCCTGCTTGGCGCGCTGGCGGGGTCCGACGCCCTGCCGTTCTCTCGCGAGAGCTACGAACAGGCGATCGGTGCCGGTGGCCGGGGCGTCAAGGCCAGCCTCGCCGCCTTCGGTGCTGCGTTCGATCGCACGCGCGGTACGGCAGCGCCGGCGCAGAAGCAAGCTGAGCCCGCGCTTGTCGAATCTGTCCTGGGCGCCGGGCGCGTCAGCGGTCCGCAAAACCTGCTGCAAGGCTGGCAGGCCTTGGCCGCCCGTATCGATCTGATGCCCGTGGCAGTGTGCGACATGGCGCTTCGGGGCCTGAGAAAGGTCGTCGACTATCAGGACATCGCCTACGGGCGCGAGTATCTCGACCGGCTGGACAAGGCGGTCGCGCTGGACGGGCCGGATCGCGGATATGGCTTGTCCATCGCTGCCGCGAAGCATCTGGCCAATGCGCTGTGTTACGACGATATGATCCGCGTCGCCGATCTGAAGACACGCTCCACACGCAACAGGCGCGTGCGCCACGAGGTCGGCGTCAAGGACGGCTCGATCCTGCAGGTGACCGAATATTTCCACCCGCGCATCGAGGAGTTCTGCGGCACGTTGCCGGCGGGATTGGGCAGCTACATCGAGAACCGGCCGAAGCTCGCCGCCTTTCTCGATCGTCGCATCAACCATGGCCGCCGCATCCGCACCGACAGTTTCGCCGGCTTTGCCGCTTTGTGGTTCATCGGCGGCCTGCGCCGCTGGCGCCGCCGCCTGCTGCGACACAAGGTCGAGATGGCGCATCTCGATCGCTGGTACGCGCTGGCGCTCGACCATGTGCCCCGGGATTACGCGCTGGCCGTCGAGATCCTCAATTGCCGCCGGCTGATCAAGGGCTACAGCGACACCCATGTCCGCGCCCAGTCGAAATTCGACCGCGTGCTGTCCGCGCTCGATCTGGTCAAGGGCCGAGCGGATGCCGCCGACTGGATCCGTCGCCTGCGCGAGATGGCGCTGAAGGACGAGAAGGGCGACATGCTCGACGGCGCGTTGAAGACGGTGGCGACGCTGGGGCCGGATCCAGTCAGTTGAAATAGCTGGCAGGCACCCATCGGGGCCGGCGGCCCTTCGGATGGCGGCGACACGGGCGAAGGGCGAGCGCATCTTCGCCAAAGGCATCGACCACGCCTCCGGCACACTGCGTCAGCCTGGCCGCTAGTCCGACTGTTCGGCCGCAATCAGTTGTTCAGGCTTGAACCCGGCATGTTGCGGGGTCCACACTTCGCCCTCGCGATTGAACCAGTGGCACAGATACATGCCCGAGGCAGCGCTATCGCTCACCGTCATCCTGGGGCCCCCGGATTTCAGCCTGACGACGTCTCCAGTCTTGAAAGTATTGGGCATTTTGACCTCCCATGCTGAGGCCACGAGTTTCACACCAAACCAGGGCCTCGACAATGGCAGATGTGTTTCGCCGGCGCCGCATTCCTTTGCACCAGCAGCGCGACGACGGGCCAGGACGTCGTGAGCATGAACAGGTGCGAAGGCGATGCATCGCGGGTGAATTTCGGTGAGGTCGAGAGGGTCGCCGACCGTTCTGGTCGGTGTGGTTCGCGGCGGTTCGATCGATCTGCTCGGTCTTAACCTTTCCGTAAACATTTGGCCGTTACTTGGACACCGATGGCCTCGTGGCGGAGCGGCTACGCTGGAGACGGCAAATCTCTGAAGCCTCGGTTCGATCCCGAGGCGAGGCCTCCACCTTTCCAAGCTGCTGTCGGACCATCAGCGGATGCCAATCCCGTCCGGCAAGCATTCAGGAACACAATCACCAAAGAAATGATAGGCCGGACGCAAGGGGCTTAGCGCCAGTGGGGCGCCATCAATAGTTCTTTTGGGGGGATGGTGCCGCTTGCGTGACTCGAACACGCGACCCCCGCATTACGAATGCGGTGCTCTACCAACTGAGCTAAAGCGGCCCGGGAGGCCAAGGCCTCCAAGATGCGGGGGTTGATAGACGCAACCGGCCGCGAATTCAAGATGCGACTTGGCGATTCATGCGAGCGTGTCATGCAGTCGTCGAAAGCCGGCCGCCGCGTTGCTCGCAAATCGGTCGCTGCGTGCCTCCGGCGCGTGCAAATCGATGAAACATGCTGATTTCGTTGCCGGAACAGCGCCGCAATGGACTTTGCATACCTCTCCAAGGCAGAATGCGCCGTTCGCCCGTTGATTGATTGGCCGCCTGCGGCTAACGATCACGGCAAGGTTGGCGAACGGACAGAGGGACCCGCTTGGACGCGATCGAAAAAGCGATCCGGAATGCCTTGGAGAAAGGCAATGCCGAGGACCGCGCATTCCGCGAAAGGGTCTATCGTGCGGCTTTTTCCGCGCTCGATCGCGCGCTAAAGGCCAATCCGGACGTGACCGTGGAACTTGCCATCAAGCGCCGGAAGGCAATCCAGGCGAAAATCACCGAAATCGAATCCGAGTTCCTGCCGGCGGTGCCGGATGTCGGCCCGCAGGGCGACGCGCCGGCCGTCGAGCTTGGTACGGACTCTGCGCCTGCGGTCGAAACCGGCCAACAGTCACCGTCTCCCGCAGTCGTCGTCGATGGGCCCGCGGAATCTGCGTCGGATGCGCCGCGCTCTGCCTCAGATGCGCCGCGCTCTGCCTCAGATGCGCCGCGCTCGCGCGTACTGCCCGTCGTTCCCGATATCATGCCGGACGCTGCCGTTCCCGACGCCCCGTCCATCGACATGGCGGCTCCCGCCCCGGCCGGTGCCGCCGCGGAAGTGACGCCCGATCGCGATGAACGGCGCATAAGGGGACGTCGCCTGCCGCTGACCGCCATCTTCCTGACCGTGACGCTGCTTGCCGCTGTTGGCATCGGCCTGTTCTTCGCCGTGCAGACCGGCGTCTTCAAGACACAGGCGCAGCTTGATACTGCCCCGCCGCAGGCGCCGCCGACCGTCAACGACGACGATTTCACACCGCCCGGCGGACCGGCAAAGCCCGGTGCCGCGGATCAGGCACACGACTGGATCAACGTGTTTTCGCCGACCGACGCGTCGCATGTCAGCGCCCCGTCGGACGCCAAGGCCGAGGTGATGAAGGACGATACCGGCTCGTTCCTGCGCATACGCTCTGGAGCGTCCGGTTCGGCGATCAGCTTCGATGTCGGGCAAGGCGTGCTGGAGAAGCTCGCCGGCAAACATGCCGTGTTCGACATCATTGCCCGCTCCGAGGAAGGCAAGGAGACGCAAGTTTCCGTCGACTGCAATTTCGGCGAACTGGGCGATTGCGGCCGCAAGCGCTACGCGGTCGGCCAGCAGCAGAACGAATATCTGTTCGACGTGAAGTTTCCCGACAAGCGTCCCGGCTCTGCGGGCACCATCGCCATCAATTCCGACTTCGACAAGCAGGGCAAGGCCGCCGACATCTACGAAATCCGTGTTTCGGTCGAGCCGTAAGCCCCGACGCTGAAAAGGCCGCTCTAGCGGTCGAGCAGGGCCTGCAGCGTCTCGATGCGATCGGCCTCGTTGGCCGGCTTGTCCCAGCGCAATCGTGATACGCGGGGAAAGCGCATGGCGACGCCGGATTTGTGCCGGGTCGAGCGGTTGAGCCCCTCGAAGGCGACTTCCAGCACAAGGCCGTTGTCGCGGTCGGCCCGCACCGAGCGCACCGGGCCGAAACGCTCGACCGTGTTGTCGCGGACATATTTGTCGATCTGCCTCAGCTCCTCGTCGGTGAAGCCAAAATAGGCCTTGCCGACCGGCACCAGCTCCTCCTCGCCTTCGGGACCGGACCAGACACCGAACGTATAATCCGAGTAGAAACTCGAGCGCTTGCCATGACCGCGCTGCGCATACATCAGCACCGCGTCCACAGTGTGCGGATCGCGCTTCCACTTGAACCAAGGGCCTTTCGGCCGGCCGGCGACATAGGCTGAGTCCCAGCGCTTCAGCATGACACCTTCGATGATTGGATGCAGCGGTACCCGCCGCAGTTCTTCCAGCGCATGCCAGTCCGAGAATTCGACGAACGGCGACAGATCGAACCGGCTTGGGTCGAGCGTCTTCACGAAGGTATCGAGGCGGCCGCGTCGCTCGCGAAACGGCAGCGCGCGCAAATCCTCGTCGCCGATCTGCAGCACATCATAGCAGCGCATGAAGGCCGGGTATTGCTGCTGCATCTTCGCGGTAACCGTCTTGCGGTTCAGCCGCTGCTGCAGATCCGAGAATGTCCCTGTCGCCTCTCGGGGATCGCCGACCAGTAGTTCGCCGTCGAGTGTCGCCGAAAAGTGCATGGCGTCGGCAAGATCCGGAAAAGCGCCCGAAACATCGTCTCCGGTACGCGAATAGAGCCGGCGGACGCCGCCTTCGGCCACCGCCTGGACGCGGATGCCGTCCCATTTCCACTCGGCCGCATAATCGGCCGGATCGAGCTTTTCGAGATCGCCGTCACCCACCGGGTTCGACAGCATTACCGGGCGAAACAACGCCATCGCCGTGCTCCGGGGCTTTTCGGCCTTGCCTTCCAGCCACGCGAACAGTGCTGTGTAGGGAGGCGACAGGCCGTGCCAAAGCTCTTCGATCTCGGTCACATCGACCTTGCCGAAATCCGCCAGCGCCTGTTTGGCCAGCCGCGCCGACACGCCGATGCGCAGGCCGCCGGTGACCAGCTTGATGATGGCAAAGCGGGCCGAGATGCCGGCGCTATCGAGCAGCCCCGCCAGCACCTTCGGTCCGTCGGAACGGCTTGCCGCCTGCAGTTTGGCGACGACCTCGCTCAGCGTCGGTTCGCGGTTGGGGATGTTTCCGGGCGTTTGCGGCCAGACCAGCGACACCGTTTCGGCAAGATCGCCGACATAGTCGTAGGAATAGCCGAACAGCACCGGATCCATGCGCTCGGTGACCAGCGTGCGCAGCATCGCCGGCTTGACCGCCGCGATGTGGAGGTCGCCGGTGATGGCCGCCAGCGCCAAACCGCGATCGGGATCCTCCACGGTGCGGAAATAGTCGGTCAGCAAGGTCAGCTTGCCGTTGCGCGACGGCGTCAGCACCAGGCGATCGAGAAGTTCGGCGAAGCGGTTCATGCCATCAATCGCCCTCGTCCTCGTACCCCACCAGGTGCAGTGGCCGCGCCGCGATGCCTTCGAGTTCGCACCAGCGTACCAGCGCCTCCTCGCGGCCATGCGTTACCCAGATTTCCTCGGCTCCGGTCTGCTTGATGGTGGCGGTCAGTTCGTCCCAGTCGGCATGGTCCGAGATGATAAGCGGCAGTTCGACCCCGCCTTGCTTGGCGCGCTGGCGGATGCGCATCCAGCCCGAGGCAAAGCACGAGATCGGATCGGGAAAGCGCCTTGCCCAGCGGTCTGCGAAGGCGGATGGCGGACCGACGACGATGGCGCTGGCGAAATCATCCCTGCCGCCACTTTCGACGGTTGCCGGCTCCAGATGCCCGAGGTCGATGCCCTGGCTCTGGTAGTATTCGCTGAGTTTGGCCAGTGCGCCATGGATGTAGAGCGGCTTGTCGTAGCCGGCGTCGCGCAACAGCCGCATCACCCGCTGCGCCTTGCCCAGCGCATAGGCGCCGACCAGATGCGAGCGTTCGGGAAACTGTGCCGCCGACTTAAGCAGGCGAGCGATCTCCTCGGTATCGGGTGGATGACGGAATACCGGCAGCCCGAAGGTCGCTTCGGTGATGAACACATCGCACCGGATCGGCTCGAATGGCGCGCAGGTGGCGTCCCTCTGCCGCTTGTAGTCGCCGGAGGCGACGATGCGCGTGCCCTGATGCTCAACTGATATCTGCGCCGAGCCCAGCACATGGCCGGCTGGATGGAAGCTGACGCTGACGCCGTCGAGGACGATCGTCTCGCCGAGCCGGGCTGCTTGCGTCGTTCCCGCAAAATCCTCGCCGTAGCGCAGCCCCATGATGTCGAGCGTCTGCTGCGTCGCCAGCACCGAGCGGTGGCCGGAACGCGCGTGGTCGGAATGGCCATGCGTGATCAACGCCCGGTTGACCGGCCGCACCGGGTCGATGAAGAAATCGCCTGGCGGGCAATAAAGGCCCTCGGGCCGGGGATGAAGCAAGTCGCTGGCGCGCATGGTCGCAAGATAGGATATAATTCCGCCGCGGGAAGCCTGTTGTAAGTGACTGCTGACTCCCACATACAGCACCGCTGGATCGATCCGCCGACAGGACCAACCGTCATGAAACCGCTTCAGGCCTCGTCCGGCGACTTGAACGCCGATCGCCGTGCCGAATATGCCGAGATGCTCCATGCGGACGGCGCTCACGCGGCAGCGGCTGAATTGCTGCTCGGCGCGCTGGAAATGACACCGCAATGGGCGATGGGCTGGTTTCGTCTCGGCGAAATGCAGCAGGCGGCGGGCGCGCCGGATCTGGCAGCACGGGCCTGGACGATGTCGCTGCAACTCGATCCATCGGATCGACAAGGCGCTGCCCTGAACCTGCAATTGATCGGCAAGGCGCCGGCGCTCGACGCGCTGCCCAGCGCCTTCGTCGAGACTTTGTTCGACCACTATGCCGACAGCTTCGATGAATCGCTGGTCGACAGACTGGGCTACCGGCTGCCTGAGGTGCTCGACCAGGCTATTCGAACGGCGAGGCGGGGCCGCTTCCCGTTGGCGCTCGATCTCGGCTGCGGCACCGGCTTGATGGGGCAGAGGCTGCGGCCGATCGTCGATCGGCTCGAGGGTTACGACATTTCGGCCAGGATGCTGAGAAAGGCGCGGACGAAGGGCGTCTACGATGTCCTGGGCAAGGCCGATCTGCGGGATTTTGTCCATGCCGGCCCGACGGCCGATCTGGTGACTGTCGCCGATGTCTTCATCTATGTCGGTGCGCTCGACGGCGTGGTGAGGACGATTGCCGGCTTGCTGGCCAAGGATGGCCTGTTTGCGTTTTCGGTCGAGGAGCTGGCCAGCAATGGCGACTTTGTCTTGCAGCCGTCGCGCCGCTACGCACATGCGGAACTCTATGTGCGTGACGTCCTGGCCACCAACGGATTTTCGGTCCTGTCCCTGGAAACGACCGTGATCAGGCAAGACCGGCGCGAATCCGTCAAAGGGCTGGTCGTTGTGGCGGGCAAGTTGCCGGCCGCTTGAGGATACTGTCTTCGCCGGCCTCACGAATATCCGTGCTGCAAAAAAAGTCCGATTTGCATGCGCGACTGATATTTGCGATCTGGACGGATCATGCGCGATATCAGGAGGAGCATCTCGATGCGCTGGAACATGATGATCTTGGCATCTTGCGTGCTGACCGCCGGCTGCGTTGGCGGCACCTCGATGTCGGAACGCCAGGACGCCAACATCCAGTCGTCCCTGCAGTATGACAGCGTGCCGTGCGATCAGTTGCTGGCGCAGCGCAACGGGTTGGCGCAGCAATACAAACTTCCCACGACGGCCAAGCCGACATTCTCCAACCCGGCGATGGGCTTCGGCCCGTTCACGCCGGACATGCGCTCCAAGGCCAGGCGCGACACCGACCAGGCGAGCGGCGAGATCGATGCCATGAACCGGTCGATCAATCGACGCCAGTGCGGCCAACCTGACAAGCAGAAGAAATTGGCGTTGCCTGGCTAATACCCCGCCTTGCGGTCCACTAGATTGTCGAGCTTTTCGCCGCGCTCGAAGGCGTTCATTTGGCGCAGCATGATCGGCGCCAGATGGACGGGGTCGGAAGTCGCTGCCGCGTGCGGCGTGACGAACACTTTTGGATGTCCCCACATAGGACTGGTCTTCGGCAGCGGCTCGACTTCGAACACGTCAAGGCTCGCCTCCTTCAGCGTGCCGTCATCCAGCGCCCGCGAAATGTCGGCGTCCTTTTGCAGGCGGCCGCGTCCGGCATTGATCAGCACCGAGCCGCCGAGGCCGTTGCGCTTGCGCAATTCCTTCAGCACGCCATAGTTGATGATGCCCTTGGTGTCCGGCGTCAGCGGCAAAAGTACGACAAGGATGTCGGTCGCCTTGAGGAAGGGGATCAATCCGGCCTCGCCGGAATAGGTCGCCACGCCTTCCATAGCCTTGTCGCTGCGCGACCAGCCGTTCACGGCAAAGCCGAGCGATAGCAGCACCGAGGCCGCCGCGCGGCCGAGGCTGCCGAGGCCCATGATGCCGACGGAAATGTCGCCGGCCGGCCTTTGCTGCGGCTCGTGCCAGATCTTCTTCGACTGCTGCGACCGGTAAAGCAGGCCTTGGCGGTGATGGTCGAGAACCCGCCAGACGACGTATTCGGTCATGTACTGGGTGAGGTTGCCGGCGACGACCTTGACGATCGGAACATCGGGCAGCCCGGGGTCGGCGAAGATATGGTCGACACCCGCTCCAATCGAGAAGATGGCGCGCAGATTGGGCAGCGAGGCCAGCAGGTTCGGCTTCTGCTTCCACACCACCGCATAGGTGATCGAAGGATCGCTGGCGCCGTCCGGTTCCAGCACCACCTCGCGTTCGACCGACAGGAGTTCGCGCCAGCGCTGCGGATTGAAGCCGGTGACGGCAAGCAGGATGCGGCCTTTTTCCATTGCGATCTTTTAGTCCCTCTGCACGCAAATCACTCGCTGACGATGCCGACCGGCGCCGTTTCTATCTTGAAGGCGGCCGAGATCAGCGCTCGAGTATAGTCGGTTTGCGGATTTTCAAAAATCTGCCGGGAAGGGCCGGCTTCGACGATCCTGCCATTGCGCATGACGATGACGTCGTTGGCGAGCGCCCGGATAACCTTCAAATCGTGACTGATGAAGAGATAGGCGAGGTCGTGCTTGGCCTGCAGGCTGCGCAACAGGTCGACGACCTGTGCCTGTACGCTCATGTCGAGCGCCGATGTCGGTTCGTCCAGCATGACGAAGCGCGGGTTGAGCACCATGGCGCGCGCGATGGCGACGCGCTGGCGCTGGCCGCCGGAGAATTCGTGCGGATAGCGGTTGCGCGTCGCCGGATCGAGGCCGACCTCCTTCAGCACGGCCGCCACCTTGTCGTCGCGCTGGTCGGGCGACAGCTTCGGCTCGTGGATCTTCAGGCCTTCCTCGATGATCTCGGCGATCGACATGCGCGGGCTGAGCGAGCCGAATGGATCCTGGAAGACGATCTGCAACTCGCGCCTGAGCGGCCGCATGGCGTTGAAGGTGAGCTGGTTGATGTCGCGCCCGTTGAACTGGATGGCTCCGGTCGAGGAGATCATGCGCGCCAGCGCCAGGCCGAGCGTCGTCTTGCCGGACCCGGATTCGCCGACCACGCCTAGCGTCTGGCCGGCCCGCACGGTGACATCGATGCCGTCGACCGCCTTCACATTGTCGACGGTGCGGCGGAAGAAGCCCTGCTTGATCGGGAACCAGACCTTTATGTCCTTGCCCATCATCACCGGTTTGGCGGCGGCATTGGCCGCCGGCGGCTTGCCCTTCGGCTCAGCCGCCAGCAGATGTTTTGTATAGGCATGCTGCGGATTGGCGAAAATCTCCTTGGTCGGACCGGTCTCGACGATCTTGCCCTTGGTCATCACGCAGACCCGGTCGGCAATCTTGCGCACGATGCCGAGATCGTGGGTGATGAACAGCATCGACATGCCTTTGCGGCTCTTCAAGCCGGCCAGCAGCTCGAGGATCTGCGCCTGCACGGTGACGTCGAGCGCCGTCGTCGGCTCGTCGGCGATCAGCAATTCGGGCTCGTTGGCCAGCGCCATGGCGATCATGACGCGCTGACGCTGACCGCCGGACAGCTGGTGCGGATAGGCATCGAGGCGTTTCTGCGGATCGCGGATGCCGACCTCGTTGAGCAAGGCCAGCGTGCGCGCCTTGGCAGGGCGGTCGGCCATGCCCTGATGCAGCTTCAGGATCTCGACGATCTGCTGCTCGATCGTGTGCAACGGATTGAGCGAGGTCATCGGCTCCTGGAAGATCATGGTGATCTTGTTGCCGCGCACCTGCCGCAACTGCTTCTCGCTCATCGCAAGCAGGTCGGCGCCCTGGAACAGGATCTTTCCCGAGGGGTGGCTGGCACTGGGATAGGGCAACAGCTTCAGCACCGACAGCGCTGACACCGATTTGCCGGAGCCGGATTCGCCGACCAGCGCTACCGTCTCGCCCTTGGCAATGTCGAACGAGATATGGTCGACCGCCGTCGACTGGCCGCCGCCCTGGCTAAAGGCGACGCTGAGGTCCTGAACGGAGAGCAAGGAAGCAGTCATGTATCAACTTCCGCCATAACTTTATCGAGGGCAGAAATTGCCAGAGCATCGTTATTTTCGAAAGCGTAGATGAAAATGTTCGTATCGACGTAAAGCCGGAAGGCGGCCATCAATCCTCCCACTCATCGCGGAGGGCACGAACACGCGCAACAGCCTCGTCCAGACTTGTCCCCACCGCGTTGGCCTGCGCATTCCGCATAAGCTCAAGCAATTGTTTGCGGCCGAGAGGCTGTTTGGCTTCGTCTTCTATCGTCACCTTAACCGAGGCGCTCAAAGCTATACCCTCTCGCAGTTCATCCGGGAGTTTGGATGCAGGGTAATGCTCAAGGATGATCTTATTCACACCTCTGTCCTTCCGTGGGCTTCGATATGAGGAACTGCAGCTTGTGATCCGTCATTGACCATCGCCATCAGTCATCTCGACAATTAATGCACACGCTCATTTTCGTTCGAACTGCCCTCACTGGGAATATATCATGCTGAATGCCGATCCGCATCGTTGTCATCGGAACGTCTTGCGCGGATCGAAGGCATCGCGCGTCGCCTCACCGACGAAGACCAGCAGCGACAGCATCAGCGAGATGACGATGAAGCCCGAAATGCCGAGCCATGGCGCGTTGAGGTTGCGCTGCGCCTGCTTGAGCAGTTCGCCGAGCGACGCGGAGCCGGGCGGCAGGCCGAAGCCGAGATAATCGAGCGAAGTCAGCGTCGAGATCGAACCTGAGAGCAGGAACGGCATGAAGGTCAATGTCGCCACCATGGCGTTGGGCAACAGGTGCCGGAACATGATGGTGCGGTTGGGCACGCCGAGCGCGCGCGCCGCGTTGACATATTCGAAGTTGCGGGCGCGCAGGAACTCGGCCCGCACCACACCGACCAGCGCTACCCAGGAGAACAGGAGCATCAGGCCAAGCAGGATGAAGAAGCCCGGCGGCAGGATGGCGGCGACGATGAGCAGGAGATAGAGCACCGGGATCGCCGACCAGATTTCGATGAAACGCTGGAACAGCAGATCCGTCCAGCCGCCGAAATAGCCTTGCACGGCGCCGGCCGCGACGCCGATCAGTGCCGAGCCGGCAGTCAGGATCAGGCCGAACAGCACCGAAATGCGAAAGCCGTAGATGACGCGCGCCAGCACGTCGCGCGCCTGATCGTCGGTGCCGAGCCAGTTCCAGTTGCCGACGATGCAGGCCGGATCGGCCGGACCTTGGGGATATTGGTTGCATCGCGTCTTGGCGTCGTACTCCCAGGACGGCTTGGCGGGAGCTGCTTCCGGGATGGCGTTGTTGACGGTCTGGTAGGAGTACCGCACCGGCGGCCAGATCATCCAGCCATTGGCGTTGATCTCGTCCTGGATGACCGGGTCGCGATAGTCGGTGACGGCATAGAAGCCGCCGAACTTTTCCTCGGGGTAGGCGACCAGCACCGGAAACAGGATCTCGCCCTTGTAGGAAGCGATGATCGGCTTGTCGTTGGCGATGAACTCGGCAAACAGCGACAGCACGAACAGGACGAGGAATATCCATAGCGACCAGTAGCCGCGCCGGTTGGCTTTGAAATTCTGCAGGCGGCGCTTGTTGAGCGGCGACAGCCAGGGCCGCGCGATCCGCTGCGGCGCCGCTCCCACGGGGGCAGTGGCATCCGACATCAGACGTCTCTCCGCTCGAAATCGATGCGCGGGTCGACCCAGGTGTAGATCAGGTCGGAAAGCAACCCAACGAACAGCCCGAGCAGCGAGAAGATGTAGAGGTTGGCGAACACGACAGGATAATCGCGCTCGACCACCGACCTGAAGCCGAGCAGGCCTAGGCCGTCGAGGGAAAAGATGTTCTCGATCAGCAGCGAGCCGGTGAAAAAGGCCGAGATGAAGGCGCCGGGAAAGCCAGCGATAACGATCAGCATGGCGTTGCGGAAAACGTGGCCATAGAGCACCTGCCGCTCCGAAAGGCCCTTGGCCCGCGCCGTCACCACATACTGCTTGCGGATTTCCTCCAGGAACGAGTTCTTGGTCAACAGCGTCGTGGTGGCGAAGGCCGACAGCACCAGCGCCGTCAGCGGCAAGGTCATGTGCCAGAAATAATCGACGATCTTGCCCCACCAGGACAGCTGATCCCAATTGTCCGAGGTGAGGCCGCGCAGCGGAAACCAGTCCCAGAAGGACCCGCCGGCAAACAGCACCATCAGCATGATGCCGAACAGGAACCCTGGGATGGCATAGCCGACGATGACGACGCCGCTGGTCCAGACGTCGAACGGAGAGCCGTCCTTGACCGCCTTGCGGATGCCGAGCGGGATAGAGATCAGGTAGGATAGAAGCGTGATCCACAGGCCGATCGAGATCGACACCGGCATTTTTTCGAGGATCAGGTCGAGCACCGAAATGTCGCGGAAATAGCTGTCGCCGAAATCGAACCTGATATAGTTCCACAACATCATGCCGAAGCGCTCGAGCGGCGGCTTGTCGAAGCCGAACTGCTTTTCCAGCTTCTTGATGAATTCCGGATCGAGGCCCTGCGCGCCGCGATATTTCGAGCTGACGTCGCCGGCAGCGTCAAAATTGGCGCTGCCGCCTGCGTCGCCACCGCCACCACCGCCGAGGCGGTCGCTGCCGCCCTGGTTGGTCAACCTGGCGATGACCTGCTCCACCGGCCCGCCGGGGGCGAACTGGATGACGGCGAAGGATATCGCCATGATGCCGAACAGCGTCGGGATCATCAACAGGATGCGGCGCAGGATATAGGCGCCCATCAGGCTTTCTGTCCTCGTTGGACTGATATCTCAGGCTTTGCCAATTTTTGCCGCCTTGCCCTTGTCGAACCACCACAGCGCCTCGACCGGAAAGCCGAAATCGGGCTTCTGCTCGGGAAAGCCGAACATGTCCCAAAAGGCGCTTCGGTGATTCGCCAGGAACCAACTTGGAATCCAATCGCGCCGTGCGCGCAAGGCCCGATCGAGCGCCCGCATCGCAACGGTCAGGCTCTCCCGATCCTTGGCCGCGCCGACGGCGTCGATCAGTTTGTCGATCGCAGGATCTGCGATGCCCGGCAGGTTGCGCGAGCCGGACACTTTTGCCGTGCTTGAATGGAAGAAGGTTTCGAGGTCATCGCGCGTTGGCGTCGCGCTGAACGAGAAAGCGGCCGACAGCAGATCGAAATCGAACGTCGCCTGTCTGGCTTGATATTGCGCCGAATCGACCAGCCGGATCGTGGCGTCGATGCCGATCGCCTTCATATTGGCGACCCAGGGCGAATAGATTTGGACGAAGGTATCGTCGTCGACCATAAACTCGGCCGAAAGCCGGCCGCCCTTGTCGTTGACAACAAAATCGCCCGACCTTTTCCAGCCGGCCGCAGCCAGAAGCTTCGCTGCCTGGCCAAGCAGCTTGCGGTCACGGCCGGAGCCGTCGGACGGGGGCTGGCTTACCGCCTCGCCAAAGACCTCCGCTGGGAGCTGTGCGCGCAACGGCTCCAGCAGAGCCAGTTCCTGTGACGACGGCGGTCCTTCTGAGCGAAAGTCCGACTTCTCGAAACAGGACTGCGAGCGCTCATAGGAGCCGTAGAAGAAGTTGCGCCGCGTCCATTCAAAATCGAAGCAGAGAGCGATCGCCTGGCGCACGCGCGCGTCGCGAAATTGCTCGCGTCGCTGGTTGACGGCGGTTCCCTGCATCGTCGGCCGTTTCTCGGCGGGAAATTCGTGCTTGACCACCTTGCCAGCGGTCAGGGCCGGAAAGTCGTAGGCGGTCGCCCAAACGCGCGACGTGAATTCCTCGCGATAGGTGATTTCGCCTTTTTTGAACGCTTCGAAGCCGGCCATGCGGTTCTGGTAGAACTCGATGCGGATAGTGTCGAAATTGTTCATGCCGCGATTGACCGGAAGGTCGCGGCCCCAATAGTCCGCCACCCGGTCGTATTCGATCCACGCGCCGGCCGAGAAGCGACCGATCTTGTAGGCGCCGGAGCCGAGCGGCGGGTTCAGTTGCGAGGAGTCGAACGGGTTGGCCGTGTAGAAGGCCTTCGACAGGATAGGGAACTCCACGACATTGAGCACCGTGCGGGCGGACTGCTTGCCGGAAAAATTGAGCTTGAGCGTGTGCTGATCGACGGCGACCGCCTCGTCGAGGTGGATCAAGGACAGCGAAAAGTCGGGATGGCCCTTTTCCTTGAACAGCTTGAAGGTGAAGGCGGCGTCCTCTGCCGTCAGCGGCGTGCCGTCGTGGAAGCGCGCCTGCGGCCTCAGCGAGAACTCGAAGCTGTTGCGGTCGTCGGAAAGCGTCACGCCGTCGGCGAGCTGCCCATAGAGGGCGTCCGGCTCGTCCAGAGCCCTGACCATCAACGCGTCGAAGCACATCTCCATGCGCGGCGGCGCATCGCCCTTCTGGGTGAAGGAGTTCAGCGTGTTGAAGGTCAGCGTGTTCTGGTTGTAGCCCCAGTTCGGCGGCGAGAAGTTGAAGATGCCGCCCTTCGGCGCATCGACATTCACATAGTCGAAATGGGTGAAATCCGGGCTGTATTTGAGGTCACCGAAGGCGGACAAGCCGTGCAGCTTCACGCCGGTCGCAATGTCGGCGAAGGCCCTGCCCGGCAGCATGGCGGCGGCAGCGGCAGCAGTGCCCAGCGCCAGGAAATCGCGGCGGGGCAGGCCCACCATCAATTGCTGCCCCTGTATTTGGCCGCCAGCGCCTTTTCCTTGTCGATGTCGATCCACCAGGAGTCGGGATCATAGCCGGAATAAGCAGGCTGCTTTTCGGGGATGCCGAATTTGTTCCAGTAGGCCACCCATATTGCCGAGCGATGATATTGCGGCACGACATAGAAATTCCACAGCAGCACGCGGTCGAGCGCATGAGTGGCGGCGACGAGATCCTCGCGGTCGGTGGCGAAGATGACGCGGTCGACCAATGCGTCGACGGTCGGATCCTTGATGCCCATCAGATTTCGCGAACCGGGCGTGTCGGCGGCCTTCGAGCTCCAGAAATCGCGCTGCTCATTGCCGGCCGAATCGGACTGGCCGAACAGGCCGGTGACGACATCGAATTCGAAATGGTTGACGCGGTTGATGTATTGCGTCTGGTCGATGATGCGCAACGTGGCATCAACGCCGATCTTGCGCAGATTCGCGATATAGGGGCTGGCGATCACCTGGTCGGTGTCGTTCCAGCCCAGGATCTCGAACTTGAAGGGAGCGCCGGTCTTGGCATTGACCATCTTGCCGCCCTTGATCACCCAGCCGGCCTTGGCGAAGAGGTCGACGGCCTGTTTGAGGTACTTCCGTTCCGCTTGCGGTGAATCGTAGACCGGCAGCTTGAACTGCTGGGTGAAGAGTTCAGGCGGCAGCTTGTCGCGGTACTTTTCCAGGATTTCCAGTTCCTTGCCTTGCGGCAAACCGCTCGACGCCAGGTCGGTGCCCTGGAAATAGCTTGAAGTACGGGTGTTGGAACCGAAGAACAGCGTTCGGTTCATCGACTCGAAATCGAACGGATAGGTCAGCGCCTCGCGCACCAGGCGATCCTGGAACAGCGGCCGCCGTTGATTGAGCACGAATGCCTGCATCGGCTGCGGCGAGTGGCTCTCGAAGACCTTCTTGATGACGTCGCCGGCCTTGATCGCCGGGAAATCATAAGCTGTCGCCCATTTGCGCGAGCTGAATTCGCGGTTGAGGTCTTCCAGCCCGCCCTTGGTGAAGGCCAACCAGGCCGCATTGTCATCGAGTATATAGGTGAAACGCCGCGTATCGAAATTCTCGCGGCCGATCTTCACCGGCAGCTTCGCCGCCCAATAGTCCGGCACGCGCTGCCAGATGACTTCCGAGCCCGGTTTGAAGCTGGCGATCTTGTAGGCGGCCGAGCCGAGCGGAATCTCCAGCGTCGGCTTGGTGATGTCACGCTTCTTGCCATTGGCATCAGTGCCTTCCCACCAATGTTTCGGCAGCACGGCAAGGTCGCCGATGATCTTGGGCAGTTCGCGGTTGCCCTTCTGGTTGAAATGGAACTCGACCTCGTGGTCCGAAATCGCCACCGCATCGGTGACATTTTCGAAGTAGCGGCTGTATTGCGCACTGTTGGCCTTGAGCACCTGGAACGACCAGATCACGTCGTCGACGGTGATCGGCTGGCCGTCATGCCATTTGGCACGCGGGTCCAGCCGGTAGGTCGCCGAGGAATAGTCGGCGGGATATTTGTACGCGTCGGCGATCAGCGGATGGCTGGTGCTGCCTTCGTCGGTCGCCTGTTCCATCAGCGTATCGTAGAGCAGGCCACCGCCGAACCCGACCAGGCCGGCGGCCGGTGATCCCTGTACGATGTAGGGATTGAAACTGTCGAAGGTGCCGAGCACCACCGAATTCAACGTGCCGCCCTTGGGCGCGTTTGGGTTGACGTAGTCATAGTGCTGGAAGTTGTCGCCGTATTTGGACTCGCCGATCAGCGATGAGGCGGTGCGCCATTCGTCCGCTCGGCTCGTCTGCAATCCGGCCGCCAGAAGGGCTGCCGCCAGCATCGACTTGAGAAGCGTTCGGCCAACCGTCATGCACTATCCTCTTCGCAATGCCCGTTCATGGACAATCTAGACGATTTGGCGCTCGTGAAAACCGCCATGCGCGGCTTTGTCGCCGCATATGCGGTTTTCCTAACGAAAAAGCCGGGCTGAACCCGGCTTTTTCAAGGTCGTCGAGATGGATATCCGACTATTGAGCGGGCGCCGGTGCGGGTACGGCCGGAGCCGGAGCGGCCGGCTTGGCCGGCGCGGCACCTTCAGCCGGCTTCGCCGGGGCGGCACCTTCAGCCGGCTTGGCGGGCGCGGTTGCGTCGGCGGCAGCGCCTGGCGCCGGCAGCGGCTTCGGATTGTCGGACAGCGTGCGAAGATAGGCGATGACGTTGGCGCGGTCCTCGTCCTTCGGCAGGCCGGCGAAGCCCATGGCGGTGCCCTTAACGAATTTCTTCGGCGAGGTGATGAAGTGGTTGATGTTGTCGTAGGTCCACTTCTCGGTGCCGCCCTTGGAAAATTCCTTCATGCCGGCCGAATAGGCAAAGCCTTCATGCTCGGCCACCGGGCGGTCGACGAGATCCCACAGATCGGGGCCGACCTTGTTGGGGCCGCCCTTTTCGCCGGAATGGCAGGCCTGGCATTTCTTGAAAACGGCAGCGCCTTGCTCGACATTGGCGGTGGCCAGCAGGTCGGCGATCGGCTTGGCTTCGGCGGCAGGCGCGGCCGGACCGCCTTCGGCGGGCTCGGCGGCCTCGATGGCGAAACCGGGCTTTTCCGGAGTCGGCGAGGCAAACAGCGCGTCGGACACAATGCCGACCGAGAAGACGACGAAAACGGTTCCGAGCAATCCGGCGAGCAGCTTGTTGACTTCGGTGGAATCCATACGCCCCTTGCTCCCTTTTCCGGCGGACCGAACCGTCCACTCCGTCCGTCGGTATCGCGACCCGCCCTGCCGGGGCGGTCAAATCGGGCGGAAACTAGGTCTTTTGCTGCGGCGTTGCAACACCTATAAGGGCGCTTCCAGTGAGACCTTTTGCCACTTTCCCTGTCCTCTTCGAGACGCCTTGCACCGCGCATGTCCACGCTGATTCTGATCCCGGCCCGCATGGCCTCGACACGCCTGCCGGGCAAGCCGCTGGCCGACATCGCCGGCGCGCCGATGATCGTCCATGTCGCCCGCCGCGCCACGGAGTCCGGCCTCGGCCGGGTCGTGGTGGCGACCGACACGCAAAGCGTGGCCGAAGCGGTGCGTGCGCATGGTTTCGAGGCCGTGATGACGCGCATGGACCACCAATCCGGCTCCGACCGCATTCACGAGGCTCTGGTCGCGCTCGATCCCGAGCGCAAGGTCGAAACGATCGTCAATGTGCAGGGCGACCTGCCGACCATCGATCCCGGCATCATCGTCGCCTCGCTCAGGCCGTTCGATGACGGCGCGGTGGACATCGCCACCCTCGGCGTCGAGATCGTCCGCGATGAGGAAAAGACCAATCCCAACGTCGTCAAGATCGTCGGGTCGCCGCTCTCCGGCACCAGGCTGAGGGCGCTCTATTTCACGCGCGCCACGGCACCTTGGGGCGAGGGGCCGCTCTATCATCATGTCGGCCTCTATGCCTATCGTCGCGCCGCGCTAGAGCGTTTCGTCGCGCTGAAGCCGTCGCCGCTGGAGCGGCGAGAACGGCTGGAACAGCTACGGGCGCTCGAAGCCGGCATGCGCATCGATGCCGAGATCGTCCAGTCGCTGCCGCTTGGCGTCGACACGCCGGAAGATCTCGAACGCGCCAGAACCATCCTTGCAAACTGAGAAATCCCTTCGAAGCTGAGACCCCTTGAATCGAGAATTGGCCATGCCTGAAAAGACCAACAGAATATCCTTCCAGGGCGAGCCGGGTGCCAATTCCGACACCGCTTCCCGCAACGTCTATCCATCGATGGAGCCGTTGCCGTGCCCGACCTTCGAGGACGCGTTCAACGCGGTCGAGACCGGGAAGGCCGATCTCGCCATGATTCCGATCGAGAACACAATTGCCGGGCGGGTCGCCGATATCCACCATCTGTTGCCGGAATCGAAGCTCCACATCATCGGCGAATACTTCCTGCCCATCCATTTCCAGCTGATGGTGCTGCCCGGCGTCAAACGCGACGAGATCAAGACCGTGCACAGCCACATCCACGCGCTTGGCCAGTGCCGCAAATACATCCGCAAGAACGGCTGGAAGGCGATCGTCGCCGGTGACACGGCTGGCGCCGCCAAGATGGTCTCCGAGGGCAAGGACCGCACCATGGCGGCGCTGTCGCCGACGCTGGCCGCGACGCTCTATGGGCTCGACATCATCGAGCATAATGTCGAGGACACCGACAGCAACGTCACCCGCTTTGTCGTCCTCACTAAGAACAAGCAATGGGCCGAGCGCCCGTCTCCGGACGTCAAGATGATGACGACCTTCATCTTCCGCGTCCGCAACGTGCCGGCCGCCCTGTACAAGGCGATGGGCGGTTTCGCCACCAACGGCATCAACATGACCAAGCTGGAGAGTTACCAGCTGGGGGCTTTCACCGCGACGCTGTTTTACGCCGACATAGAGGGTCATCCCGAAGATCCGCTGGTCAAGCTGGCGCTGGACGAGCTTCGCTTCTTCTCACGCGAAGTCCGAATTCTGGGCGTCTACCCGGCCAGCGCGTCGCGTGAGCAGTGGAAGGTCGCTGACTAGATCACCGCGCCCAGCGGCACATAGTCGATTTCCATGAACGTCTCGACCTCCGGCACCCAGCGGTCGCGTACGAAAGCGACGTGGTCGGGATGATCGTTGTACCTGGTATAGGCAGCCTGGTCGGCGAACTCCATCGAGAAGCCGAAACGATAGTCGTTCTTGGGGCTGATCTGCCGCAATTGCTCGAAATGCGTGACGCCCCTGATCGCGGTGAGGATTTTCTTGGCGTCGACCAGGAACCTCCGTTCCTCCAGCGAATGTGGCGGATGCTTCAGCGTGAAGACGACGGTGTGACGGATCATTTGCTGCTCCTGAATGGTCTTTCGATAGTCGCTGCCATCACTCCGAGTCGACCCAGGCGCGGATGAGGTGGTGAGCAATGGCGCCTTTCGGTGGCGTGACCAAATTGCCGGGATGCTCCCTGGTCAGCATCGAACGCACCTCGTCGCGGGCAAACCAACGGCAGTCCTCCAGCTCGTTCAAATCGGCCTGGATATCGTCGTTGAGCGGCTCGCCGAAGCAGCCGATCATCAGCGAATAAGGAAACGGCCAGGGCTGGCTGGCGTGATAGACGACGCGGCCAAGCCGGATGCCAGCCTCCTCCAGCGTCTCGCGGCGCACCGCCGCTTCGATCGTCTCGCCCGGCTCGATGAAGCCGGCAAGGGCGGAGTACATGCCCGGCGCGAAATGCCGGCCGCGCCCGAGCAGGCACTTCTCCCGCGTCGCCGTCAGCATGATCGCCACCGGGTCGGTACGCGGAAAATGCTCAGTGCCGCAATTCGGGCAGTGGCGCTTGTAGCCGCCGGCCCGCATCTGCGATTGCGTGCCGCATTTGCTGCAGAAACGATGGCTTGCATGCCAGGCCAGCAGGGCCGCACCTTGCGCCATCGCGCCGGCAGCCGCCTCATCGATCAGCCCCTGCATGTAGACGGAGCGGTAGTCGATGGCCTTGATGGTTTCCGGAAGCCGTTCCGGATCGACGCCGCCGGGCACGGCCAGCACGGGTCCCTGTTCGGAAAAACCGAGCAGGACACCCTGTTCGAGAAATGGTTCGAAAGGCTCGCTCTCGGAGGCGCCAAACCAGGGGTCGAGACCACTGCCATCCCCGAGCTTCAGATAGAGCCGCCCCCCATGCATCAACAGCAGCCGTGTCGCCGGGTCGGCGAGCGCCTTGTCGACCGAATCGTCGGCGCGGTTTTCGGACTGCCGGTCGATGATGTTGCCGGCAAAGCCGACGAACTGACTCGGCTCGCGCAAGGGCGCGTCAAACAGGCGGAAGCTCATGGAAACTCTGCGTTGCGGGATGGACACGGGGAACGCTTATAGCGCCGCCTTGATCGTTTCGGCAAACCGCCGCAGGTCGGAGCCTTTATAGGGCTCGCGCAGGCCGTATCCCCACACCGGGCCCGGCCAGCCGGGATCGCCTTCCGAACGCGCAATGATATGGATGTGCAACTGGCGCACGATGTTGCCGAGCGCGCCGGTGTTGATCTTGGTGCAGCCTGTCGCTTTCTTCAGCGCCTGCGCCACCATATTGGTCTCGAAGGTCAGCATTGCCTGGTCGAGCGGCGTCATCTCGTGGATCTCCTCCGCGCCTGGCCGCTGCGGCACCAGGAGCAGCCATGGCCAGCGGCGGTCGTTCATCACCCGCAACTCGCACAGCCCCAGCCACATCAACTGCTCGCTATCCGCCTCCAGCCGGGAGTCCAGCGTGAATCCGGCCTTCAGGCCCGTCATCATCGGCGTTTCCCTTGCTTTTCTTGGTTTCCTCAAGGGCATGAACGCTAGAGCGGCGGCAAGGGGGCTGCAAGCGAATCATTGCGCCCTCGCGATCGGCAGCTCTTCACGATAGGAATTTTTTCTTGATTCGTGACCTCAGCTATGGTACATATTTGTTCATGGTGCTGATTTGCGCCAGTGACCCGCCGCGCAGGCGGGTTTTCGTTTGATGCTCCGTCAGCCGACGCGCCGGCGAAGGCTGCAAAGGAATCCGGGATTTCTTCTGCGCACTTGCATTTCATCGAACAATTGCCGATATGGACGACGGGAGGTTGGTGGTGGACGATCCACTCGCCAACCGGGTCAGGTCCGGAAGGAAGCAGCCCTAACGAGCCCGGAACGGGTCATTGTTCCAGCCTCCCACCTCACCGGCCCTTCTCGCGACATTGACGACGCATTGCAGCGCGGGCGAGACTATGCGCAGGAATCGGCCGCTTTCGGGCGCGGCCATTTGGAGCTTATGGGCGAATGAGCGAAGCCGGAAATTCGGGACCAAAAAGCCTGGAGAATGGCAAGGCGGCCGCCTATCGCGTGCTGGCGCGCAAGTACCGTCCCTCGAACTTCTCGGAACTGGTCGGCCAGGAACCGACGGTGCGCACCCTCACCAATGCCTTTGCCACCGGCCGTATCGCCCAGGCCTGGATGCTGACCGGCGTGCGTGGCGTCGGCAAGACCACGACGGCACGCATACTCGCTCGTGCCCTGAACTACAAAACCGCTGATATCGACCAGCCGTCGGTCGACCTTGCCGAGCTCGGAGAACATTGCCAGGCGATCATGGAAGGCCGCCATGTCGACGTCATCGAGATGGACGCCGCCTCGCACACCGGCATCGACGATATCAGGGACATCATCGAGCGCGTGCGCTATGCGCCGGTCTCGGCTCGCTACAAGGTCTACATCATCGACGAAGTGCACATGCTGTCGACGCAGGCCTTCAACGGCCTGTTGAAGACGCTGGAAGAGCCGCCGCCGCACGTCAAATTCATCTTTGCCACCACCGAGATCCGCAAGGTTCCGATCACCGTCCTGTCGCGCTGCCAGCGCTTTGACTTGAGGCGCATCGACGCCGGCGCGCTGGTCGCGCATCTCGCGTCGATCTCGGCCAAGGAGGGCATTTCAGTCGACGACGACGCGCTGGCGATGATCGCGCGCGCCGCCGAAGGCTCGGCCCGCGATTCGCTCTCCATCCTCGATCAGGCGATTGCCCACGGCGCCGGCTCGGTCAGCGCCGCTGCGGTTCGGGCGATGCTGGGGCTCGCCGACCGCGCCCGCATCGTCGACCTGTTCGAACATGTGATGAAGGGTGATGTAGCGGCCGCTCTTGCCGAATTCCGCGCGCAGTACGACACTGGTGCTGATCCGGCCGCCGTGCTGACCGATCTTGCCGAGTTCAACCATCTCGTCACGCGGCTGCGATTCGTGCCGACGGCCATCGAGGATGCCTCGCTATCCGAGGACGAGCGGCAGCGCGGCGCGGATTTCGCCAGGACGCTGTCGGTCAGAGTGTTGTCGAGGACATGGCAGATGCTGCTCAAGGGCATTCCCGAGGTCCAGTCCTCCAACCGGCCGGTGAGTGCCGCCGAAATGGTGCTGATCCGGCTAGCGCATGCCGCCGACCTGCCGACGCTGGACGAGGCGTTGAGATCGCTTGAGGGCGCAACGCCGGTACAAAATGGCACCCCACGCCCGAATGGTACACCCGCGGGGTCGGGCAATGGTGGCGGCGCCAGCGCTGTGGCGCAGACGCGCATGCCGGCCGGGCCGGGCGGTGCGCAGACCATGCGGCTCGTGGAGAGCACGCCTGCCCCTGTTGCTTTCATCGCTCCGCCGGAGCCGGTCGTCGAGACGCAATCGGCACCGCTGAAATCGCTCGCCGACATCATTGCCCTGGCCGACGCGCAGCGTGACATCGCCTTCAAGGTGCAGGTCAAGAGCTATATCCGCCTGGTTCGTATCGAGCCCGGCCGTATCGACGTCGGCCTGACCAGCGACGCGCCCAAGATGCTGCTCAACGACCTGACGACGAAGTTGCGCGCCTGGACCGGCCGCAACTGGCTGGTTTCGCTGTCGAAGGAAGAGGGTGGCCAGACGCTCGCCGAGATGGAATCGGCCAAGCGCGAGAACGCCTTCCTCGATGCCAAGAGCGATCCGACGGTGGCCGCTATCCTGGCGCGCTTTCCCGGGGCCAAGATCATCGACGTGCGCATTCCAGACGCGCCGGAAGCCGAAACGGCCGAGGCCGAAGTGCCGGTCGAGCCGCCGGCTGACGACGACGAAACCTGACCACAGAACGAATCCGCAAAGGACCAGACCATGAAAGATCTTCTCGGCCTGATGGGCAAGGCGAAGGAAATGCAGGCCAAGTTCCAGGCCATGCAGGACGAGATCGCCACTCTGGAAGCGTCGGGCCAGGCCGGCGGCGGCCTGGTCAGCGTGACGCTGACCGGAAAATTCGAAATGAAGTCGCTGAAGATCGATCCATCCTTGTTCAAGGAGGACGATGTCGAGATCCTGGAAGACCTGGTGCTCGCCGCCCACAATGACGCCAAGACCAAGGTCGAGCAGATCATGCAGGAAAAGACCAAGGCGTTGACCGCCGGTCTGCCGATCCCGCCGGGAATGAAACTGCCCTTCTAGCGTTCGGCGCGCCCCATGGTCGACATGACCGAAGAGCCCACCGAAAGATTGATCGAGCAACGCATCCGCAACAGGATCTACGAGATCCTGGAAATCCTGGCCGACTGCGACGATGGCGTCGATCTCGTCGGTATCAAGGGCTACTTCAACCTGTTCGAGGACTTCGTCCATCGCCCGTCGATCGAGGCCGGCACATCTGCGCTTTCGAAAGACGAGCGCGCGATCGTGCTGGAGATCGCCGAATTCCTGGAGGCGGCCAGCGAGACAAATCCGGACTTCACCAAGGCCGAGTTCGTCGAAAGCGGCTGGCCGGCAAGGATCGCGCCGACGGCCAGGGACGCGCGGGCGCTGTTCCTCCGGCGCGGCCTGTTTTCGGAGAAGATCGAAGAGGCTGAACCTGGCCAGCCGGGGGCGATTGCAGCCGGGCGGTAGCCCGCATAAAGCCATGCAACCGTGCCAATTTGGCAACAGTGCCCCAGTAATAACGTTTTGGCCATCTTTTTGCCTGAAAGTGTCTCATTCTTGCCGCAGCCTGGGGGCGGGCATGGAAATGAGAGGGTTACCTGTTGATTGCCACGCGATGGAAGGCGCCGCTGTTGCTCGGCGCCGTCATTTCACCTCTGTTTTTGGCTGCATGCAGCCAAACCACTTCGCACGGTATGTCCGTCGCCAGCCTGACCGATGCCATCACGCCGAGTTTCCTGAGCTCCCGGGCCTACAGCCATACGCCCAAGGACAAGGAATGCCTGGAACGGGCGATGTTCTTTGAATCCAATCGCTCAAGCCGCGATGGCATGATCGCCGTCGGCACGGTGGTGATGAACCGGCTCCGCTCCGGCAACCACGGAAGCACCATCTGCGAGGTGGTGGGCGAGGGCGGGCAGTTCGCGCCTGGCGTCATGACGAGACCGATGAATTCGCGAGCGATGCCCGAAGTCGAGGAAGCCGCCGATGCCGTGCTCAAGGGCGAGCGCAAGGCCAAGCTGAAGAACACGATGTATTTCCACACCGCTGGGCTGCGCTTCCCTTACAAGAACATGCACTACACGATGGTTGCCGGCGGCAATGCCTTTTATGAGAAGCGCGGCCGCAACTGGCAGCCGCTGCCGGATGAGCCGCAGGTCGCAATTGCCTCTGCGGCACCCGAGAAGCCGGCCGCACCGGCGATAATGGTCGCTTCCGCCGAGCCCGCACCTCCGGCCAGGACGGCAACCGTTCGATCCGCCCCTGCCCAACAGACCTATGTGACGGCGGCAGCTGCGCCGTCCGCGAAATCCGCGCGTGTCTCGGTTCAGCCGACGGTGGTGGCGATGCAGGAACCTATGGAAGAGCCAGATGCCGCCCGTTTTGGCGGAACCCTGAACACAAGGGTCATCTCCTCGGTTCAAAACGCGCCACAGGAGGCGACGATGGTGGGGTTCCAGTCCACGCCTGAGAACACCGACGCCATCGGCGCGATGATTGCCAGCCAGGACCGGCCACTCGAGACCAATTGATCCGGCTCCATGATCCACCTAGCCAATATGGCGGTTGATGCGGACGTGGCATGTTTCAAAGCGCTCTGAAAAATCCTAGATCAGAGCGATGTCGAAGCGAATCGCCGGTCCCGAGATCGAACGCCTGATCCAGCTCCTGGCCAAGGTGCCGGGGCTGGGACCCCGTTCGGCCAGGCGTGCGGCACTCCATCTGATCAAGAAGAAGGAGCAACTGCTGTCGCCGCTCGCCGCCGCCATGGCCGAGGCGGCAGACAAGGTGCGCATCTGCTCGACCTGCGGCAATGTCGATACATCCGACCCTTGCATGATCTGCACCGATCCGCGCCGTGACGCCGGCACCATCATCGTCGTCGAGGACGTCTCCGATCTGTGGGCGCTGGAGCGCGCGGCGGCGATGAATGTGCGTTATCACGTGCTCGGCGGCACGCTGTCGCCGCTCGACGGCATCGGGCCCGACCAGCTCAACTTGCGCTCGCTGGTCGACCGTGTCGCCGGTGGCGAGGTCAAGGAGGTCATCCTCGCCGTCAACGCGACGGTCGAGGGCCAGACCACCGCGCACTACCTCACCGACCAATTGTCCGGCTTCGACATCAAGGTGACGCGTCTGGCACATGGCGTGCCGGTCGGCGGCGAACTCGACTATCTCGACGAAGGCACGCTGGCCGCTGCACTGCGCTCGCGGACGGCGTTTTGACGAAGTTGGCGGGGATGTTTGTTGAGATGACTGCATTCCTTGGCGCAGAACGCAACCTTCGCAATGTAGTCTCTGCATTTCTTCTGGCCGCTAACCAGTCTCCTCCTTTCCGCTCCCGCCTCCGCTGCAACGATCAACGACCAGTTTCGCGCCTGGCTGCAGGACGACCTGTGGCCGCAGGCCAAGGCGAAAGGCATTTCCAGACACACCTTCGATGCCGCCTTCGACGGCATCAATCCCAGTCTGAAGCTGCCCGATTTGGTCAAACCGGGCGAGAAGGCGACCACGCCGCAGAAACAACACCAGGCCGAATTCGGCTCGCCCGGCGCCTATTTTGCCGAGAAGACGGTTCTTGCGGTGACGGCAGGCGGACGTGCGCGTGAAGCCACCAATGCCAGGACACTTGCAGCCATCGAGAAGCGCTACGGCGTGCCGGGAGAAGTGCTTTTGGCGATCTGGGGTCGCGAGACCGGCTTCGGCGCGGCGAAAATGCCTTATGACGCCTTCGAGGTGCTTGGCACCAAGGCATTCATGTCGACCAAGAAGGATTTTTTCCGCACCGAACTCCTGGCGGCACTCGAAATCGTCGAGCGCGGGCTGGCCCCGGTCGGCGCGATGAAATCGTCATGGGCCGGGGCGCTCGGCCAGCCGCAATTCATGCCGACCTCTTTCCTGAAGCATGCCGTCGATTTCGATGGCGACGGCCGCGTCGACATCTGGAACTCGACGCCGGATGTACTGGCTTCGATCGCCAATTATCTCGTCCATTATGGTTGGGTGAAGGGCCGCGGCTGGGGCTTCGAGGTGACTGTGCCGGATCAGGTTTCCTGCGCGCTGGAGGGCCCGGACCAGGGCAAGAAGATTTCGGAGTGGGCGGCAATGGGCATTAAGCGCGTCGGCGGCAAACCGTTTCCGACGAGCGAGCTCAAGGCCGAGGGTTTCCTGCTGATGCCGGCCGGGCGCAGCGGCCCGGCCTTTATCGCCACGCCCAATTTCTACGTGCTGAAGGAATACAACACCAGCGACCTCTACGCGCTGTTCATCGGCCACGGCGCCGATCGCATAGCCCATGGCGACTCGAATTTTTCAGGGAACTGGGGCGCGGTTGGCGGGCTCCACCGTTCCGACATCGCCGCCCTGCAGCGCACGCTGCAAGCCAAGGGCTATGATGTCGGCAGCGTCGACGGACTGCCCGGCTTCAAGACCCGCCGTTCGATCGGCAGGTGGCAGGCCAAGAACGGTCGCGCCGCAACCTGCTTCCCCGATGCGGAGTTGGTGACAGCGCTGAAGTAGCCCGGAATAGCAGATTTTTCTCATTTGGCAGCCTCGATTAGCCGCCAAATGCATCGACTTCCAACAGCTCCTTCTGGTCCAATGCGTCGTCCTACAAAACCCCGTTGCCGAGTTGGGGGGTGCCGGATTAGGGTGTTGACCAACTGGACAAAAAACACGACGGTAGCGGGTCAGAGGCCGTCTTCCGGCCCCTAAAAAATTTTCTGCATTCCTGAGCCGGGAACTCAGGTCGCCAAACAACAAAACAGGGAACAATCACGATGATGATGGAAAAGTTTGCTCTCCGCTCCCGCATCTTGCTTGCGGGTGCGGCCATGTCCGCGCTGCTTCTGGCCGGCGCGCCTGCCGGTGCGGTCACGCCCGCCGACACGCTGGTCGAAGGTTTCGCGATCGACGACATCATCACCATGGATCCGAACGAGGCATTCGAGCTATCTACTGCCGAGGTCACCGGCAACACCTATGATCTGCTGGTCCGTCTCGACCTCAACGACACCTCCAAGGTCAAGGGCGACCTCGCCGAAAGCTGGACCGTCTCCGACGATGGCCTGACCTACACGTTCAAACTCAAGCCCGGTCTCAAATTCGCTTCCGGCAATCCGATAACGGCGGCAGACGTTGCCTATTCATTCGAGCGTGCCATCAAGCTCGACAAGAGCCCGGCCTTCATCATCGGACAGTTTGGCATCAGCGGCGACAACGTCACCGAAAAAGCCAAAGCGGTCGACGACAGCACTTTCCAGTTCACCGTCGACAAGGCCTATGCGCCGAGCTTCGTGCTGAACTGCCTGTCGGCAACGGTCGCCTCGGTTGTCGATGCCAAGCTGGTCAAGGAACATGTCGTCACCGCGGCACCCACCGCCGACTACAAATGGGACAATGATTTCGGCAATGCCTGGCTGAAGACCGGCTATGCCGGCTCCGGCGTCTTCAAGCTGCGCGAATGGCGCGCCAACGAGGCTGTCGTTCTCGAGCGCAACGACAATTACTACGGCGAAAAGGCCAAACTAGCCCGCGTCATTTATCGCAACATGAAGGAAAGCTCGGCCCAGCGCCTGGCGCTCGAAGCCGGCGACATCGACGTCGCCCGTAATCTCGAGCCGAACGACCTCGACGCAATCGCCAAGAACGCCGACCTCACCACCACCAGCGCGCCGAAGGGCACGGTCTTCTATATCAGCCTCAACCAGAAGAACGCGAAACTCGCCAAGCCCGAGGTTCGCCAAGCATTCAAATATCTGGTCGACTATGATGCCTTGAGCTCGACCATTCTCAAGGGCATCGGTGAGATCCACCAGACCTTCCTGCCCAAGGGCGTGCTCGGCGAGCTCGACGAGAATCCGTTCAAGCTCGACGTCGCCAAGGCCAAGGAATTGCTCGCCAAGGCAGGTCTGGCCGACGGTTTCAGCGTAACCATGGACGTTCGCACCGGCCAGCCGACGACGGGCATGGCGGAATCGATCCAGCAGACGCTTGGCCAGGCCGGTATCAAGCTGGAGATCATTCCCGGCGACGGCAAGCAGACGCTGACCAAATATCGCGCCCGCAATCACGACATCTATATCGGCCAGTGGGGTCAGGACTATTTCGATCCGAACTCCAATGCCCAGACCTTTGCCTCGAACCCGGACAATTCGGATGCCGGCAAGTCCCACACGCTTGCCTGGCGGAACTCCTGGGACATTCCGGACCTGACCAAGGAAACGGAAGCGGCTTTGCTCGAGAAGGACGCCGGCAAACGCGCCGACATGTACAAGGATCTCCAGAAGAAGATCCTCGACACCAGTCCTTTCGTCGTCATCCACCAGCAGCTGGAAGTGGCCGGCCTGCGCAAGAACCTCAAGGGCTTCGCACTCGGCCCGAGCTTCGACAGCAACTTCGTCGGGCCGGTCTCGAAATAACGCCGCGGGCGCCGCATGAGCGCGGTTGAAAATGGGAGCGGGCGCGGCAGCGCCCGCGCCGTCGCCATTGCATCATCGCTCGGCCGCTTCCTGGTCATCGCGATCACGACCTATCTTGGTCTGCTCGCGGTGACCTTCTTCATCGGTCGTGTCATCCCGATCGACCCGGTGCTGGCGGTGCTCGGCGACCGGGCGCCGGCCAATGTCGTCGAGCGCACGCGCCGCGAGATGGGCCTCGACCTGCCGTTGATCGAGCAGTTCTATATCTATGTGAAAAATGCCCTGAACGGCAATTTCGGCGTCTCCGTGCTGACCACGAACCCCGTCATGACCGACATTCGCCGAGCGCTTCCGGCGACCACGGAGCTGGCGACGCTGGGAACGTTGATCGGTGCGCTGTTCGGCGTGCCGCTTGGTGTGCTGGCCGCGGTCAGGCGCGGCAGTCTCATCGACCAGATCGTGCGCATCATCGGCCTGATCGGCTATTCCGTGCCGATTTTCTGGCTCGGACTGCTGGCGCTGGTTTTGTTCTACGCCAAGCTGCAATGGGTGGCCTTCCCGGCGAGGCTCGACGTCGTCTACGAGTACACCTTCACGCCGATCACCGGTTTCTACCTGCTGGATTCCCTGTGGCAGCGGCAGTGGGATGTCTTCCACGATGCCTTCCGCCACATCATCCTGCCGGCTTCGCTGCTCGGCTATTTCTCGCTCGCCTATATCAGCCGCATGACGCGCTCGTTCATGCTCAACGAGCTGTCGCAGGAATACATCGTCGCGGCGCGCGCCAAGGGCCTGTCGGAGACCCGCATCATTTGGGGCCACGCATTACGCAACGCCGCCGTGCCGATGGTCACGGTGATCGCACTGTCCTATGCCGGCCTGCTTGAAGGTTCGGTGCTGACCGAGACTGTCTTTTCGTGGCCAGGCATCGGTCTCTACATCACCAATTCGCTACAGAACGCCGACATGAATGCCGTGCTCGGCGGCACCATTGTGATCGGCTCGGTGTTCATCGCCATCAATCTGCTCTCCGACCTGCTCTACCGCGTGCTCGATCCGAGGACGAAGGTAAGATGAGCAGAGGCATCCCACTTTCGGGCTCAGTTGCGCCCAATCACCCCCACTCCGGCCCTTCGGGCCACCTCTCCCCCTGCCCGGGGGAGAGGAAAAGCCGGGCGCACGCCTGGCGCCTTTCCTCTCCCCCGTCGAGCGGGGGAGAGGTGGTCTGCGAAGCAGACCGGAGTGGGGGTCGACAGCTCCAAGAGGCATCGTCATGACCGCCTCCGACGCCCGCCCTCTCTCTCGTCGTGACTGGCTGCTCAGCGAGCGGCCGGCCTCGCGCATGCAGGCAAGACTCGGCCGCGCCTACGTGGCGTGGCGGCGCTTTTCCGCCAACCGGCTGGCGTTTCTCGGCCTGCTCATCATCATCGCCTTGCTGGTCGTTGCCGCCTTTGCCGGCGTGCTGGCGCCGTATTCGCCGACATTTGGCGACCTGAAAAACGCGCGTCTGCTGGCTCCGAGCGCCGAGCACTGGTTCGGCACCGACGACCTCGGCCGCGACATCCTTTCGCGCATCCTCTACGGCTCGCGCTGGACGCTTTATGTGGTCATCCTGGTTGCGATTATCGCCGCACCGATCGGCCTGCTGGTCGGCACTGTCGCCGGCTATGCCGGCGGCTGGACCGATGCCATCCTGATGCGCATCACCGATATTTTCCTCGCCTTCCCCAAGCTGATCCTGGCGCTGGCCTTTGTCGCAGCCCTTGGGCCAGGCATCGAGAACGCTGTGCTTGCCATCGCCATCACCTCCTGGCCGCCTTACGCACGCATCGCGCGCGCCGAGACGCTGACGGTGCGCAATTCCGATTACATCAAGGCGGTGCAACTGATGGGTGCTTCGCCTTTCCGTATCGTGCTGCGCCACATCATGCCGCTCTGCATCTCCTCGCTGATCATCCGGGTGACGCTCGACATGGCCGGCATCATCCTGACCGCCGCCGGCCTCGGTTTCCTCGGCCTTGGCGCGCAGCCACCGCTGCCGGAATGGGGCACGATGATCGCTTCGGGCCGCCGTTTCGTGCTTGATCAGTGGTGGGTGGCCGGCGCGCCAGGCTTCGCCATCCTCATCGTCAGCCTCGGCTTCAACCTGCTCGGCGATGGCCTGCGCGACGCGCTCGATCCGCGGAGCGGCGACCAATGAGCCACGATCCCAACCAGCAGCGATCAACGAGCGCGCTGCTCGATGTCGAGGATCTCCGCGTCACCTTCCCGACCCGCACCGGGCTGATCGAAGCGGTTCGCGGCGTCTCCTTTTCGCTCGGCCGCGAGCGGCTCGGCATCGTCGGCGAGTCCGGCTCGGGCAAATCGCAGACCGGCCGCGCCATCATGGGCCTGACGTCGCCGCAGGCGCGGATATCGGCCAACAAGCTTTCCTTCGACGGCATCGACCTGCTCAGCGTCTCGCCACGCGAACGCCGGTCACTGCGGGGAAAGCGCATCGCCATGATCCTGCAGGATCCGAAATATTCGCTCGATCCGGTGATGAGCATCGGCCGCCAGATCGTCGAGACGCTGCGCACCCATGAAAAGGTCGGCAAAGCCGAGGCGCGCGATCGCGCACTGGCAATGCTGGAGGCGGTGCAGATCCGCGATCCGGCCCGCGTGTTCGACCTGCATCCGCATGAAGTGTCCGGCGGCATGGGCCAGCGCGCCATGATCGCCATGATGCTGATCGCCGGGCCGGAAATGATGATTGCCGACGAGCCGACCTCGGCGCTCGACGTCACCGTGCAGCTCGACGTACTCGGCATCCTTGATCGGCTGGTCAGTGAGCGCGGCATGGGGCTGATCTTCATCTCGCACGATTTGCGCCTGGTCTCGTCCTTCTGCGACCGCGTCATCGTCATGTATGCAGGCAAGGTGGTCGAGCAGCTCAAGGCATCCGAGCTCGGCCGCGCCCAGCATCCCTATACGCGCGGCCTGCTCAATTGCATGCCCAAGATCGGCGCCGACCGTCATCCGTTGCCGGTGCTCGACCGCAAGCCGGAGTGGGCGGCATGACTTCTGCGATTGCCGTCGACGGGCTGGAAGTGATCTTCGACCGTTTTCGCGCGCTGAAGGGCATCAGGCTTGATGTGCAGCCGGGCGAGTCCTTTGGCCTGGTCGGCGAATCCGGTTCCGGCAAGTCGACGCTGCTGCGAGCCATCGCCGGCCTTGCGCCGGTCGCTTCGGGCAGCATCGCCGTCAACGGCAAGACGCTCGGCGCGCGCCGCGACAAAGCCTTTTATCGCGAAGTCCAGATGGTCTTCCAGGACCCCTACGGCTCTCTGCATCCGCGCCAGACCGTCGACCGCCTGCTGCAGGAGCCGCTTGCCATCCACCGGTTTGCCGACGGCGAAAAGCGCATCCAGCGGGCGCTCGACGAGGTCGGTCTCGGCAACGGCTTTCGCTTCCGCTACTCCCATCAATTGTCGGGCGGCCAGCGCCAGCGCGTGGCGATTGCCCGAGCGCTCATTCTCGAACCATCGATCCTGCTGCTCGACGAACCGACCTCGGCGCTCGACGCCTCGGTCCAGGCGGAAGTGCTCAACCTTCTGGAAGATGTCCGCCGGCGGCGCAAGCTGACCTTCCTAATGGTCAGTCACGACCTCGCCATCATCACCCATATGTGCGAGCGGCTGATGGTGATGCAAAGCGGCGAGGCGGTGGAGAATCTGGCGGCGGCAGACCTCGTCGAGCGCCGCGTGACCAAGGATTATACGCGCAACCTGCTGAGAGCGAGCGACGGGTTTGTGAGAACCGCCTGAATTCGTTCTTCCTGTGTACAGAACAACCGTCTTGGGGGACTACCATGGAGGAATGGAAGTTTGCTGACCCACCCAATGTCGCGGTGTTGTCGGACAAGAGCATATTTAAACGTGGCGACTGGATCGCATACGTTGTGCATGAAGATGACGACGACGACAGCTACAACGATGACGGTGGCAGTTGGCAATTCCACAACAGCGAACCCGGACCTGTGGATGACGGCGATATAATGCTCGTCGGCCTGCAAGAGGTGGTTCAACTGGATGAAAGCATCCTGACATTGGCCGATTTGCCAAAAGGTTGGTATGCTTGGCGAAGTTCCAAATCGTCGCGGTGGCAGCGCGCCAAATCACTCCCTGTACCCTCCAACGATAACGAGTGATCCAGCACGATCTTAAGTCGACCTTTGCGCCAGATCGGCCCCATCCAGAACGGGTGGCTCTTCCCGGCCTTTCGGCTCCTTGATCCTGAACCAGGCCACATAGAGCGCCGGCAGGAACAGCAGCGTGATCGCCGTGCCGGCGATGATGCCGCCCATCATGGCGAACGCCATCGGTGCCCAGAACACCTCCCGTGCGATCGGGATCAGCGCCAGGCTGGCAGCGGCGGCCGTCAGCGCGATCGGTCGCATGCGATGTTCGGTGGCTTCGATCACCGCCGCCCAGCGGTCCTTGCCTTCGGCGACCAGATCCTCGATCTGCACGATCAGGATGACCGAGTTGCGGATCAGGATGCCGATCAACGCCAGCACGCCGAGGATGGCGACGAAGCCGAGCGGGGCGCCGCTTGGCAACAGTGCAGCAACCACGCCGATCAACCCAAGCGGTGCGACGGCAACGACCAGGAACAGGCGCTGGAAGCTTTGCAACTGGATCATCAGGATCGTCGCCATGATGAACAGCATCAGAGGCACGACCGCCGCGATCGGCCCCTGGCTGTTGGCGCTTTCCTCGACCGAGCCGGCCGTGGCGATGGCATAGCCGACCGGCAGCTTGGCGATGAAGGCATCGACCGAGGGTTTCAGCTCGTCGACCACGGTCGCCGGCAGCGCATCGCCCACGAGTCCGGCGCCCACGGTGATCGTCGGCACGCGGCTGCGCCGCCAGACTGTCGGCTGCTCCAACTCGTAGTGGAAGTTGGCGACGGCGGCCAGCGGGATGGATTCGCCGGCACCGGTCGGCAATTGCATGTTGCGCAGCGTCTCGATCGAGCCGCGTTCGGCATCGCGCGAACGGACCACGACGTTGATCAGGTAGGTGGCGTCGCGCACCTGGGTGATGGTGACGCCGCCGACGATGCTGTTCAGCGTATTGGAGATGTCCGACGAGGTGACGCCAAGCTGGCGCGCCTTGTCCTGCAACACATCCACTTTCAGCACCCGCGACGGTTCATTCCAGTCGAAGATCGGTGCGCCAAGCTTGGGATTGGCCGAGATGACGCCTGCCAGTTGCTGGGACAGCGTCCTCACCGTCTGGATGTCGGGACCGCTGACGCGGTATTGCACCGGCCGGCCGACGGGCGGACCGAGTTCGAGCGTCTTGACGAAGGCATCAGTGCCGACGAAGTCGTCGCGCAGCATTTTTTCTATTGCCGCCTTTACCCTGTCACGCGCCTCGACGTTCTTGGTGACGATGACGGTCTGGCCGAAATAGGGATTGGCCGGCTGCACGTCATAGGCAAGCACGAAGCGTACCGCGCCCTGGCCGATATAGGAGCTCCAGTGATCGATGTCGGGATTGCCGGCAAGGGCTGCCTCCTCGAAGCGCTCCATCTGGTCCCGCGTCTCGGCGATCGATGAATTCTGCGGCAGGTTCCAATCGACGATAAGTTCCGGCCGGTCGGAGGACGGGAAGAACTGCTGCTGGACAAAACCCATGCCGACGACCGAGGCGGCGAACAACAGCACCGTCGCGATGATCGTCAGCCAGTGGCGGCGCACCGACCCGACCAGCACTCTGCGGAACAGCGAGGTGAAACGGCCGGGCTTGTCATGGTGCTTCTGCTTCATCACCGCAGGCAGGATGGTGATGCCGAGCAGCGGCGCAAACAGCACCGCGACGATCCAGGACACCAGAAGCGAGACCGCAATGACGACGAACAGCGTGTAGGTGTATTCGCCAGCCGCGCTGTTGTTGAGGCCGATCGGAATGAAGCCGGTGACCGTCACCAGCGTTCCGGTCAGCATCGGGAACGCGGTCGAGGTGTAGACATAGGTCGCCGCCTTGCGCAGATTGTCGCCTGCTTCCAGCCTCGCCACCATCATCTCGACGGCGATCATCGCGTCGTCGACCAGCAGGCCGAGCGCGATGATCAGTGCGCCCAGCGAAATGCGCTGTAGCGAGATGCCGAGATAGTCCATGAACAGGAAGGTGATGGCGAGCACCAGCGGGATCGACAGCGCCACGACGAAGCCGGCGCGCATGCCGAGGCTGATGAACGAGACGGCAAGCACGATGGCGACAGCCTCGAACAGCGCGCGGGTGAAGCCCGAGACCGCTTCCTCGACAATGACAGGCTGGTCTGCGACCAGATGTACGCCGACACCAACCGGCAGGTCGGCGACGATCTTGTCCATCTCGACCTTCAGCGCCTTGCCGAAGTCGAGCAAATTGGCGTTGGGCTTCATGCCGATGGCGAGCCCGATCGCATCCTCGCCGTTGAAACGGAACAATGTCGTCGGCGGATCGGCGTAGCCGCGGGTGATGGTGGCGACATCGCTCAGCCGAAAGAAACGGTCGTTGACGCGCAAATTGATGGCGCGCAGGCTTTCCTCCGAAGTGAACTGGCCCGAGACGCGCACGCTGACGCGTTCGGGGCCGGTCTCGATGACGCCCGATGGTGCGATCGCGTTCTGCGCCTGCAGGCTTGCGACGATCGCCTGCTGGTTCAGGCCAAGGGCTGCGATCTGGCGGGTCGAGAACTCGAGATAGATCGCCTCGTCCTGCGCGCCGATCAGGTCGACCTTGCCGGCGTTGGGCACGGCCAGGATCTGGGTGCGCGCCTGCTCGACATAGTCGCGCAGCTGGCGCGATGTCAGCCCGTCCGCCGTGAAGGCGTAGATATTGCCGTAGACGTCGCCAAAACTGTCGTTGAAGAACGGACCTTGCACGCCCTGCGGAAACTGGGCGCCGATGTCGTTGATCATGTTGCGGATGCGCACCCAGGTCGGGGCCACGTCGCGTGCCTTGGTCGACGGCTTGAGATTGACGAAGATGACGGTCTTGCCGGCCGTGGTGACGGATTTGCTGTAGTCGAGGCTGTCGAGTTCCTCCAGTTTCTTCTCGATGCGGTCCGTCACTTGGCGGACTGTCTCGTTGACCGAGGCGCCCGGCCAGTTGGCCTGGATCAGCATGGTCTTGATGGTGAAGGCCGGGTCCTCCTCGCGACCGAGATTGAGATAGGCCGAGACGCCGGCAACGACGAACACCAGCATGAAATACCAAACCAGCGAACGATGGCTCAGCGCCCAGTCGGAGAGGTTGAAGCCCTTCACTTGGCGGCTCCTTCGGGGATCTTGACCGTCTCGCCCGGGATCAGGCTGTGCACGCCTGCGGTGACGACGCGTGCGCCCGCGTCTAGTCCGCCGGCGACGACAAAGCTGCCGCCGCGTTTGGCGCCGATCTGGATATCGTGCAAGGCGACCTTCGATTGCGCATCGACGATCCACACTTGCTGCTTGCCGTCCTTTTCGAGCAGTGCCGACAGCGGCAGCTCGATCGTCGGCTCGATCGGCATCACCCGTGTCGCCGTGACCGTCGAGCCCAGCCGGAACGCGGTCGGCGCATTGAGCAGCGACAGGCGCACGCGGCGTGTGCGGGTCGAACTATCGGCCTGCGGCGCGATCTCGCGCAGCTTGGCTTCCGTGCGGATCGAGGGCAGAGACTGCAGGATCACGTCGAAGCCGGTTCCGACAGCGAGATCGCTGGTCAGTTGGTCGGGAATATCGACGACGGCTTCGCGCATGTCCGAGCGCGCCACCGTCACCACCGTCTGGCCGGCCGACACAGTCTGCCCGACCTCGGCGCCGGTGGCGGTGACGACGCCATCGAAATCCGAAAACAGGCGGGCATAGCCAAGCTGTTCCTGAGATTTAGCCAGCGCAGCCCTGGCGCGCTCGACATTGGCCTGCGCGGCTTGCCGCGCCTGCCGGGCTGCCTCATAGGTGGCCTGCGAGGTGTTCTTGTCAGCCAGCAATGCGCGCTGGCGCTCCTCGCTGGCGTAAGCGTTGGTGAATTCCGCCTGTGCGTTCGAAAGGCCAGCCTTGGCCGCCTGAACGGCCAATTCCAGCGCCGTCGGATCGAGCGTGGCGATCGTCGTACCTTTGGTGACGAGATCCCCGATATCGACGTCGCGCGTGACGACTCGGCCAAGCAGGCGAAAGGCCAGGTTGGCACTGAATTCCGGCTGGACGACGCCGGCGAAGCCAAGCGTCTGGCTGGTGCGCGGCTCGACCACCACCGAAAGCACCGGCCGGATGATCTCGGGCGCCTTTTCCGGCTCGGCCGAACAGGCGCCGACAACAACCAGCGCCGACAGGACGATCACGCGCGTAGGCCGGCTCATTGCGTTGCCGCTCCGGCGATCTCGACCGTTTGGCCCGGGCTGAGCAATTGGCCACCGGCGGTGATGACGTCCTGGCCGGGCTCCAGCCCCTTGTCGACGACGATGACGCCGGAACCATAAGCGAGAATATCGACCGGCGCGACGGTGACCTTCTTGGAAGCAGGGTCGACGAGCCAGACCGCAGGTTGACCGTTGCTGGAGGTCAGCGCCTGCCAGGGCAGGATCACGGCTTTCACCGGCTGGGCGCTGACCGTGCCGGTGACGGCGGCGCCGAGCGGCATGGCGGCAGGGGTCTTGGGAATGGCGACCTTGACCCGAACCGAGGCCGAGGCGGCATCGACCACCGGAGAAATCTCGCGCACCTTGCCTGTCGCCTTCACCGACGGATCCGACACAAGCGTGATCGACACCGGTGGTGGTGCCATCGGGCTGCCGGCAACCAGCGTTTCATGAACGTTGAAGACGGCGTCGCGGTCGCCGTCCTCGGCGATGGTGAAGACTGTTTGTGCCCCTTGCACCACCTGGCCGGCCTCGACCGAGCGTGCCGTGACGACACCCGGCGCGCCGGCCCGCAACTCGGTGAAGGTGAAGCTCTCCCGGGCATTATCCAACGCGCTCTGCGCCTGCTGGACGCTGCCTTGTGCAACACTCTGCACCTGTGCTGCCTGGTCATAGTCCCGGCGCGTGGTGAAACCCTGAGCAAGCAGCGTCTTTTGGCGCTCGAAGGCGGCGGATGCCTGCGTCAATTGCGCCTGTGCCGCGTCGAGATCGGCCTGCGCCGAGCGCAGGTCCGATTCCTGCTCCTGTGGATCGATGCGGGCCAGCAACGTGCCCTTGTCGACATGCTGGCCGATTTCCACCAGCCGCTCGGCGATGCGGCCGCCGACCCGGAAGGCCAGGTTGTTCAGCGTACGCGCGGCGATGACCCCGGTCAGCGACGTCGTCGGGGCATAGAAGGAGATTTCGACTTCGGCGGTGCGCACCATGGTCGGCAGCTTGTGTTCGGCCGCCTCCTGCTTCTGGCAACCCGCCAGCAGCAGGCTGGCCATCGTGCAGGCGATAAGGATCGGGGCGTTTCGAAACGGCAAAGGGCTGGATGGCGACAGTGGCAAGGCGGGAGATGTCACGTTCCGGCTCATGGCTTCCCTCGCCTGTGTGGGACGCTCTCGCCACGGAGCCTCGCGGCGTCAGAAGATAGTCGATCCCTTGGAAAAGGGAACCTCCTTCGCACGCTTACCGGTCGACTGGTTCTGGCCGCGCGGGGCGACAGGCCCAATCGCCTGTTGACGGTGCCAACTTGAGGAAAACGTGAAATAAGGTCAGAAGACGTGTCAGCGACATCAAACAAGAACGGGCGCCGGCTCGATGAGGACAGCATGAAGAATTCAGCCATTTCCGAACGCAAGAACCAGTCGATCTCGCGCGGCGTCGGCATGACCACGCAGATCTATGCCGACCGGGCCGAGAATTCGGAGATCTGGGATGTCGAAGGCCGTCGCTACATAGATTTTTCGTCGGGTATCGCCGTCGTCAACACCGGTCACCGCCACCCCAAGGTGATCGAGGCGGTCAAGGCGCAGCTCGACCGCTTCACCCACACCTGCCATCAGGTGGTGCCCTATGAAAGCTATGTGCGGCTGGCCGAACGGCTGAACGGCATGCTGCCCGGCAAGTTCGAGAAGAAGACGATCTTCGTCACCACTGGCGCCGAGGCAGTCGAGAACGCGATCAAGATCGCCCGCAACGCCACCGGCCGCCAGGCGGTCATCGCCTTTGCCGGCGGCTTCCACGGCCGCACCTTCATGGGCATGGCACTGACCGGCAAGGTCGTGCCCTACAAGGTCGGCTTCGGCGCCATGCCGGGCGACGTTTATCACGCGCCGTTCCCGGTGCCGCTGCATGGCGTATCGGTCGCCGATTCGCTGGCCGCCCTCGACCGCCTGTTCAAGGCCGATGTCGACCCGGCCCGCGTCGCCGCCATCATCATCGAGCCGGTCCAGGGCGAGGGTGGCTTCTACGAGGCGCCGCGCGAGTTCCTGACGGCTCTGCGCAAGCTTTGCGACCAGCACAGCATGCTTCTGATCGCCGACGAGGTGCAGACCGGCTTTGCCCGTACCGGCAAGATGTTCGCGATGGATCACCACGAGGTAGCGGCCGACATCACCACCATGGCCAAGAGCCTGGCTGGCGGCTTCCCGCTGGCCGCGGTCACCGGCCGCGCCGAAATCATGGATGCACCAGGCCCCGGCGGGCTCGGCGGTACCTATGGCGGCAGCCCTATCGGTGTCGCCGCGGCGCACGCCGTGCTCGACGTGATCGATGAGGAAAAGCTGTGCGACCGCGCCAACACGCTGGGTGCAAGACTGAAGCAGCGGCTGCAGTCGATCCGCGACGACGTGCCCGAGATCGTCGACATAAGAGGCCTCGGCTTCATGAACGCGGTCGAGTTCAACGACGTCAAGAAGGGCCTGCCGTCGGCCGAGATAGCCAATGCGATCAGGCTGAAGGCGCTCGACAAGGGCCTGATCCTGCTGACCTGCGGCGTCTACGGCAACGTCATCCGCTTCCTGGCGCCGATCACCATCCAGGACGGCGTCATGAACGAGGCGCTCGACATTCTGGAAAGCTCGATCCGCGAAGTGTGCGCCGCCTGATCGGCGAGGATATCGCCTAGGATTCAACAACCTTGCGGGAAAAGGCCGAGATAGGGTGGCAAGCTGCCGTTCAACGCCCTATGCGAGCACGAAATTCTGCGTTCGAATTGGTGCGTGGAAACGGTTCGGAAGGCAACTGTACACCGAGAAAGGCGCAAAGGGGCTCCCATCCTTCGGAGGCCTGATAAGTGAGAAGGCGTTCAGGTGGCAGCGTTGATTTCACGGAAGCGTTATGTGCTTCATAGACAGCGATTGCGTGATCTCGGTCATCAAATCGACCGCCAAAGACACTGTTTCCAACCACTGCCACACCAAAGGACTGTGGATCATTGGTAGCAGCATCCATCGTGAACCCTATCGTTTGCGCCATGCTTTCATACCAGGCTTCTGGGTCACGAACTGTCAAGATAACCTTTGCGTCAGGGTAGTGGTCACTCACTTCTCGCCAGAAATGCGCCGTTGGCCAATCGACCGCGGAAAGATAGCCGGCATATGCCGTATCCCAGGTAGGGAGTTGTCCCTGGCCGGCGGCGCGCCACAGCGCCTTCTGCTCGGGATTGGCGTGGACATCTGCCATGTGATGACACGGCCCGAACCCAAGATGCTCCAACGCGAGTTTCAGCGAATATGTGCCAGTGCGACCCATGCCTGCGCCAATGACATCTAGAGCCATGAGCACCCCCCAAAGACGACTTCAATTGGTCAAAATACCGCTGTTTCCTTTACTTCGCTATAGGTTTTGAAGGTCAGCTCCCGGGCGAACTCGGTCGTTTAGGGTGATTGGGTTTTGATCCTATCCCGCCGCGCGGACAGGCTCCTCTTCCTGGAAGGCGGCAAGCGCAGCCTTCAGCCCGTCCGGTCCCGTCGCAACGATCCCCGGCGTCGGCGAGAAGCCGGCGCCGAGCATCTTGCGGCCAAGCATGTGGTCGCCGGGACGGTTCACCGATTCGATGCCGAGCAGCCGGTCTCCAGCATAATGGTAGATCGAGAATTTGTTGTCGGGCAGATCACCCAGCACGACATGGCTGTCGCTGCCTGCAGTCAGCCCAACCATCTGCAATTTCATGTCGCCGATGTCGGACCAGAACCACGGCACGGCTGAATAGGCATCGGCATGGCCGGTAATGGTGCGTGCAGCAAGCCGCGCCTGGTCGGTGGCGTTCTGCACCGATTCCAGCCGCACGTCGCCGCCGGTGAACCAGTGCCGGTAGGAGGCGGCGTCGCCGATGGCGAGGATTTCAGGCACCGAAGTGCGCATCTGATGATCGACGCGGATGCCGTTGGCGATGCTGAGGCCTGCGGCCTGTGCCAGCTCGACATTCGGCACGGCGCCGATGCCGACGATGACCATGCGCGCCGGCAGCCTTTCACCGCTGGATGTGATCGCGGCTGCGACATGGCCGTTTTCGCCTTCGAGTCTTGCAATCGAGGTGCCGGTGAGGATGCGCACGCCTGTCGCTTCCAGTCGTTGCCGGACGTGGCTCGCCACGACCGGCGCCACGGCGCGGCCGAGCAGCCGGTCGACTGCCTCGACAATGGTCACCGTGCGGCCGGCTGCCCGCAACGTCGCGGCGATCTCCAGCCCGATGAAGCCGCCACCGAGGATGACGACCTCGTCGCTCTGGGCGCTGAGTTCCCGGATCAGACGCGCATCGGCCAGCGAGCGCAGCGACAGCACGCCCGACAGGTCTGAACCGGGCAGCGGCAAGGTGCGCGGGCGCGAGCCGGTCGCCAGGATCAGATGGTCGAAGGCAAGTGCGCCGCCGCCTGATATCTCCAGGCTACGGCGTCCGGCATCGATGCGATCGATCCTGATGCCCGGCCGGAAGTCGATGGCGCTGCCGGTGTAGAAGGCCTCGCCGCGCAACGGTTGCGGTCTGGCCTCGGCATCCTTGATGAAGGTCTTCGACAGTGGAGGTTTATGGTAGGGCAGCTCGTTCTCGTCGCCGACTAGGATCACCGGCCCGTCATAGCCGTCGTCGCGCAGACTGGCGGCCGCTTGCACGCCCGCATGACCCGCGCCGACAATGACCACACCGTTCTTCATTGCATTCCAATCCTGCCGGTATCCTAGGATGTCTCGCCATGTGGCGATTGTCTGGCGCCGCCGCAAGCGAGGCTGTGCGGGTCGCACTCGGGATGGCTGCTGTCAATCGTACAGTTCAGCGGCAAGACCGGTGCAGGCCGCGCATTAAGTTGACAGTTGCAGTTTAGAATAATTCTAAACTATTGTTTCAATTGATTTTTCTTGCCAATCTCCATTGACATCCGACGATGTCGCAGCTTTATGGAAGCTCGCGCGTCAGCGCATCCCTTTAATGTCTGGGCCTTGAACCCTTTCGATTGGAGGCATTTTGGTGTCTTTCTTCCACGAACCGCGCGAAGGCGCGGCATCTCTTGCGCCCGATGGCTTGCAGATGGCCTGGTGCCAGTTGCCGCGCGCGCCGATTACAAAAAATCCGAGAAACTGGAGAGCGATTATGACAGCACGATATGGCGGCAGGCTTGCCGCGATCGGCGCCACGGCCCTACTGACGGCGGCGGTGTTCGTGCTGCCCGCAAAGGCCGAAACCGATGCGAAGGCGGTCATCAAGACCTATTCCGACATCGCCTTGGCCAAATATGAGGATTCGCTGACGACCGCGCAGTCGCTCGACAAGGCAGTCGACGCGCTTCTCGCCAATCCCTCGGCGGAAACCCTCAATGCAGCCCGCGACGCCTGGAGGGCATCGCGGGTTCCCTACCAGCAGACCGAGGTCTATCGCTTCGGCAACAAGATCGTCGACGACTGGGAAGGAGAGGTGAACTCCTGGCCGCTGGACGAAGGGCTGATCGATTATGTCGCCAAGAGCTATGGCACCGAATCGGATGCGAATGCGCTCTATACGGCCGATGTGATCGCCAACAAGGAGATCGAGATCAACGGCAAGAAAGTCGACGCTTCGAGCCTTTCGCCGGAATTCCTCTCCGGCACATTGCAGGAAGCCGGCGGCGTGGAGGCAAACGTCGCCACCGGCTATCATGCCATCGAATTCCTGCTCTGGGGTCAGGACCTGCATGGCACCGGCCCGGGTGCCGGCGAGCGCCCCTATTCCGACTACGACCTCAAGAACTGCACCGGCGGCAATTGCGACCGTCGCGCCCAATACCTGAAATCGGCGACTGACCTTCTGGTCGGCGACCTGCAGAAGATGGTCAACGACTGGAAGGAAGGCGGTGCCGCACGCAAGGCCCTCATCGACGGCGACCCGAACACCGCCATCTCGATCATCTTCACCGGCATGGGCTCGCTATCCTACGGCGAACTGGCCGGCGAGCGCATGAAGCTCGGCCTGCTGCTGCACGATCCGGAAGAGGAGCATGACTGCTTCTCCGACAACACCTATAACTCGCATCTCTATGATGCCATCGGCATCCGCTCCGCCTATCATGCCAGCTATACGAGGCTCGACGGCACCGTCGTTTCGGGTCCCTCGGTGGCCGATATGGTGAAAGCAGCCGATCCGGCGATCGACAAGGAACTGTCGGACAAGCTCGACGTGACGGTCGCCAAGATGGAGGCGATCAAGGCGCGGGCACTGGCTGGCGAGGCCTATGACCAGCAGATCGCCGAGGGCAATGCGCAAGGCAATGCGACCGTGCAGGCGGCAATCGACGCGTTGATCGACCAGACGAAGTCGATCGAACGCGCCGTTGGCTCCCTGAAACTCAGCACCATCGCCTTCGAAGGATCCGACAGTCTCGACGCACCCGACAAGGTGTTCAAGTAAGTCAAAGGGTTGGAGCCTGATCCGGAGCCGGGCAATCGGTGTCGGACGGGCTTCGATAGGAAATCAAGCCACACGGCGCGGGAGGCGCCGCCAGCCATCCGAGCAAACCAATGCTGATCTGCCATTGCAACATCATCACCGAGAGGGAAATCGAGCAGACGATCATTGCGCTGCTGGATCAGGACCCCTGGCAACTGATCGTGCCGGCAAAGGTCTATCACGCCATGCAAAAGCGCGGGCGCTGTTGCGGCTGCTTCCCAAATGTGGTGGAAACGATCATTCGGGTCACCGAAAATTACCACGCCCGCTCCGAGGCGAGCAGCGTCGATATCGTTTCACACCTGGATCGCGTCAGAAGCCTGCGCGTCCAATACGGGAGCAGAAATCATGAAAGGCGACCCCCAGGTCATCGAGCGGCTTAACGAGGCTCTTTTTCTGGAGCTGGGGGCCGTCAATCAGTACTGGGTACATTTCCGTCTGCTGGAGGACTGGGGATACGCCAAGCTGGCAAAGAAGGAGCGGGCGGAATCGATCGAGGAGATGCACCATGCCGACAAGCTCGTGGCCCGCATCATCTTCCTTGAAGGCCATCCGAACCTGCAGTCCGTGGCGCCGCTGCGCATCGGACAGAACGTCAAGGAAGTGCTCGAATCCGACCTTGCCGGCGAATATGACGCGCGTACCGCCTACAAGCGTTCACGCGAGATCTGCAACGACGCCGGCGACTATGTGACAATGAAGCTGTTCGAGGAATTGCTGGCCGACGAAGAGGGTCACATCGATTTCCTCGAGACGCAGCTCGACCTGCTTGCCTCGATCGGCGAGGAAAAATACGGCCAGCTCAACGCTGCATCGGCGCACGAGGCCGATTAAGGACATGCGGGGATGCGGCGCCTGTTAGAATTCATGCGCCGCGTGCGGCGGGCCGACGGCTCGCTGCTCCTTCGGAAGACGCCGGCCGGATTGGCGCGTCGGCGCTGTATCGTCTTCGCAATCGCGCTCTCCTCTTCCGCGATGGCAGGTGATCTTCAACCTGCCGGCCTCGCCACCACGCGCACCGACCTCAGTCCGAAGGATCAGGCGCGCGTCACCGCCATCACCAGGCCGACCGCTGATTTTTCCAGGCCTGAGCAGTTCGAGCTGATGCAAGGCGGCGCCGGCACGTCCAGGAAGGACGTCAGCCGCGATTCCTTCTCGCAATCCTCGGCCAACATCACCTTCGAGGAGGAGGGCGACTTCAAGCTCGGCAATGCCCTGTTTCGCAAGAACTGGGTGTCGTCGCCATCCTCGACGCAGGCGTCGGATGGGCTCGGCCCGCTGTTCAACGAACGCGCCTGCCAGAACTGCCATTTGAAGGATGGTCGCGGCCGTCCCCCGCAAGGCGATGCCGGCACGACTTCGATGTTCCTGCGGCTGGCGCGCGATGCCAGTACGGCCGAAGAGAAAGCAGCGCTTGTCGACCACAAGGTGCTGAACTTCCCCGATCCGGTCTATGGCGCGCAATTGCAGGACCTGGCGGTGCCCGGCCTGCGCAGCGAGGGCCGCATGCATGTCGACTATCAGGAGCGTAAGGTAGAACTGGCAGACGGCGCCGTGATTTCCTTGCGCAAACCCAGCTATTCGGTGGTCGATCCTGCCTATGGACCTCTCGATCCGCGCACCACGCTGTCGCCGCGCCTGACGCCGCCGATGATCGGCCTTGGCCTGATCGAAGAGATTGCACCAGCGGATATTCTTGCCAACGCCGATCCGCACGACCGCAACGGTGACGGCATTTCCGGCAAGCCGAACATCGTGCGGGACAGCTCCAGCGGCGAATTGACGCTTGGCCGTTTCGGCTGGAAGGCGCAAGCCGCATCGATCCGCCGGCAGGCGGCGGACGCTTTCGCCGGCGACATCGGCATCTCGACGCCGGAAGTGCCAAAACACTGGGGCGACTGCACCGCCACGCAAGTCAAATGCCTCGCCATGCCGAACGGCGTGCAGCAGCGTCTCGGCCCGGTCGAGGCGCCGCCGCCGGTGATGGATCTGGTCACCTTCTATTCGCAGAACCTGGCCGTGCGGGCGCGCCGCGACCTCGACCAACCAGATGTGCTCACCGGCAAGAAGGTCTTCTATGAGATCGGCTGCATTGCCTGCCACACGCCGAAATTCGTCACCCGTCGTGGCACGCCCAACAAGGCGCAAGCCTTCCAGTTGATCTGGCCTTATTCCGACTTCCTGCTGCACGACATGGGGCCTGATCTGGCCGACGGCCAGGCCGTAGGCGATGCGACGGGCAATGAGTGGCGCACGCCGCCTTTGTGGGGCATCGGCCTGACCGAGACGGTCAACGGCAATTCCTTCTTCCTGCATGACGGGCGCGCGCGCAGTCTGACCGAGGCGATCCTGTGGCATGGCGGCGAAGCGCAGAAGGCGCGTGACCGCTTTGCCGCCGCTGACGCGGCCGACCGCGATGCGCTGCTCAAATTCCTGGGGTCACTGTGATGCTCAAGCGCTCTGCATTGTTTCTCGTTCTCCCGCTGGCTCTGCTCGCCGTCCCGGCATCTGCGGCGGTCAAAGCCTCCGAAATCATCCAGGGGGCGATCGACGGCTTTGTTCGCCCAGCCTATGCCGGCCTGCACGAGCATGCGGAAGCCTTAACGAAAGCGATGCACAAGCTCTGCGAAGCGCCCTCGCAAGGGGAGCTCGATGCCGCGCGCGCGGCATTTTCCGCCACCGTCTATGCCTGGTCGTCGGCCGAAATCATCGGCTTCGGGCCGATCAAGGACAACAACCGGCTGGAACGCATGCTGTTCTGGCCGGATCGCAAAGGCATCGGCCTGAAGCAGGTGCAGGCGGCCTTGGCGAACAAGGATGCGACCGCCACCGACCCGGCACAGCTGGCCAGTAAAAGTGTCGCCATGCAGGGGCTGGGTGCGCTGGAATTCGTGCTTTATGGCGATGGCGCGGAAGCACTGACCGCGAAGGGCGATCCCTATCGCTGCGCCTATGGCGCCGCGATTGCCGGCAACATCGAAACCATGGCCGGCGACGTCAACGATGCCTGGAACAAGCCCAACGGATTTGCTGCCCTTTGGGCCAATCCGGGGCCACAGAACCCGCTCTACCGCGACGGCAACGAAGCGGTGACCGAACTGGTCGGCGTCTTCATCAATGAACTGGAAATGGTTCGCGATGTGCGCCTGAAAGGGTTTTTCGGCGACAAGCCGGATGCGGACAAGCCGAAACAGGCGATCTACTGGCGCTCGCAGAACACTGCCAATTCGCTAGCCGGCAATCTGTCCGGGATAGACACGCTGTTCCAGGCGTCGAAGCTTGGCGACGCACTGCCGGCCGATGCGCGCTGGATGGCGGAATCGATCCGTATCCAGCTGATCAATGGTATCGCTACCGCGAAGTCCATCCAGGGTCCGATCGACAAGGCGCTTGCCGATCCGGCACTGCGTGACAAGCTCGACCATTTCGCGCTGATCACCTCCAGCCTGTCGACCCTGATCGGCACCAGGCTGACCGCCGAATTCGGCCTGACCGCCGGCTTCTCGTCGCTGGATGGGGACTGAATTGAGAACCCCGCTGTTAGATCGCCGCGATTTCCTGAAGGCTGCAGGCGTTGGCTTCGTAGCGGCAATGGCGCCCGCGGCCTGGGCGAAGACGCTCGCGGCGGACGCCGTCTTCGCCACCGCCTTCGTCAAGCGTGATGGCAGCTATGGCGTCGCTGTCCTATCCGAGGCCGGCAATATCCTGCACGCGATCGACCTGCCCGATCGTGGCCATGACGTCACCTTCGATCCGGTGTCGAAGCGTTCGGTGGTCTTCGCTCGCCAGCCCGGCACGTTCGCCGTGGTATTCGATCATTCGGGCCATGACGCGCCGTTGACCATCGCCAGCATCGCCGGCCGGCACTTCTTCGGCCATGGGGTGTTCTCGCCCGACGGGGCACTGCTCTACGCCACCGAAAACGACTTCGACAACGCCGCCGGCGTGGTCGGTGTCTACGATGCGCGGTCCAAATTCAGCCGCGTCGGTGAATTCCCGACCTACGGCATGGGTCCGCACGAGCTTCTGCTGCTGGGCGACGGCAGGACGATCGCTGTTGCCAATGGCGGCATCGAAACCCATCCGGATTATGGTCGCGCCGAGCTCAACATCGCCACCATGAAGCCGTCCTATGTGCTCATCGACCGCCTCACCGGCGATCTCATCGAGAAGCATGAACTCCCGGAGGCACTGCACCAGCTGTCGATCCGCCACATGGACACAGATCGATCCGGCACCGTCTGGTTCGGCTGCCAGTACCGGGGGCCGGGCACCGATCGTCCGCTGCTGGTCGGCCGCGCCGCGCGCGGCAAAGACTTGCAGCTGCTCGACATGCCGCAGGACGTGCTGTCCGGCTTCCGCAACTATATCGGTTCGGTCGCCGCCAATCCGGCCGCCGGCACCGTCGCCGTCTCGTCGCCGGAAGGCAATTCGCTTGTCGTGATCGATGCGGCAAGCAGCCGGATCGTCTCGGCCAGCGCACTAGTCGAGGTTTGCGGCGTGGCGCCCGACGGAACCGGCTTCATGGCCACCACAGGCGCCGGCGAGATCGTCGAGGGCAGCGGTGCGACACGCTCCGAACCGGACTATGTCTGGGACAACCACCTGCTGCGCATCGAACAGATTGCGTAGATATTTCCTGCCGGGCTGAAGCGAAGCCGCTTAACGAATTATGCACTAACCACTTGCGGTGGCGAGCCGTGGCAGGCACAGGGAACTCTCTTTCGAACCGGTCGCTTCATGAAACTGCTTGCCATCGACTGTGCCGCCAACCTCTGCGCCGCTTGCGTCTACGACGAGGCGGCGAAGCAAGAGCTTGGCCGTTCGGTGCTCGACCTCGGCAAAGGGCATGCCGAGCACCTGATGGCGGTCATTGCCGAAGCCCTGAAGGCAAGTGCGACCGACTATGCCGGTCTTGGCGTCGTCGCCGTTTCCGTTGGCCCGGGTTCTTTCACCGGTCTGCGCGTCGGCGTCTCGACCGCGCGTGGCCTGGCGCTGGCGCTCAAGATTCCGGCGATCGGGGTGACGACGCTCGAGGCGCTGGCTGCTGAGGCGGCAGCGGCATTTCCCGATCGCGCCGTACTGGCGGCGCTCGATGCTGGTCGCGAGGAAATCCATGCCGCCCTTTATGATGAAATGTCGGTTTTGACTTACGGTCCGGCTGTCGCCACATTGGCCGAGGTGGTCGCGATGGCGACGGAGCGTTCTTTGGTGCTTGCCGGTACAGCGGCGGCGCTGATTGCCGCGTCGGCCGGTCGCGCGTTCGATATCGGGCCTCAGACGGCCACCGCCGATATTGTCACATACGCCCGTCTGGCTGCCGCCAAGGGTCCCGGCGAAAGGCCAAAACCGCTTTATTTGCGCGGCGCCGACGCCAAGCCGCAGGCCGGGTTCATTCTTTCAAGGCAAGAAAATTGATGCGCATACCTTTTCTCCAACCACGCCGCCGGGACTATGCGCTCGAGCCGCTGAAGATCGCCGACAGCCCGGCGGTCTCCCTGTTGCATCGCGAGGACTTCGTCCGCCCGTGGACCGATGGCGAATTCGCTGCCTTGCTCGAACAGGACACCGTATTCGGCTATGCCGCGCGTGAAACCGGACAGGGCGCCAAGCCTCCGGTCGGCTTCGTGCTGGCCAGGCTGGCGGCCGGCGAAGGCGAGATCCTGACCGTCGCGGTCGCTCGATCCCACCGTCGGCAGGGGCTCGGTTGGCAGTTGATGGACGCGGTGCTGCGCGAACTTCACGCGCAGCGCGCCGAAGCGCTGTTCCTCGAGGTCGACGAGACCAATGTCGCGGCGATCGCGCTCTATCGGCGGCTGGGCTTCCGTGAGGTCGGCAAGCGACCGAATTACTACAAGTCGCCGGAACATGGACCGACCGGCGCGCTTGTTATGCGCCGCGATCTTCGCTAGCCGGAGGCCAGGGTAGGGCGATGATCAAGAAAATCAGGATTTTCCTGGCGCTGGGCCTCGTTGTCGCCGGTTCATTGGTCCTCGTGCCGCTGCAGATCCTGTCGATGAAGACCGGCTGGTGGCCGGAAACCTTCATCCTCAAGATATGGCACAAGCTGATCATCAGGGCGCTCGGCATGCGTATCCACGTCAAGGGAACGCTATCGACCAAGCGTCCTTTGCTGGTGGCATCCAATCACATCTCGTGGACCGACATCATGGTGCTCGGCTCCATGGCCGACGTGAAGTTCATCGCGAGAGCTGATATGGAAGGCTGGCCGCTGATCGGCATGCTGTCAAAACTGCAACGCACCGTGTTCATCGAGCGCGAGCGCAAGCGGTCCTCGGGCGACCAGGCCAGCGAGATCGCCAGCCGCATGGGCAAGGGCGATGCCATGGTGCTGTTTGCTGAGGGCTCGACTGGCGACGGAAACATCGTCCTGCCGTTCAAGAGCACGCTGTTTGGCGCCGCCTCTATGGCCATTTCGGAAGGCGCGACGGAGCAGGTCTTCATCCAGCCGGTGGCTATCGCCTACACGCGCCTGCACGGCGTGCCGCTCGGCCGCCGCCACCGCCCGCTTGCCGCCTGGATCGGTGATGAAGACCTAATGCCGCATCTCAAGGTGCTGCTGGCAGAGGGCGCCCTCGACGTCGAGGTGCATTTCGGCGAGGCGATCGCCTTTTCCAAGGGTTCGAACCGCAAGGAAACATCGAAATTGATGGAAAGCCGGGTGCGCGACATGATGCAGGCAGCGCTCGCCGATCCGCGCCCGAGCCGCTAGCCCCGGGCATGCAAACTGCAGGCGCATGCCGAGAATTGTCTGTTTTTTGTCACGGAAAGGCGTTAGAAGCCGCCTTATGGACTTGAACACGATAGAGCGCGACGACGTCGACGCCGCGGCCGAAGCGATGGCCGCGCCGGCGGCAACCGCCAGGAAGGTCTTCGTCAAGACCTATGGCTGCCAGATGAACGTCTATGATTCACAGCGCATGACCGATGCGCTGGCCGCCGACGGCTATTCCACGACCGATGCCATCGGCGAGGCTGATCTGGTGCTGCTCAACACCTGCCATATCAGGGAAAAAGCGGCGGAAAAGGTCTATTCCGAGCTCGGCCGAATCCGCGATATGAAGGCCGAACGTGCCTTGGTCGGCCGCGAGATGCTGGTCGGCGTCGCCGGCTGCGTGGCGCAGGCCGAAGGCGCCGAGATCATTCGCCGCTCGCCGGCCGTCGATCTGGTCATCGGCCCGCAGACCTATCACCGGCTGCCCGACGTGCTGGCGCGGGTGCGCGGCGGCGAGAAGATCGTCGAGACCGACTACGCCATCGAGGACAAGTTCGAATACCTGCCGCAGCCGAAGCGCGCCGAGGTTATCAAGCGCGGCGTCACCGCTTTTCTCACCGTGCAGGAAGGCTGCGACAAATTCTGCACCTTCTGCGTCGTGCCCTACACCAGAGGCTCGGAAGTCTCGCGTCCGGTGGCGCAGATCGTCGCGGAGGCCGAGCGCCTGGCGGAAGCCGGCGTGCGCGAGGTGACGCTGCTGGGCCAGAACGTCAATGCCTGGCATGGCCGGGGCGAAAACGGCGAGGAATGGGGCCTTGGCCGCCTGCTGTTCAGGCTGGCCGAAATCCCGGGCCTGGCGCGACTGCGCTACACGACCAGCCACCCACGTGACATGGACGACGAACTCATCGCCGCTCACCGCGATCTGCCGGCATTGATGCCTTATCTGCATCTGCCGGTGCAATCAGGTTCCGATCGCATCCTCAAGGCGATGAACCGCCGGCACACGGCCAAGGATTATCTGGCGCTGCTCGACCGCATCCGCACTGCCCGGCCCGATATCGCGCTTTCCGGCGATTTCATTGTCGGCTTCCCCGGTGAGACCGAAGCGGATTTCGAGGCGACCATGGAACTGGTGCGGCAGGTGAATTACGCCTCTGCCTTCTCGTTCAAATATTCGCCGCGTCCCGGCACGCCGGGCGCTGAAATGCCCGATCATGTGCCGGAAACGGTCAAGGATGAGCGCCTGCAGCGGCTACAAGCTCTGCTTTTGAAACAGCAGCAGGACTTCGGCACAAGCCTGGTCGGCAGCACCATCGACACGCTGATCGAGAAGCCCGGCCGACAGGCCGGCCAGAAGGTCGGCCGCTCACCGTGGCTGCAGCCGGTTATTGTTGATGAAACGGCCGGCGAAATCGGTGACATTATCCAGGTGCGAATCACGAAGACGGGCTACAACAGCCTGTTCGCCGAATTGGCCTGAGGGTCTCGGCAGATGAGGAGAGACGGTTGAGCGCTGCGGAAGTGAAGAATCTACCCCACGCCACGGCATCCGGGGCTTCTGATATGGCGCATATCGTTCTGACTTTCGACAACAACAAGCTTGCCAGCGCCCTTTACGGTCAGTTCGACGAAAATCTCGCCAGACTCGAGCAGAAGCTCGGCGTCGACATCCGCTCCCGCGGCAACCAGCTGACCATCAAGGGCTCGGCGTCAGCCGCCGAGCAGGCGCGCCGCGCCCTGGACAATCTCTACGGCATTCTCCAGAAAGGCGTCGATATCGGCCAGTCCGACGTCGATGGCGCCGTCCGAATGGCAATCGCCGCCGACGATCAGCTGACGCTGCCGACGCTGGAGCGCAAGGGCAAGGTCTCCGCCGCCCAGATCGCCACCCGCAAGAAGACGATCTATGCCCGATCGCTCAACCAGGACGCCTATATGCGGGCGCTGGAGCGGTCGGAACTGGTGTTCGGCATTGGTCCGGCCGGCACCGGCAAGACCTATCTGGCGGTAGCGCATGCGGCGATGCTGCTCGAGCGCGGCATGGTCGAGCGCATCATTCTGTCGCGGCCGGCCGTCGAGGCCGGCGAGCGGCTCGGTTTCCTGCCGGGCGACATGAAGGAAAAGGTCGATCCCTATCTGCGGCCGCTCTATGACGCGCTTTACGACATGATGCCGGCCGACAAGGTCGAGCGCGCCATTGCCGCCGAAGTCATCGAGATCGCGCCGCTCGCCTTCATGCGCGGCCGCACGCTGGCGCATGCCGCCGTCATCCTCGACGAGGCGCAGAACACCACGCCGATGCAGATGAAGATGTTCCTGACCCGTCTCGGCGAGAATTCGCGCATGATCGTCACCGGCGATCCGACCCAGATCGACCTTCCCTCCAACACCAAATCGGGCCTCGTCGAAGCCTTGCGGGTGCTGGACGGCGTGGCAGGTGCGGTCACCGTGCGCTTCAACGACGGCGACGTGGTCCGCCATCCGCTGGTGGCGGAAATCGTCAGGGCCTATGACCGGGATGCCAAACTGGCGCGCGGCCTCGGCGCCGAGAATTGATTTTGACGATGCGGCTTTATGCCTGAGGATTTAATATCCGGCGACGGGAATGTTCCCGTCGATATCGATATATCAGTCGAAGCGGGCGAATGGCCGGATGAGGCAAGCCTGATGCGGCTGGTCGATCGCGCTGTTGCGGCTGCCTTTGCCGAGACCGGCGGGGCTGGCCGTTCCGAACTCAGCCTCGTTTTTTCCGACGACACGCATATCCGGACCCTCAACGCTGGCTGGCGTGGCAAGGACAAGCCGACCAACGTATTGTCTTTCCCGGCTTTTCCGCTTGTGAAAGGCGCTCCTTTGCCGCCGATGCTGGGCGACATCGTGCTCGCCGCAGAGACGGTCACGCGTGAAGCGGCACTGGAAGACAAGCCGGTTGAGAACCATATCACTCATCTCGTCATCCACGGCCTGCTGCATCTGCTGGGCTACGATCACGAGACCGATGCGGATGCCGAGGCGATGGAGGCCGTTGAACGCGCAGCGCTCGCGAGACTTGCCATTCCCGATCCCTACGCGTAACTACATCTGATCAATTGACCGGACGACGATGAACGACAAACCAGAGACTGCCGCCCGCCCCGACGCCGGCAGTGCGACCAAGGCTTCCGATACGTCGGAAGAGGGATCAAGTCCCAGTACCGTTACCTCTGGTGCTGCCAGCACCGGCAGCGCTGCCAGCGAAACCTCGCCTGCCGGCCCCTCCCTGTTCGACCGCGTGCTGCGTTTGTTCCGGCAACGCAACGGAACCAGCCTGCGCGAGGAAATCGCCGGCGCCCTTGCCGAGACGACGAGCGACGCCGGGGCCTTCTCGCCTGGCGAACGCGCCATGCTCAACAACATCCTGCGCTTGCGCGAGGTGCGCGTCGAGGACGTCATGGTGCCGCGTTCCGACATTCAGGCGGTCGAGATCGCGACGACGCTCGGCGATCTGCTTGGCACCTTCGAGCAGTCCGGCCATTCGCGCATGCCGGTCTATTCCGAGACGCTCGACGATCCCCGCGGCATGGTGCATATCCGTGACGTGCTGGCTCACATCACCAAGATCGCGCGCGTCAAAAAAGGCCGCACGACAAGGAAAACCCCTGCCGCCACGGTTCTTGACCTCGCCCAGGTCGACCTCGCGCGCACCATTGGCGACCTCAATCTGATCCGTCCGGTGCTGTTCGTGCCGCCGTCGATGCTTGCCTCCGACCTGATGGCCCGCATGCAGACGACGCGCACGCAGATGGCGCTGGTCATCGACGAATATGGCGGCACCGATGGCCTCGCCTCGCTGGAAGACATCGTCGAGATGGTGGTCGGCGATATCGAGGACGAGCATGACGACGATGAGCCGATGATTACCCGGAGCGGCGACGGCGTGTTCATCGTCGACGGCAAGGCCGAGATCGACGATGTCGCCAAGATGATCGGCGAGGATTTCGCCGCTGGCGAACATGGCGATTATGTCGATACCATTGGCGGCATGATCTTCAACACGCTCGGTCGCGTACCGGCGCGCGGCGAGGTGGTTCAAGCCATTCCCGGCTTCGAATTCCATGTGCTGGATGCCGATCCGCGCCGCGTCAAGCGCGTGCGCATCGTGCAGAGCCAGAAGGGCGAGCGCCGCCGGCGCGCCACGGCCCGTGCCGAACAGGCGTGAGCGTTTCGCTCGCCCGATGACCGTCGACGACCCGTTCAAGCACGCAAGCCTGGGCTCCGGCGTGTTCTACAAGGATCCTCGAGCCGCGCTGGACTGGCTGGAGGCGGGTTTCGGCTTCGAGCGCAGCATGGTGGTCAGCGATGCCGAGGCAAAGCTCGTCCATTCCGAGATGAGGTTTGGCGACAGCTACATCATCGTCGATTCCGAATGGACCGATCACGTAGCCAGCCCGGCCTCTGTCGCCGGCAAGAACATGCAGTCGGTCTATGTCAGGCTGAAGGACGGCCTGGATGCCCATTGCGAGCATGCCAGGGCCAAGGGGGCCGAGATCGTCCAGGAGCCAGCGGATCAGTTCTATGGCGAACGCCAGTATCGGGCGCGCGATCCCGAGGGCCATGTCTGGACCTTCACGCAAACCCTGCGTTCTGTTTCTCGTGAAGAGGCCGAACGGCTGGGCGGCCTGCGCATCGAAGGCTGGCACCGCTAGGCTCGGTCCACCGCTGGCGATCTCCTGCCGTTTGGCCCGCGGACCGTGGCCTGTTAAATCTTGGCTATTGATTCGCGCGACTCGGAAGTATGCATGGTGCGCCTTGCCGGCCGGATAATTCTGCTTTGGGGTTGGGGGCGCGCGCTCGTGGCGTTTCTCGCTGGCGCGCTGGCGGTGCTTGGCCAGGCGCCTTACGATTTCTTCGCCGCCTGTTTCATCTCTTTTCCCGTGCTGGTCTGGCTGCTCGACGGCGCGACCGGTGATGCTTCCGGCGGCCTGATGCGGCGCCTGCGGCCGGCCTTCGCCGTCGGCTGGTGGTTCGGCTTCGGCTATTTCCTTGCCGGCCTGTGGTGGATCGGCTCGGCTCTGCTGGTCGAGGCCGACAACTTTGCCTGGGCGCTTCCCTTCGCGGTGGTCGGCATTCCCTTCGCACTCGCCTTTTTCTACGGCTTTGCGGCCGTGGTTGCGCGGCTGTTGTGGAGCAGCGACATCGGACGCATCGCCGCCCTTGCCTTCGGCTTCGGGCTGGCGGAATGGCTGCGCGACTTCCTGTTCACCGGTTTTCCCTGGAATGCCATCGGCTACGCGGCCATGCCCGTGCCGCTGTTGATGCAAAGCGTCTCGGTCACCGGCATGATCGGCATGAACGCGCTCGCGGTGTTCGTCTTCGCTCTGCCGGCGCTGCTGGCGGCGCGCCGGCATCTGCGCCTCGGCGCCGGATTGTTTGTCGTGCTTGCCGCTGCCCATGTCGGCTACGGCTATGTCAGGCTTGCCGCTCCCGAAAAACCTGCGGTGCACAGTCTGGACGTCCGCATCGTCCAGCCGGCCGTTGACCTCTCGGAAAAATGGGACGCCTCGGTGCGCGACCGCATCTTCGCAACCTTGATGGGACTATCGGCCAAGGCACCCGATCCGGGTCACGGCAAGCCGCAACTGATCCTGTGGCCCGAAACCTCGGTTCCGTTCCTCTTCACGGAGCGTCCGGACGCATTGACGGCGCTGGGCGACATGCTGGCACCCGGCCAGATGCTGATGGCCGGCGTCGTCCGCGAGGAGGGCGGTTCGGCCGCAAGTGCCGACAGCCGCTACTACAACTCCGTGGTGGCGATCGACGACAAAGGTGAAATAACTGATGCCGTCGACAAGGTTCACCTTGTGCCGTTCGGCGAATATCTGCCTTTCTCCGATCTGCTCGATCATTTCGGTATCGAGCAACTCGTTGCCGGGCCGATGAGTTTTGCGGCCGGCAACGAGCGGCACGCCATTGCGTTGCCTGATGGCATCCGTGCATTGCCATTTATCTGCTATGAGGTGATCTTTCCCGATCTCGCGGCAGTTGACGCTACGTCAGCACAGCTTATTGTGAACGTCACCAATGATGCGTGGTTCGGCGACACGCCGGGTCCGTATCAGCATTTCAGGCAGGCCCAGATCCGTGCGGTGGAGAATGGATTGCCATTGTTGCGTGCAGCCAACAACGGCATCTCGGCCGTCGTCGATCCGCGCGGGCGCATCGTCGATGCGCTGGCGATCGACGCCCGCGGCGCCATCGACGCCCATGTGCCGATTTCCGAACAGGCGGTCATCTCTCCTGGCCAACGACGCATTAACGGAATGCTGATCATGTTGCTGTTTGCCATTGCGGCCGCACTTTTGAGCGTAAGGCAGAAGCTACGGGTGAATTGACAGCCCACACATTAGAAACTCATACTGTAAGCGCCTGATATTTCTCGAAGTCGGTTGATCGTTCTGTTGGGGCAGTTGCCTCCGGCTTCATTTGGGCAGGAAAAAATAGAGAAGCCGAAAAAATTCGGCGAGGAAAAAATGATAGAAGATAACAAGAAGAAACCGAATCCGATCGACATCCATGTTGGCAGTCGCATTCGGCTTCGCCGCAATATGTTGGGAATGAGCCAGGAAAAGCTGGGAGAAAATCTCGGCATCACATTTCAACAAATTCAGAAGTATGAAAAGGGCACCAACCGCGTCGGCGCCAGCCGTCTGCAGGCGATCGCGTCCATCCTCGGCGTGCCTGTCGCCTTCTTTTTCGAGGATGCGCCCGGCCAGGAGGCCGTGGCAGGCCGGGGATTTGCCGAGGATGCGTCGATGGCCTTCGCCGTCGAATTCTGCGGCAGTCCCGAAGGCCTCCAACTCAACCGGGCCTTTGTCAAGATCGCCGACGCCAAGGTCCGCCGCAGGATCATAGATCTGGTCAAGTCTCTCTCCACCGACGATGCCGACTGATCCGCAATCACGCTTGGACCGGCGGCGCCCTGCCGCCGGTGGCACAAGATAACTGCAGCGACATTCATGCCAGAACCGAAGCATCGCTTGACGAGCGGCGCATCGCCCCGCTAACACGTGGCGCGCCAAAGTCGGCAGCCTGCCGATCGTTTTTCAAGAGGGGACACCCGTGACGCGGCAGAACTACTTCTTTACCTCGGAATCCGTTGCCGAGGGCCATCCCGACAAAGTCTGTGACCGGATTTCCGACGAGATTGTCGATCTGGTCTATCGCGAAGCCAAGAAGACCGGCATGGACCCATGGAAAGTCCGAGTCGCCTGCGAGACGCTTGCGACAACCAACCGCGTCGTCATCGCCGGCGAGGTGCGCGTCCCGGAGACACTGCTGAAAAAGGACAAGGCAGGCAACATCCTCACGGATGCCGCCGGCCATCCCGTCGTCAATCCGGCCAAGTTCAAGTCGGTCGCCCGCAAGGCGATCCGCGAAATCGGCTATGAGCAGGCCGGCTTCCACTGGAAGACGGCAAAGATCGAGGTCCTGCTGCACGGCCAGTCGCCGGACATCGGCCAGGGTGTCGACAATGCCTCCGACCGTCAGGGCGAAGAAGGCGCCGGCGATCAGGGCATCATGTTCGGCTACGCTTGCCGCGAGACGCCGGATCTGATGCCGGCTCCGATCTATTACAGCCACAAGATCCTGGAACTGCTGGCTGCTGCCCGTCACGAAGGCAGCGGTGAAGCCGGCAAGCTCGGGCCGGACGCCAAGAGCCAGGTCACCGTCCGCTATGTCGACGGCAAGGCCGCCGAGGCGACGCAGATCGTGCTGTCCACGCAGCACCTCGATGCGAGCTGGGATTCGAAAAAGGTCCGCAAGGTCGTCGAACCCTATATCCGCGAGGCATTGGGCGAGCTGAAGATCTCCGACGACTGCATGTGGTACATCAACCCGACCGGCAAGTTCGTCATCGGCGGGCCGGACGGTGACGCCGGCCTGACCGGCCGCAAGATCATCGTCGACACCTATGGCGGTGCCGCTCCCCATGGCGGCGGCGCTTTCTCCGGCAAGGACACCACCAAGGTCGATCGTTCGGCGGCCTATGCGGCGCGCTATCTGGCCAAGAACGTCGTGGCGGCGAAACTGGCCGACCGCTGCACCATCCAGCTTTCCTACGCCATCGGCGTCGCCCAGCCGCTGTCGGTCTATGTCGACCTGCACGGCACCGGCAAGGTCGACGAGGCAAAGCTGGAGGAGGCGCTGCGCAGCGTGATGGATCTGTCGCCGTCCGGCATCCGCCGCCATCTCGATCTCAACAAGCCGATCTACGCCAAGACGTCGTCCTACGGCCATTTCGGCCGCAAGGCCGGCCGCGACGGGTCTTTCTCCTGGGAAAAGACCGATCTCGCCAAGGCGCTCAAGGACGCGGTCGCCGCCTGATAGCGACGCCGCAAAGTCCCGCCATGGACCCGAAGGACAGACCAAGCCGCGCGACCGAAGCCTTTTTCGGTCGCCGGCGCGGCAAGACCATGCGTCCGCAGCAGGCGGCTGCTCTGGAAAGCGGTTTCGGAACATATCGGCTCGATCTGACAGCTGAACCGCCGGTCGATCTATACGCTCTGTTCAAAGCCGATGTTTCGGCGGTTCGCCTCGAGATCGGCTTCGGCGGTGGCGAACATCTCCTCCATCGCGCCACCGAGGCGCCCTCGATCGGCTTTATCGGCGTCGAGCCGTTCGTCAACGGCATGGCCAAGATGATGATGGCAGTGCGGGAGGAGCCGCTCGCCAATCTGCGGGTTTATGACGACGACGCCACCCGGTTGCTGGACTGGTTGCCGCAAGCCTCGCTCGACGGTATCGACCTGCTCTATCCCGATCCCTGGCCGAAGAAGAAACACTGGAAGCGGCGCTTCGTCAGCCCGGTCAATCTCGATCGGTTCGCGCGCGTGCTGAAGCCGGGTTCGAAATTCCGCTTTGCGTCCGATATCGACACCTATGTCAACTGGACCTTGCTGCATTGCCGTGCGCATGGTGCGTTCGCCTGGCAGGCTTCGGAGGCGGCGGACTGGCACCGGCCCTATGATGGCTGGCCGGGCACCCGCTACGAAGCGAAGGCCATTCGTGAGGGCCGGCGGCCGGCCTATCTCACTTTTGTCAGAACATAGGCGCGCTCACGGCGCACCAGCCTCCGGCCGTTGCAAAGGCGAGTCCATTCGCCAAATCTAGAGACGACCGATCCTGTTGAAGACAGCCGGATCTATTCCGAGCTTGCGCAGGTCGTCAGCACGCGGCTTGCGGCCCACTTGCACCGCCACCGCGCGCGAGGCGGCGACCGCGCTGCCAAATGTCATGAAGAGTTCGCCAATGGCGGAAAAGATCTCGCGGTTGGTCATGGTCATGCCCCTCTGTGCTGTGTCGTGCAATCCTTGTGCGATGTGTTATAAATGGAAATGCAGCGGCAAGGCTCACAGGGGTTTCGCCGCATGGAGGCCATGCGTCTGGCGCAACACTGGCGCCGTAATGGGTTTCCTGCGGCCCGCACGGCGGGCTTGAAACACCAGCCGCGATCGTTTATATCAACCTCAAATTCTTGGTCGGTATGACGAAGAGTGGGTCCACCCGGTCCCGCTCTTTTTTATTACCTGCCGATAACTTCGGATAGAGCGACAGGATATCAATGACTGCAACGGCAAGCGAGGGCGACGATCGCATCATCCGCGAAAGCGGCATCGATGCGCGCATCGCGCTGATCGTCCAGCCGGTTCTGCGCGGCATCGGCTTCCGCCTCGTGCGGGTGCATCTGTCGGGCCAGAACGGGCTGACGCTGCAGATCATGGCCGAGCGCGAGGACGGCACCATGACCGTCGAGGATTGCGAAGAGGTCAGCCGCGCGGTGTCGCCGGCGCTCGACGTCGACGATCCGATCGAAAAGGCCTATCATCTGGAGGTCTCGTCGCCCGGCATCGACCGGCCGCTCGTCCGCAAATCGGATTTCACGACCTGGACGGGTCATCTGGTCAAGATGGAAACATCGATCGTCGTCGCCGACCGCAAGCGGTTCAAGGGCAAGATCGTCGAGGCCGGCGAAGACGATGTGGTGATCGAGCGCGAAAAGGCTGCCTATGGCGAGGAGCCGACGGTGCGTGTCCCCTATGATGCGATTTCCGAAACGCGCCTGATCCTGACCGACGATCTCATTCGCGATGCCCTGTCGAAGGACAACAGGGCGCGCAAGGAAGCCAAGAAACGTCGCGGCGAACCGGACGACGATGAGTCGGGTACGGAAACGGACGCCACGGAAGAACACGAACAGGAACTATGATTGAGCTGCTGGGCGCGAAGGTCCGGCAAACAGGCTCGGGAGAAAAACGATGGTTGTAAGCGCCAACAGACTTGAACTGCTGCAGATCGCCGACGCGGTCGCGCGCGAAAAGTCGATCGACAAGTCGATTGTCATCGCCGCCATGGCCGATGCGATCCAGAAGGCGGCACGTTCGCGTTACGGTCAGGAGACCAACATCCGCGCCGACATCAACCCGAACACCGGCGAGATGAAGCTGCAGCGGCTGATGGAAGTGGTCGAGAAGGTCGACGACTATGCCACGCAGATCGCCATTTCCTCGGCCCGCGAGCGCAATCCCGATGCCCAGCTCGGCGACTTCATCGCCGAACAACTGCCGCCGATGGATTTCGGCCGCATCGCCGCCCAGTCGGCCAAACAGGTCATCGTGCAGAAGGTTCGCGAGGCCGAGCGCGATCGCCAGTACGACGAGTACAAGGACCGCATCGGCGAGATCGTCAACGGCACCGTCAAGCGCGTCGAATACGGCAACGTCATCGTCGATCTCGGCCGTGGCGAGGCAATCATCCGTCGCGACGAACTGATCCCGCGCGAAAACTACAAATACGGCGACCGCGTCCGCGCTTATGTCTATGACGTGCGCCGCGAGCAGCGCGGCCCGCAAATCTTCCTGTCGCGCACCCATCCGCAGTTCATGGCCAAGCTGTTCACCATGGAAGTGCCGGAGATCTATGACGGCATCATCGAGATCAAGTCGGTCGCCCGCGACCCCGGCTCGCGCGCCAAGATCGCGGTCATCTCACGCGACAGTTCGATCGATCCGGTCGGCGCCTGCGTCGGTATGCGCGGCAGCCGCGTCCAGGCCGTTGTCGGCGAGTTGCAAGGCGAGAAGATCGACATCATTCCGTGGTCGCCATCGGCGGCGTCTTTCATTGTCAATGCGCTGCAGCCGGCGGAAGTCGCCAAGGTCGTGCTCGACGAGGATGCCGAGCGCATCGAAGTCGTGGTTCCCGACGACCAGCTGTCGCTGGCCATCGGTCGTCGCGGCCAGAATGTGCGGCTTGCTTCGCAGCTGACCGGTTGGGATATCGACATCCTGACCGAGGCCGAGGAATCGGAGCGTCGCCAGAAGGAATTCGTCGAGCGTTCGTCGCTGTTCATGGAAGCCCTCGACGTCGACGAGATGGTCGGCCAGGTGCTCGCCTCCGAAGGCTTCACCAGCGTCGAGGAAGTCGCCTATGTCGATTCCGGCGAGATCGCCTCGATCGATGGCTTCGACGAGGATACCGCTTCGGAAATCCAGACCCGCGCCCGCGAATATCTGGAGAAGATCGAAGCCGAACACGACGACAAGCGCAAGGCGCTCGGCGTCTCGGACGAATTGCGCGAAATCCCCGGCATCACCACCGCTATGATGGTGACGCTCGGCGAGGACGGCGTGAAGACGATCGAGGACTTTGCCGGCTATGCCGCCGACGACCTGACCGGCTGGAAGGAACGCAAAGACGGCGAGACCAAGGTCTATCCGGGCGTGCTGGCCAATCATGGCGTGACACGCGCCGATGCCGAGCAAATGGTTCTGGCCGCCCGCCTCAAGGCTGGATGGATCACCGAAGACGAGCTTGCAGCCGAAGAAGAATCGGCTGACGAAGCCGTTGGTGCGTGAGGTGAAACCGCATCGCACCGAACCCGCCCTTGGACGAGATGAACGATCGCACCTGTATCGTTACCCGCAGGCAGGCCGAACCGGATGATCTGATCCGGTTCGTCGTCGGCCCGGATTCGGCCGTCGTTCCCGATATCAAGAGAAATTTGCCCGGCCGCGGTTGCTGGGTGAGTGCCGACCGCCTACATATCGACAAGGCTGCGGCGAAGAACCTTTTCGCTCGCGCCTTCAAGGCACAGGTGGTCGTGCCGCCCGATCTTGGCGGCATGGTCGACGGGCTGCTTTCCAGACACGCTCTGGGCATGCTCGGTCTTGCCCGCAAGGCAGGCGCGATTGCGCTGGGCGCCACCAAAGTCGAGAGCGCTGTGCGTGGCGGATTGGCGCTTTTCGTGCTCCACGCGACCGAGGCGTCCGACGACGGTGTACGCAAGATCAGTCAGGCACGACGGGCGACAGTCCATCTCGGCGGCCCTGTTATCCTTGCCTACAAACTTTTCTCCGAGGCCGAGTTGAGCTTGGCATTGGGGGGTACAAATGTGATACATGCTGCCGTTCTCGCGGGAGACGCGGGCAGGGCGGTCCAGAAGCGCATGGTTGCGCTCGACCGGTATCGGGGCGGTTCCCCGGACGATCTGGCAATGCTTGCGGCTGTTGCTGACGAAGATGATGCCGCAGAGGATATGGAATGAGCGATACGAAATCGGGTGACGACAATACGCTGAGTGTGACGCCGAAGAAGACCTTGACGCTGAAGCGCCCCGGTATGGAACAGGGCACTGTGCGCCAGAACTTCTCGCACGGCCGCACCAAGCAGGTCGTCGTCGAAACCAAGAAGCGCAAGTTCTCGATGCCCGGCGACAAGCCGGAGCCGGTTGCCGCCCCCGTCTTCACACCGAAGCCGGCGGTCGTGGCTGCACCCGTCGTCGTGCAGGAAGCGCCGAAGGCGCCGCCACCCCCGCCACCGGCCCCGGTCGAGCGCAGCGGCATGGTGCTGAACGAACTGTCGCGCAGTGAAATGGAAGCACGCCGCAGGGCGCTCGAGGGCTCGAAGGTTCGCGAGGTCGAGGACCGTCAGCGCGCCGCCGAGGAGGCCAAGCGCCGCGCCGAGGACGAAGAACGCCGCAAGCGCGAACGCGATGAATCGGCGCGCCGCCAGGCCGAGGAAGAGGCGCGGTTGCAGACCGAGGCCGAATCCCGCCGTCGGGCCGAGGAAGAGGCGCGCCGCCGCGCGCCGCTGACCGCTGAACTGGCGACGGTCGACGACGAAGAACAGGTCAAGCCGAAGCGGACTGGTGCCGGTGTGCCGGTGCGCCGTCCGGTTACGCCTGAAGTGGCGCGTCCGGCCAAGCCGACCAAGAGCGAGGAGGACCGCCGCCGCGGCAAGCTGACGCTGAATTCAGCATTGTCCGACGAGGATGCGCGAGCCCGTTCGCTGTCGTCGATGCGTCGCCGCCAGGAAAAATTCAAGCGCGCGATGCACAATGAGCCGCGCGAGAAAGTCATGCGCGAAGTGATCCTGCCAGAGACGATTACCATCCAGGAATTGGCGCAACGCATGTCCGAGCGTGCGGTCGACCTGGTCAAGTTCTTCATGAAGCAAGGCCAGATCCTAAAGCCGGGCGACGTCATCGACGCTGACACGGCCGAACTGGTTGCTACCGAATTCGGCCATACGGTTCGCCGCGTCGCCGAGTCCGACATCGAGGAAGGCCTGTTCAACATCGCCGACAACGCCGAGGACCTGGTGTCGCGTCCGCCCGTCGTGACGATCATGGGTCACGTCGATCACGGCAAGACCTCGCTGCTCGATGCCATCCGCAATGCCAACGTCGTTTCCGGCGAAGCCGGCGGCATCACCCAGCATATCGGCGCCTATCAGGTCGAGAAGAACGGTCACAAGATCACCTTCATCGACACGCCCGGCCACGCCGCCTTCACGGCAATGCGTGCTCGTGGCGCCCAGGCGACCGACATTGCCATCCTGGTGGTTGCGGCCGACGACAGCGTCATGCCGCAGACGATTGAATCGATCAGCCATGCCAAGGCGGCCGGCGTTCCGATCATCGTGGCGATCAACAAGATCGACAAGCATGATGCCGATCCGCAGAAAGTGCGCTCCGAACTGCTGCGCCACGAAGTCTTCGTCGAATCCATGGGCGGTGAAGTTCTGGACGTCGAAGTGTCGGCGACCAAGGGCACCAATCTCGACAAGCTGCTCGAGGCGATCCTGCTGCAGGCCGAAATTCTCGACCTGAAGGCCAATCCGGATCGTACCGCCGAGGGCGTCGTCATCGAAGCCCAGCTCGACAAGGGTCGCGGTCCCGTTGCCACCGTGCTGGTGCAGACCGGCACGCTGATGCCGGGTGACATCCTTGTTGCCGGCAACGAATGGGGCCGGGTGCGTGCGCTGGTCACCGATCGTGGCGTGCAGATCAAGGAAGCGCCGCCGGCGATGCCGGTGGAGGTGCTTGGTCTGCAGGGTACACCGCAGGCCGGCGACCGCTTCGCCGTGGTCAACAATGAGGCCCGCGCCCGCGAAATCACCGAGTATCGCCAGCGTCTGGCGCGCGAGAAGGCGGTTGCCAAGCATGCCGGCCAGCGCGGTTCGCTCGAGCAGATGATGTCGCAATTGCAGACGAGCGGGCTGAAGGAATTCCCACTGGTCATCAAGGGCGACGTGCAGGGTTCGATCGAGGCGATCAACGCAGCGCTGGACAAGCTCGGCACCGACGAAGTGCGTGCGCGCATCGTCCATGCAGGCGCCGGCGCCATCACCGAAAGCGACGTGTCGCTTGCGGAAACCTCGGGTGCGGCGATCATCGGCTTCAACGTCCGCGCCAACGTCCAGGCGCGTGCTGCCGCAGCGGCCGCGGGCATCGAGATCCGCTACTACTCGATCATCTACAATCTCGTGGATGACGTGAAGGCGGCTCTGTCGGGCCTGCTGTCTCCGGAGCGTCGCGAGACCTTCATCGGCAATGCACAGATCCTCGAAATCTTCGACATCACCAAGGTCGGCAAGATCGCCGGCTGCCGTGTCACCGAAGGCAAGGTCGAGCGCGGTGCGGGCGTTCGCCTGATCCGCGACAATGTCGTCATTCACGAGGGCACGCTGAAGACGCTGAAGCGCTTCAAGGACGAAGTTTCGGAAGTCCCCGGCGGCCAGGAATGCGGCATGGCCTTCCAGAACTACGAGGACATGCGCGTCGGCGACGTCATCGAGTGCTTCCGCGTCGAGATGGTGACCCGGACGCTCTGAGTTCGAGTGACTTGTTCATAAGGGCGGTGGTCGAAAGGCCGCCGCCCAAGGTCTATTGAGAATGGCCCATATGAGACATGAGGCGCGGTCCCATCCCGCGCTTCACGCTTTCAGGATTGAGAAAAATGCCCCGTCCAACCGCATCCAGCCCATCCCAGCGCATGCTGCGCGTCGCCGAACAGGTCCGCCATGCGCTGTCCGAAACCCTGCAGCGGGGCGAGATCATCGATCCGTTGATCGAGAACACCGTGGTGTCGGTCTCGGAAGTGCGCATGTCGCCCGACCTCAAGGTCGCCACCGCTTTCGTCTCGCCACTCGGTGCCAAGGATACCGATGCGGTGGTCGAGGCGCTGAACAAGCACGCGAAATTCATCCGCGGCCGCGTCTCTGGCGCGCTGCGGCAGATGAAATTCATGCCGGAGTTCCGCTTCAAGCTCGACACCTCCTTCGATAATTTCGCCAGGATCAACGACCTGTTGAAGTCGCCCGAGGTAGCACGCGATCTGGGTCCTGAGGACCAGGACAAAGACGACAACAAGGACACAGAATAGTGGCGCGTCGCGGTAAGAAGAAAGGCCGGCCGATCTCGGGCTGGCTGATCCTGGACAAGCCGGTCGGCATGGGCTCGACCGAAGCCGTCTCCAAGATCAAATGGCTGTTCCAGGCGGAAAAGGCCGGCCATGCCGGCACGCTTGACCCGCTCGCCTCCGGCATGCTGCCGATCGCGCTTGGCGAGGCCACCAAGACCGTGCCCTACGTGCAGGACGGCGCCAAGATCTATCGCTTTACCGTTGCCTGGGGACAGGAGCGCTCGACCGATGACCTCGAAGGTCCGGTGACGAAGGAGTCCGACCTGCGTCCATCGGAAGCCGAGGTCAAAGCGCTGCTGCCGAAATACACCGGCGTCATCATGCAGACGCCGCCGCAATTCTCGGCCATCAAGATCGCGGGCGAGCGTGCCTATGATCTGGCACGCGACGGCGCGACAATCGATATTCCGCCACGCGAGGTCGAGATCGGCCGGCTCGATATTGTCGGGCATAGCGCCGACCATACGGTTTTCGAGGTCGAGTGCGGCAAGGGCACCTACGTGCGCTCGCTGGCCCGCGACATGGGCCGCGACCTCGGCTGCTTCGGTCATATTTCCGAATTGCGCCGGGTCGAGGTCGAGCCATTCACGCCGGAGGATTTCGTCACCATCGCCGAACTGGAAGCCGCTCGTTTCGGTGTGCGGGATGAAGACAGCTCGGAGGCGACGGATGTCGCCGACACGACAGAAGCCACTGGCGCGACAGAAGTCGCTGACGTGATGGAAGCGCCGATCGACTTCGACGCCATCGACGCGCTTCTGGTCGATACGGCGGCCGCCCTCGACTGCCTGCCGCAGGTCGCCATCAGCGACGATGCAGCGACCAAGATCCGCCTTGGCAATCCCGTAATCATCCGCGGCCGCGACGCGCCGGTGGAAGCCGAGGAAGCCTGCGCCACTGCTCGCGGCAAGCTGGTCGCCATCGGTGCCATCGAGCAAGGCATGTTCAAGCCCAAGCGGGTCTTTGCCGGCTGAGGGCACTCATCTAATGTCTGCGGACATAGCGTTAGAGGGGGCTCCATGGCAAAGGCTGAGGCGGTGAAGAAGCGGGCGCCGGTGAGGACGAGGCGGCCGCCGGTTGGTGCATCGCCCGGTACGCTGATTGCCGACCCGGCAGCTCGTCGCTCGGAACTGCGGCTGACTATGATCTCGCCGCAGAAATTCAAGACCATCGAAAACGCCAGCATCGACGACCTCAACACCCATTGCGACAAATGGCCGGTCATCTGGCTCGACTGTACCGGCCTCGCCAACATCCCGCTGATCGAGGAAATCGGCCGCATTTTCAGCCTGCATCCGCTGGCGCTGGAAGACGTCGTCAACACCGGCCAGCGGCCGAAGGTCGACTTCTTCGAGGACCATGCCTTCGTCGTCGTCAGGATGATCGACGATATCACGTCGCACCGCTATGAGCAGATCGCCGTCTTCTTCGGCAACAATTTCGTCGTCACCTTTCAGGAGCGTGAAGGCGATCCTTTCGATCCCGTGCGCAAGCGCATCGAGAGTTCCGCGCCCAACCGGTTGCGCGCGCGGGGCGCCGACTACCTCGCTTACGCGCTCATCGACGCCGTCGTCGACAGCTATTTTCCGCCGGTCGAGTCGGCCGGCGAACTGGTCGACAGCATCGAGGATGAGATGCTGCATTCGACGCACAAGCATCAGATGCGACAGCTGCATGAATTGCGGCGCGATGCCAATGTGCTGAAAGGGGTGCTGTGGCCCATGCGCGACGCGCTGGCGACGCTGATCCGCAACGACGTGCCCTATGTGAAGGCCGAGACCAAAATATTCCTCAACGACACGCTCGACCATTCGCTCAGGCTGATCGAACTGGTGGAAACCCAGCGCGACATGCTGACCGGCCTGATCGAGATGCATCTGTCGCTGAGCCAGGCACGCACCAACGACGTCATCAGCTATCTCACCATCGTGTCGGTCATCTTCATGCCGCTTACCTTCCTGGTCGGCATCTGGGGCATGAATTTCGATCCAGGGTCTTCGCCCTGGAACATGCCGGAACTGAAGGCCTATTATGGCTATCCGTTATCGCTTCTGTTCATGGCGCTTGTCGCGCTCGGGCTGATTGCCTTCTTCAAATGGAAGAAATGGCTCTGACAAGGATAGAACCGGCCATTTTGGCCTGAAAAGCCGGCTTGTGAATTGGGCTGGTGTTTTCCGGGGAATTGCACTATATGCGCCGCAGCATAGCGCTATGACGCCTTGCTTGCACCGGCCCCTGCTGGACGACATCCCGGCTGAGGGCGACCCGTTTCCTCAAACAGATAAGGAAAAACACGATGTCGATTACTGCCGAGCGCAAACAGGAATTGATGGGTGAATTCGCAACCGCCAAGGGCGATACCGGGTCTCCGGAAGTCCAGGTGGCCATCCTTTCCGAGCGCATCAAGAACCTGACCGACCATTTCAAGGACCACAAGAAGGATAACCATTCCCGCCGTGGTCTGCTCGCTCTCGTCTCCCAGCGCCGCAGCCTGCTTGATTATCTCAAGCGCAAGGATGACGCGCGCTACCAGACGCTGATCGAGAAGCTCGGTCTGCGCCGTTGACGAATTGACCGGCGGGCTTTCTTCGGAGAGCCCGCCGGTCGCGCATTCTGCCAGTCGCATCGACTGGCCAGACCCGGTTTCGATCGTGCAGAGGGCACTCGAAACCGCCCATGGACGGTCATGGGGCAGGATTGCAGGACGCTCGTGCGCGCTCGCCGCGCCGAAATTAGCCGAGCCTCCCGCTGTCTTGCCCGTGGCTGCCCGAGAAAGGAAGCCAAGGGAATGGGCATCCGCGCACCGTGAAACGGCGCGGCCCTTTCCTCATATTAAGGACAAGATATGTTCAATCACCACAAAGTGGAAATCGAATGGGGCGGCCGTCCGCTCATCCTCGAAACCGGCAAGATCGCGCGCCAGGCTGATGGCGCGGTGCTCGCCACCTACGGCGAGACCAAGGTTCTCGCCACCGTCGTTTCGATGAAAGAGCCGAAGCCCGGCCTCGATTTCTTCCCGCTGACCGTCAACTACCAGGAAAAGACCTACGCCGCCGGCAAGATCCCGGGTGGCTATTTCAAGCGCGAAGGCCGTCCGAGCGAGAAGGAAACGCTGGTTTCCCGCCTCATCGACCGCCCGATCCGCCCGCTCTTCGCCTCAGGCTACAAGAACGACACCCAGATCGTCGTCACCGTCGTCCAGCACGATCTGGAAAACGATCCCGACATCCTGTCGATCGTTGCCACCTCGGCTGCCCTGACGCTCTCGGGCGTGCCGTTCATGGGCCCGATCGGCGGCGCCCGCGTCGGCTATATCAACGGCGAATATGTGCTCAACCCGCATGTCGATGAGATGCAGGAATCGAAGCTCGACCTGGTCGTCGCCGGCACCACCGACGCCGTTCTTATGGTTGAGTCCGAAGCCAAGGAACTCGGCGAAGAGCTGATGCTCGGCGCCGTCATGTTCGGCCACAAGGGCTTCCAGCCGGTCATCGACGCCATCATCAAGCTGGCCGAAGTTGCCGCCAAGGAGCCGCGCGACTTTACCGCGCCGGATTATTCCGCGCTTGAAGCCGAAATGCTCAAGATCGTCGAAGGCGAACTTCGCGATGCCTACAAGATAACCGACAAGCAGAAGCGCTACGCCGCCGTCGACGCCGTCAAGGCCAAGGTCAAGGCTGCGTTTGCCCCGGCGGAAGGCGAAGAAGCCAAGTACGCCTCCGAGCAGATCGGCACCGTGTTCAAGGAACTCCAGGCCAAGGTTGTGCGCTGGAACATCCTCGACACAGGCTCGCGCATCGACGGCCGCGATCTCAAGACGGTCCGCAAGATCGTCTCCGAAGTCGGCGTCCTGCCGCGCACCCACGGTTCGGCGCTGTTCACCCGCGGCGAGACCCAGGCTCTGGTCGTTGCCACGCTCGGCACCGGTGAGGACGAGCAGTATGTCGACTCGCTGACCGGCATGTACAAGGAGAAGTTCCTCCTTCACTACAACTTCCCTCCCTACTCCGTCGGTGAGACCGGCCGCATGGGTTCGCCGGGCCGCCGTGAAATCGGCCATGGCAAGCTCGCCTGGCGCGCCATCCGTCCGATGCTGCCGAGCGCCGACCAATTCCCCTACACGCTGCGCGTCGTCTCGGAGATCACCGAGTCGAACGGTTCGTCGTCGATGGCGACCGTCTGCGGCACCTCGCTGGCGCTGATGGATGCCGGCGTGCCGCTGGCCAAGCCCGTCGCCGGCATCGCCATGGGCCTGATCAAGGAAGGCGAGCGCTTCGCGGTTCTGTCCGACATCCTTGGCGACGAGGATCACCTCGGCGATATGGACTTCAAGGTCGCCGGCACCGCCAACGGCATCACCTCGCTGCAGATGGACATCAAGATCGAGGGCATCACCGAGGAGATCATGAAGATCGCCCTGGACCAGGCCAAGGATGGCCGCCAGCATATCCTCGGTGAGATGGGGCACGCGCTCTCCGGCGCGCGTGCGGAACTCGGTGAGTTCGCACCGCGCATCGAAGTGATGCACATCCCGACCGACAAGATCCGCGACGTCATCGGCTCGGGCGGCAAGGTCATCCGCGAGATCGTCGAAAAGACCGGCGCCAAGATCAACATCGAGGACGACGGCACGGTCAAGATCGCTTCGTCCAACGCCAAGGAGATCGAGGCGGCGAAGAAGTGGATCCACACCATCGTCGCCGAGCCGGAAGTAGGCGAAATCTACGAAGGCACGGTCGTCAAGACCGCCGACTTCGGTGCTTTCGTGAACTTCTTCGGTCCGCGTGACGGCCTCGTCCACATCTCGCAGCTTGCCAACGACCGGGTCGCCAAGACCTCGGACGTGGTCAAGGAAGGCGACAAGGTCTGGGTCAAGCTGATGGGCTTCGACGAACGCGGCAAGGTCCGCCTGTCGATGAAGGTCGTCGACCAGGCCACCGGCAAGGAACTCGCCCGCGACAAGAAGACCGAAGGCGAAGAAAACGCCGCCTGATCGGTCTTGAGTTCATGACTCGAAGCGGGCGCGGCTTATGTCGCGCCCGTTTTCATTTTCAGCCGCTTTTTCACTTTCATATTGCAAACACAGGCTTCGTTTCGAGATCGAACAATGTCCGCCGAGCCGCTGAAGACGCTTTTTCACCCCTTTGAGGCCGAGGCTGTTCCTCTGCCGGGAAAGGGTAATCGCGCCCTGTTTCTTGGCGCTGAGCCGGGTTTTAGGCTGCCCGAAGGCTTCGAGGCAGCGCTTCACCTCGTGCAAGGCTTCCGACCGCATTTTCGCGCGCTGCAGGCTTCTGGCTTCATCGTCACCGCGCAAGCGGAAGGCGACGGCTACGATATGGCACTCGTGCTCGCTGGCCGGCATAGGGGCCTTAACGAAGTGCGCATCGCGCAGGCGCTTGAGCGCGTGGCGCCGGGCGGGCTGGTCATCGTTGCCGGCGGCAAGGATGATGGCATAGCCAGCCTGCGCAAGCGCGTTGACGAGCTTGTGCCGCTTGAGGACCATCAACCGAAATATCACGGCATCGCCTTCTGGTTACGCCGTCCTGCCGATCTGGCTGCTGCGGAAGAATTGCGCGCCGCGAACCCCGCCTTGCTGGTCGAAGGCCGGTTCCATACCGCGCCCGGCATGTTTTCCTTCGACCGGATCGATACCGGCTCGAGATTGCTGGTCGAAAACTTGCCCAATGATCTGCGTGGCAGCGTTGCCGATTTCTGCGCCGGCTGGGGCTATGTGGCGGCCGAGATCGCCGCCCGCTCACAAGGCCTGTCGGTGCTTGATCTCTACGAGGCCGAATTCGATGCGCTCGAAGCCGCGAAGCTCAATCTGGCAGGGGTTAGCCAGTCGGTCGCGAGGAACTTCTTCTGGGTCGATCTGTTGAAGGAACCGGTCGAGAAGCGCTACGACGCGATCGCCATGAACCCGCCCTTTCATCGCAGTCGGGCGGCCGAGCCGGAGATCGGCGCCGGCATGATCCGCGCTGCAGCCAAGGCCTTGAAGCCGGGTGGGCGGTTGTTCATGGTCGCCAACCGCCAGCTTCCCTACGAGCCGATCCTGTCGGCTGCCTTTTCGAGCCATGTCGAGCTCGCCCGCGACGGCATGTTCAAGGTGCTTGCCGCGCGCCGTTGATGCAATGCGTAGCATTCAATGCAGATTGGCGACGCGTCGGACCTCGTCGGTGACATGCGCGTCGCCAATTCTGATCTTGAGTGGCGCCGGCCTGCCAAACAGATAGCCCTGCACCACCTCGCAGCCGGCCGCCCGCAGCAGCGTCGCCTGGCTTTCGGTCTCGACGCCTTCGGCAATGATGCCGACGCCGAGCGCGCGCGAAAGCCCGACGATCGTCGAGACGACCGCGCCTGAGCTGGAATCCGTATCGAGGCGGCTGACGAAGGACCGGTCGATCTTCAGCTTGCCGAATGAGAAGTCGATCAGGTAGCTCAAATTGGAATAGCCGGTGCCGAAATCGTCGACGGCGACCGAGATGCCCATGTCCGCAAGCTGCTTCAGGATGGCGGCGGCGCGGTCGCGATCCTGCATCATCGCCGTCTCGGTCACTTCCAGTTCCAGCCGCGACGGTTTGATGCCGGTGCTCGTCATGGTGTCGCGCACGGTGCCGACGAAGTCCTTGGTCATGAACTGCACGGGCGAGATGTTGACGGCGACGAAGCAGTCGTCGGGCAGATGCCGGGCGTCGCTGCAAGCCTTGCGCAGCACCCATTCGCCGATCGGGCCGATCATGCCGGTTTCCTCAGCGATTGGGATGAACTCCATCGGCGGGATCATGCCGCGTTCAGGGTGCCGCCAGCGGATCAGGGCTTCATAGCCGACGATGCGGCCGGTCGGGAGGTCGAGCTGCGGCTGGTAGTGAAGATCGAAGTCACCGCGCTCGAAGGCTGTATTCAGCTCGGATTCGATCCACTGGCGATGATCGGCGACCCTGCCCATTTCGGCATGGAAGACAGACCAGTTGCCGACGCCGCTGGCGCGGGCATTCTGCAGCGCCAGATTGGAGCGGCGCAGGATGAGGACGGGATCTACGCCGTCCTTTGGCATCGCCACGATGCCCACCGACAGGCTGACCGATTGCAGGTGAGTGCTGAGTTCATAGGGCTCCATCATCTCGTCGATGAGCCTCTCGATGGTGCTTTCCAGCGACCCGGACACCTGATTGTCGGGGAGTAGAACCGCGAATTCACCGGCGCCAATGCGTCCGATCAGCGCCCGCTGCGGCACGCAGCTCTTCAATCGCTTGGTGAAGGCGCGGATCAACTCATCGCCCTGGCTGTAGCCGATGGCGTCGTTGATCTGCTTGAAGCGGTCTATGTCGATGTCGATGAGGAACATCGGCTCGCCGGTCCGGCTTGTCGCGCACGCCGCCTCGGCAATCTTGCCGACCATTGCCGGACGCGCCAAAAGGCCCGTGAGCTTGTCGAAATGGGTTTCCGTGAAGACGAAATCCGCCGATTCATCCACGCCGGCGAAGAAGGACATCGCGGCTGCCGACGCCGCCAGTGCGCAAAGCGCGGCCATCATCGCGACCATCATGTCCGCGGAGATGCCGGCAAAGCCTTCGCCGAGACCGAGCTTCAGGCCCCAGAGTCCGAGGACGAAACTGCCGAGACCCGAGCTCGCTATGGTGAGCAATCGGAACACCGGTGTTCGCTTCGGGTTGCTGACGGCCGACATTGAAAGATCCCCAGAGTACGGGGCTTTCTAGCGGATATCTCCTTAAAATGAGTTTCCGCCAATGCATCTAATTTTATTCGACCGAAAGTATTTCTTTAGAGGGTTAAAGCGCGTCGCGTTGAAACGGATTCCGCCGGCGCATCTTAAGCTTTTGTTTCATAAATGTCGTTGTCCCAAGACCGCTGCGCACGCTTGGGCGAGATGCATTAGTCTCGTCCGCCGTCGGTCTGCTTCAATTCGTCCAGCGTCGGCATGGAAACGATGTGATAGCCGGAATCGACATAGTGGATTTCGCCCGTGACGCCGGACGACAGACCCGACAACAGATAAAGCGCGGAGCCGCCGACCTCGTCGATGGTCACCGTGCGGCGCAGCGGCGAGTTGCGCTGCTGATAGGAGAACATGTGGCGGGCGTCGGAAATGCCGGCGCCGGCAAGCGTGCGCACGGGTCCAGCCGATATGCCATTGACCCTGATTCCGCGTGGACCGTAATCGTTGGCGAGATAGCGCACACTGGCCTCCAGTCCTGCCTTGGCGACGCCCATGACATTGTAGTTCGGCATGACGCGGACCGACCCCGCATAGGTCAGCGTGATCATCGATCCGCCGTCCTGCATCAGGGCGGCGGCATGGCGGGCGACCTCGGTGAAGGAGTAGCAGGAGATCACCATGGTGCGGACGAAATTATCCCGGCTGGTGTCGGCGTAGAGGCCTTTCAACTCGTTCTTGTCGGAAAAGCCGATGGCGTGGACGACGAAATCCAGCCCGCCCCATTCCTTGCCCAGGGTCTCGAACGTGGCGGCGACCGAAGCGCTGTCCTCGACGTCGCACGGCACCACCAGCGAGGCACCGAGCTTGTCCGCCAGCGGCTTGACCCGGCGCCCGAAGGCATCGCCCTGATAGGTGAAGGCGAGTTCCGCTCCATGTTCGGACAATTTCCGGGCGATGCCCCAGGCGATCGAATGATCGTTGGCGACACCCATGACAAGCCCGCGCTTGCCCTTCATCAATCCGTCCATGGCCGCCAATCCTTATTACAAAAAAAACGCTGGCCTTATGCGGAATAGCGCTGGAAAACGAGCGTCGCGTTGGTGCCGCCGAAGCCGAACGAATTAGACAAGACGGTGTCGATCCTGGCGTCGTCGATGCGCTTTCGCACGATCGGCATGCCCTCGAATTCGGGGTCGAGGGTCTCGATATGGGCGCTTTCGCCGATGAAACCACCCTGCATCATCAGGATCGAGTATATGGATTCCTGCACACCCGCCCCGCCCAGAGAATGGCCGGTCAGCGATTTTGTCGAGGTGATGTAGGGCATCTTCTCGCCGAACACCTCGCGGATCGCGCCCATTTCCTTGGAGTCACCCACCGGCGTCGATGTGCCATGGGTGTTGATGTAGTCGACCGGCGTGGAAACCGTGGCCAGCGCCTGGCGCATGCAGCGAACCGCGCCCTCGCCTGAAGGGGCAACCATGTCGTAGCCGTCCGAGGTCGCGCCGTAGCCGACGATCTCGGCGTAGATCTTGGCGCCCCGCGCCTTGGCGTGCTCAAGCTCTTCCAACACCAGCACACCCGCGCCGCCGGCGATGACGAAGCCGTCGCGATTGGCGTCGTAGGCGCGCGAAGCGGTCGATGCCTTGTCGTTAAACTTCGACGACATGGCGCCCATGGCGTCGAACAGGTCCGACATCGTCCAGTCGAGATCCTCGTGGCCGCCGGCAAAGACTATGTCCTGTTTGCCCCATTGGATCAGTTCGTAGCCATTGCCGATGCAATGCGCCGAGGTCGAACAGGCCGAAGAGATCGAATAGTTGACGCCGTGGATCTTGAACCAGGTGGCAAGCGTTGCCGATGCGGTCGACGACATTGCCTTCGGCACCGCGAACGGACCGATACGCTTGGGACTGCCGTTCTTCAGCGTGGTCTCGGCCGCCTCGAAGATGGTGCGGGTGGATGGTCCGCCCGATCCCATGACGATGCCGGTACGCTCATTGGTGATGTCGCTCTCTTCCAGGCCCGCATCCGCGATTGCCTGATCCATGGAGACGTGGTTCCAGGCTGCACCTTGGCTTAGGAAGCGCATCGCTCGGCGGTCGATCATGGCGGAAGGATCGAGCGTCGGCGCACCCCAGACCTGGCACCGGAAGCCATGCTCGGCGAACGAATCGGAGAAACTGATGCCGGATCTGGCATCATGCAGCGAGGTTTGCACCTCGTTGGCATTGTTGCCGATCGACGACACGATGCCGAGGCCTGTGACAACGACACGTCTCATTCGCAACTCCTTCCAGGGATGCTGGCCAAGGGCCGGCTAGGAATTCTGGTCAGCCGACCGTCGGCTGTTTCGACAGACCGACCTTCAAATCCGTTGCCGCGTATATGGGCTCGCCATCCGCCTTTAGCCAGCCATCGGCGATGCCGAGCACCAGCCGGCCACGCATCACGCGCTTGAAGTCGATGCCGTACTCAACCTTCTTCACCGAGGGCGTGACCATGCCCTTGAATTTCACTTCACCGGTCGACAGCGCCATTCCTTTGCCGGGTTCGCCGAGCCAGCCAAGATAGAAGCCCGTCAATTGCCACATGGCATCGAGGCCGAGGCACCCCGGCATGATCGGATTGCCGATGAAATGGCAGGCAAAGAACCACAGGTCCGGCTTGATGTCGAATTCCGCGCGGATGAAACCCTTCTCGAAGGCGCCACCCGTCTCGCTGATCTCGGTGATACGATCGAACATCAGCATGGGAGGATAGGGAAGCTGGGCATTGCCCGGTCCGAACAACTCGCCGCGGGCGCAGGCCAGCAATTCGTCGTACTCGTAGCTGGATTTACCCGTCATCAACCTCATCCCCATACCGTTCGGGCTATCGGGTGCCCTGTCGTTGGCTTCCTAACACAATCTGTTTCAGGCCGGAAACCGGCGTTTGCGCTTAACCTGCCCGTCTGCCTGGGTCAATGCGCGCTATTGATCGCATTCGGACGACAGAATATATGTCCTGAAAAGGTCCGGTATCGGCAGAAGTTCATTATTTTGCCATTCTGGACGTGTCTTGGGGCGGAACTGTGAGGTTCGACGAGAAGATGGACCTGGACGGCCGGAAGGGAAATGTGGCTGTGGACAAGCGGGTCCGTGAAGCCGGGCTGAGGCCGACGCGTCAGCGCATTGCGCTGGCCGACCTGCTTTTCGCCAAGGGCGATCGTCATTTGTCGGCCGAGGAACTGCACGAGGAAGCGGTCGCCGCCGGCGTGCCGGTATCGCTGGCCACTGTCTACAACGCCCTTCATCAGTTCACCCAGTCGGGACTGTTGCGTATCCTCGCTGTCGAGGGCGCGAAGACCTATTTCGACACCAACACCTCCGACCATCACCATTTCTATATCGAAGGCGAAAACCGCATATTCGATATCGACAGCGGTCCGGTGACGGTCGCCAACCTGCCGGAGCCACCGGAAGGGATGGAGATCGCCAATGTTGACATCGTGGTGAGGCTGCGCCCCAAGCGCCGCGAAGGATCGGCAGGAGATTGAAATCGCTTGATCTGGCAATTCGGCTGGAATGGGCCATCGTTGCGGCAGCTGCCGTCGTTTTCTACGGCTCGACTGGCATGTCGTGGTGGCTCTTCGGGGTGCTTATCCTGGTGCCGGACTTATCGATGTTCGGCTATCTGGCGGGGCCGCGCGTCGGTGCCCTTGCCTATAACGCCCTGCATATCCCGATCGTACCAGTATTCTTGCTGCTGGCCGGGCACCTGTCCGGCAATGCGACCGTGATGGCGGTCGCATTGATCTGGATCGCCCACATCGCCATCGACCGTGCGCTGGGCTACGGCCTCAAGCTGTCGACCAGCTTTCAGGACACCCATCTCGGCCGCATCGGGCGCCAAACGACCACGGTCTGATACAGGCGACCAGACTGCGTGACTACTGAACCGGTCGCATGGATTGCCGGGTTTGCCTGCCAGCAGGATCACGCTCCTGACACGGCTGCGTTGCCGTCATCGTGATTTGCCGGGCCTACATATCTGATCCCGCGTCCTCGCGATGAGGTGGTCAGTTCTTGACCCGCTCGCCGGGGTAAGCGCCCCACACAATCGACTGGGCAAGCCAGCCGGTGTGGCCATCGAACGTCATTTCGCACCACTGGCCGTCGCAGGATTTGATCGTGCCCATGACGCCAGGCTCTACCATCGCGACCACCCGAGCGTCCTTGTCGGGGCTGTTGAGAAGGTTGATCTGAGCGCCCTTGCCGCGCTGCCACGGTGCGACTATTGCCGTGCGCCGGCCGGAAAGCAGCGACTGATTGATCCAGCCTTCCGAACCATCGGCATCGCGCACGCGGCGCCATGTGTCGAATTCCTGGATGATCTCCATCGGCAGGCCGGCCTTCATATACATCCAGTCGACCGAATAGTTGGCGCCGGGGCCGACGCGTGAGTTGACGCGGCCGGATTTCAGGCTGACGAATCGCGGCAGCGGCAAACCGCTCGGCCCGACCGTGACGACGCTCTGGGCAGGTGCTGCTGCACTCTGCGCCGCGGCAAGCGGAGAATAAAGCAAAGCGCCGAGAAGTGCTCCGCTGAGGGTCAGGCGAAACGACGCGAAACCAGACACTTTCATTCCTTTCGGCGCTTGCCTGGCGGCATCGGCGCCCCTTTTTCTTTGTCTTCGGCGGCACCGCTTGTTACATGGGGTAATCGGCACCGCGACCGGCTTTCAGTTTCGCCGGTCTTGGTTAAAGAGGTCTCAACGAGATCGGGGTACGAGGAAACAATGGCAGGCAAAAAGAAGCCTCTCGTCGTCATCACGCGAAAGCTGCCCGACCCGGTCGAGACCCGCATGCGCGAACTGTTCGACGCCCGGCTGAATGTTGAGGACAGGCCGATGACGCAGCCGGAACTGGTTGCGGCGGTCAAGGAGGCCGACGTGCTGGTGCCGACGGTGACCGACCAGATCGACGCGGCACTGATCGCCCAGGCCGGCGACAACCTCAAGCTGATCGCCAATTTCGGCAATGGCGTCGACAAGATCGATGTCGAGGCCGCGGCCAAGAGGGGCATCACTGTCACCAACACGCCCAATGTGCTGACCGAGGACACCGCCGACATGACTATGGCGCTGATGCTGGCGTTGCCGCGGCGGCTGGCGGAAGGCGCCAACGTGCTCACCGGCGACAAGAAATGGGCCGGCTGGTCGCCGACCTGGATGCTTGGCCGACGCATTTGGGGCAAACGGCTGGGCATCGTCGGCATGGGGCGCATTGGCACGGCGGTTGCCAGGCGGGCCAAGGCGTTCGGCCTCTCGATCCACTACCATAACCGCCATCGCGTGCTGCCTGACGTCGAAGACGGGCTGGAGGCGACCTATTGGGAAAGCCTCGACCAGATGCTGGCCCGCATGGATATCATTTCGGTCAATTGCCCTTCGACGCCGGCGACCTTCCATCTGCTTTCGGCGCGGCGGCTGGCGCTGATGCAGCCCACGGCCTATATCGTCAACACCGCGCGCGGCGACATCATCGACGAGGAAGCGTTGGTCAGGCTCATCCAGGACGGCAAGATTGCCGGAGCCGGCCTCGATGTCTATGAGCACGAACCGGCTTTGAACAGCAAGCTGCTGAAGCTCGCCGCCAAGCACAAGGTCGTGCTGTTGCCGCACATGGGCTCGGCGACGCTCGAAGGCCGCATCGATATGGGCGAAAAGGTCATCATCAACATACGCGCTTTCGTCGACGGACACCGCCCGCCGGACCGCGTGCTGCCGCTCAGAACCTGACGCAATCGAAACGCAGAATGAAAGACCAGGCTTACACAAGCACCTTGCGCATGGTGATCGAGGTCGGCTTGAAGTAGCCCTCATGCGCCGTCCGTTCGGTTTCATGAAAGCCGAGTCGGGCAAAGGCTGCATGGTTTGCGGTCAGCTCGACCCGCGTCTGAAGCTCGAGCGCCGCCTTGCCGCGGCTTAGGGCAAGGTCTTCGACCGCCTGCATCAACCGCCGGCCAATACCTTGTCCCTGGCAGTCCGGCGCCACGGCGAGCTTGCCGACATAGAGTTCCGCCACCTTTTCAAGGGTAAAGATACAGCCGACGATCCCGCCGTCCTTGAGTGCCACGAAGCCGGTCTCCCGCCGCGCCTTGTCCCGTAGAGTATCGGCGGTCAGCAGGCGGGCAGAGGAGGGTGGGTCGATCACGCCGTCCATGGAGGCGAAGGCGCGCATGATCAGTGCGAGCACATCGTCCCAACGGTCGAAATCGGCCGAAATCTGTGTGATGGAGACAGCTTCAGTCTGTTCCACGGGATCAGTTTCTCTTGTAGCGGATCGTGTCGAAACGCGCCGCCAGCCCATCATAGAGCAGCAGCCTGCCGACCAGCGGCTCGCCGACGCCGGTGATCAGCTTGATCGCCTCCATTGCTTGCAGCGTGCCGACGACACCGGTCAGCGCTCCAAGCACGCCGGCTTCGGCACAGGACGGCACCAGCCCAGGCGGTGGCGCCTCGGGAAACAGGTCGCGGTAGCTCGGATTGGGCTTGCCGTCCTTGCCGTCTTCGAATGGTTTCAAAACCGTCACCGAGCCATCGAAGCGTCCGACGGCGGCATGAACCAACGGTTTCCCAGCGCTCGCGCAGGCATCGGCCACCGCGTAGCGGGTTTCGAAATTGTCGGAACCGTCGACGACGATGTCATAGCCGGCGACGAGGACAGGGGCATTGTCCGCAGTCAGCCGGAATGTGTGCGTTTCGACGCTGGTGTTGGGATTGATGCGGGCGATTGCCGCCTTGGCGCTGTCGGTTTTCAGCATGCCGACACTGTCCGTGCCGTGAATGACCTGGCGCTGCAGGTTGGAGAGCGAAATGGTGTCGTCATCGACCACGCCGAGCGTGCCGACGCCGGCTGCGGCAAGATATTCAAGCACCGGCGCGCCCAGCCCGCCGGCGCCGATGACCAGCACTCGCGCCTGTTTCAGCCTCTGCTGGCCAACGCCGCCGATCTCGGGCAGCACGATGTGGCGGGCATAGCGTTCGATCTCGTCGGCGGTCAGGGCGGCAGGGGTCATCGCCGGATCATATAGCGGCTGCAAAATCCTGTCAGGGGCTAATGCATGTCGCCCAAAAGTGTAGAGCGGTTTTGGGACAACGACATGCATAATCTCATGCACGTCGCCCAAAAGTGTGGAGCGGTTTTTGGGACAGAGTTAGATCGTTGGCCCAACTGTGCCGTGGTCGACAGTCAGGAATTGCGCACGCCCCTTGAGACTGGAAAAAAGCGCAGCATCGGTTCCGGTCATGAACACCTGGCAGTTCAATTCTTCAAGGATGGAAAACAGCGCCGCGCGCCGCCCGCCATCGAGATGCGCGGCGATCTCGTCGAGCAGCATGATAGGTGTCATGCCCGACATTTCCCCAGTCAGCCGGGCATGTGACAGCACGATGCCGACCAGCAGCGCCTTTTGCTCGCCTGTCGAACAGAGCTCGGCCGGCATCGCCTTGGGACGGTGCCGCACCACCAGATCGGAACGGTGTGGCCCTTCGAGCGTGCGCCCGGCGGCACAGTCGCGGTCGCGGCCGTCTGCAAGCGTCCGGCGGAAGCTCTCCTCGACATCGACTGCCGGTGTGCTGGAAACCGCGGCCTCCAGGTCTCCTGAAAGGCCGATATCGGCCTGCGGAAACGGCCCCGTGTCAGGCAACCTGTCGATCATCGCGGCGAGCAGCCGCACCATCTCGGCCCGCGCCGCGGCGATCGCCACCCCGGTTTCTGCCATCTGCGTCTCGATCGCGTCGAACCAGCGGTCGTCTCGAGACCCATCTGTAAGCAGACGGTTACGACTGCGCATCGCTTTCTCGTAGTCGATCGCACGTTGCCCGTGGCGGGGGTCGATCGCCAGCACCAGCCGGTCGAGAAAGCGCCGGCGATCCGCGGCCGGCCCGGTGAACAACGCGTCCATCGCCGGCGTCAGCCACACCACGCGCAGCCATTCCAGCATGTCCTCGGCCGAACGCGCCGAAGCTCCGTTGATGCGCACCCGCCTGCCGCCTTCGCCGGGGTTGTCGCCACCGGAAATGCCTGTTCCGATCTCGACCTGGCCGTCAGGCCCGTCGAGCCGTGCATGCAGGGCAAAGCCGCCGTCGCCGCCCTCGCGAGCGACGTCAGCGTAAGGGGTGCGGCGCAAGCCACGCCCAGGTGTCAGAAGGGAGATCGCTTCGAGGAGATTGGTCTTGCCGGCACCGTTGTCGCCGGAAAAAACCACGGCGCCCGGCGCCAGATCGATCGTCAGCGTCGCGTAATTGCGAAAGTTAGTAAGTGTAAGCTTACTTATGTGGGTCTGTGCCGGCAACCGCTATCCGCCTGTAGAGCGTTCATCGTTTCACGGAAACGCCGAACCGCTCTATCTCTTTGTTTCGACGCAATTCCGGACGGAAAGCCGTTTCACACCTTTCCTGGAACTGCTCTGGAAGTCGCCGCAACCATCATTCTCGTAGCCGGTCCCGGCTGCAGAGCCGGGCTGATGACTCGGCCGAGGCTACACTCGCATCGGCATCAGCACATAGAGTGCAGTTTCGTCGGCCATGTCGTGGATCAGCGTCGGCGAACCGGCGTCGGCCAGCATGAACTTGGCCTCCGTGCCGGTCAGTTGCGCGGCAACGTCGAGCAGATACTTGGCATTGAAGCCGATTTCGATCGGATCGGACGAATAGTCGGCGGCCAGTTCCTCGGTGGCGCTGCCTGAATCCGGATTGTTGACCGCAAGCGTCACCTGACCCTCGCTGATCGAAAGCTTCACCGCGCGGCCGCGCTCGGAAGAGATGGTCGACACGCGATCGACCGCGGCGGCAAAACTCTGGCGGTCGATGATCAGCTTCTTGTCGTTGCCGGTCGGAATGACCCGCTGATAATCGGGGAAGGTGCCGTCTATCAGCTTCGAGGTCAAAATTACGCTGCCGATGGTGAAGCGGATCTTGGTGTCCGACAGTTCAGTGGTCACCGCGACATCCGGATCGTCCACCAGCTTCTGTAGCTCGCTCACCGTCTTGCGTGGAATGATGATGCCCGGCATGCCCTCGGAACCCGCCGGCGCGTCGATCTCGGCGCGCGCCAGGCGGTGGCCGTCGGTCGCCACGGAACGAAGCTTCAGCTTGCCGCCGACCTCATGCGTGTGCAGGTAGATGCCGTTCAGGTAATAGCGTGTCTCTTCGGTGGAGATGGCGAACTGGGTCTTCTCGATCAGGCCTTTCAAGCCAACCGACTCGAGACGGAAGATATGCGAGAACGATCCGGCCGAAAGCTCCGGGAAGTCGGATTGTGGCAGGCACTGAAGGCGGAAGCTCGATCGGCCTGACGTCACCGTCATGGCATTGCCGTCCTCGTCCGTCTTAAGCATCACCTCGGCGCCATCGGCGAGCTTGCGCACGATGTCGTAGAGCAGATGTGCCGGAACCGTCGTCGCCCCGCCGCGCTCCACTTTGGCGGGCGTCGCTTCCGTCACCTCGAGGTCGAGGTCGGTCGCCTTCATTTCAAGGCTGGCGCCTTCGGCGCTGAGCAGCACGTTGGACAGGATCGGTATAGTGTTGCGCCGTTCGACCACACGGTGGACGTGGTTGAGCGACTTCAGGAGATTTGACCGTTCCAGGATAACACGCATGACGAAACAAGCTCGCTTGAATGAATGACGGGGTCACCAGTAAGCGGCACCCCGCGAAAGGTCTGAACAGGCTCAGAATCTGCGTAGACTGACAGGAAAAAATCAGCGAACGCAAGCCCGCGCGACCGGTTCGGGCCGGCTACGCGGGCTTTCTGGGGATAAAGCGTGCCAAGTCCGCGCGCCGGTGTCGCAAAACCGAAATCCGGGTCGATTCCATGCGCCGCCACGAGCCCGTTCCGGGCCCGAGCCGCACTGGCAAGCCATTGAATTCCGGCGTTGTTCCGGTTCGCCCCAGTCCGGTCAGGCCTGATCGTTGATCAACCGCCTCAACAACTCGAGTTCCTGCGCCAGCGTGTTGTCGTTGCCAGAAAGGTCCTCGATCTTGCGCACGGCATGCAGCACCGTGGTGTGATCGCGGCCGCCGAAACGCCGTCCGATCTCGGGCAGCGAGCGCGGCGTCATCACCTTCGACAGGTACATGGCGACCTGCCGCGGCTTGACGATGGTGCGCGTGCGCCGGTTGGACAGCAATTCGGTCTTCGACACATTATAGTGGCGCGCGACGATGCGCTGGATGTCCTCGATGCGGACCCGCTTCGGTTCACCGGTGCGATAGATGTGGCCGAGGATTTCGTCGATGCGGTCGATGGTGATCTGCGGCTCGAAGGATTGACGAAACAGCAGCTGGTTGAAGGCGCCTTCCAGTTCACGTCCGCTGCCGGTCACGGTACGGGCAACGTGATTGAGGATCTCTTCCGAAATATTCAGCGACCCGTCATCGACCCTGGCGGTGGCAAGGCGCAATTTGAGCATGCCAAGGCGCATGGAGAAATCGGGCGCCGACATTTCAAGCGCGACGCCGCCATTGAGGCGCGAGCGGACCCGCGGTTCAAGCGATTCCAGTTCCGACGGCGGCCGGTCGGCGGCAACGACGACCTGCTTGGCGCTGTCGAGCAACATGTTGATCAGGTGGCAGAACTCATGCTGGATGGACTTGCCCTGCAGGAATTGCATGTCATCGATGATGAGCAGGTCGATGTCGCGCAGCTGCTCCTTGAGCGTCAGCGCGTTGTTGTCGCGGATTGCGGTGGCAAAGCGCCACATGAAATACTCGGCCGTGAGATAGACGACGCGCGACTTTGGATTCTGCTTCAGCGATTCCGCCGCGATAGCCTGCAGCAGATGTGTCTTGCCGAGACCGACGGTTGCGTGAAGGAAAAGCGGGTTGAAACGCACCGCGCTCGATTGCGATTCCGCCACTGCCTTGGCGGCGGCGAAGGCCACCCGGTTCGACGGTCCCTCGATGAAGGAGCTGAATGTGTAGCGAGGATCAAGCGGTGACCCCAGCACATTGTGCCGGAATTCGCTCTCGACCGGTGTGCCCGGACGCGGGACCGGTGCACGCTCTGTCCGGCCGGGGCTGACGGTGCCGGCGGCGAGCGCAGTCTGCGTCTGGCGGGTCATCTTGCGTGCCGGCACCACCTCCGCCTCGGCCTGGCTACGGCCCTGGCGGGTCGCCGTGCGCACGACGATGTCGATCTTGAGGAGACCCGGATCCTCCTGCTTCCACAGCTCTGAGATGAGGTCGAGGTAATGTCCGTTGATCCATGAGCGCAGGAATGCCGTGGGCACCGAGATGCGGACAATGCCCTTGGAAGCTTCCGCGACCTTCATGCGGCCAAACCAGCTAGAATAAACTTCGGTTCCCAGACGCGCCTTCAACTGGGCTTTCACCCGGTCGAATTTCTGTTCCGCGTCATTGGGGACCGCCATGTCGCTTGCTCCGATCAAAGTTCCAGGAAATGGGAGGTCGCCCGCAAGCTCCCTTTCGATGCCGCTCTGCATGATCTTTTCCTTGTCCTTCCGTACCTGTTTTCCACCGGGGATGCGCCTCCTGCATCCGGTTCCGGCGACTGCGTCTTCGCTACGATGTCCGCTGCCGCCGCCGGCAGATGAACGTCGCCCACTATCAGCGGGAACCGGTGCCGGCCCATGGAAGCCAGTCCGCGTTGGGTATGTCAGGGCAACACAACACCGTCCGGCGAAAAGAGCGCCGGCCGCCGTCTACCTGCCATGTCTAGTTACGCCAGTCCCCTACCGTATCGAAAAAAGACAAGCCAAATCGGTCCGCGGACTTGATCCGCGTTGCAAATCCCGCCAATTTAAGCTGGCCGATTCAGGCTGGGTTTAAGGCCCAGAGCCCGTCCCTTTCGATGGATCGACATTACCGAAATCGCTGTGGATAGGGCAAGGCCACGTCTAACGGATTTTTAAGGAATCTGGTTACTGGAGGCGAGTTCGAGCGGCGTACCGCAACGGCACATTTTAACAAAGCCATTGTGATTCAAACCCTTTTCCGGCGAATATGAAAAACCGCGCGCTGAGAGAAATATTCTGAAATAATTCACTTGACAGCCACTTGTCCCCCATCGCTCCGGCTCGATGTGGACAAGCTGTGGATCACCGCCGGTAAATGTCTGAAAATTAAAGACTATTTCTGGTAGCTAAGAATCTTTAAGTCGGCCCATTTCAAGCATGCTGACCAAGTGCAGGCATGCATACGCCGGCAAAGTATTCCCAATGGACAAATCCGCATAGAACGTCGTTTTCGGACATTCTTTTTAAGTGCTTGCCGGCAAACGAAAAAACCCGGCACAAACGGCCGGGTTCGAAGAACATCAGTCTAGGCAAGTAATGTTAGGCTGACAGGACTTTGACCCGTTGAGCCAGTCGCGACACCTTGCGGGACGCCGTGTTCTTGTGGATCACGCCCTTGGTTGCGGCGCGCATCAATTCCGGCTCCGCGATCTTGAACGCAGCCTGCGCGGCGGCCTTGTCACCGGAGGCAAGCGCCTCTTCGACCTGGCGGATATAGGTACGCACGCGCGAACGGCGGTTCTTGTTGATCGCTGCGCGGCGTACGATCTTGCGCGTTGCCTTTTTGGCCGAGGATGTATTGGCCATGATGCCTCTCTTCTGATCTGGTCGGCGCATGCGGGATGCCGCAGGGCGCAAAAAACAAACGGGCAGCCACGGGGCCGCCTCGGTTGGTGCGGCTTATAGTGCAGCTTTTCCGGCGCGTCAACGCTGCCCGGCCTTCTTTTTGGCGGCCAACAGCCAACTTCTTCCCAGCCAAAGGATTGGCATCAGCGGTTGGTGAAATTCGGCTTCCGCTTCTCGGCGAAAGCCGCCATGCCTTCCTTCTGATCGTCCAGTGCGAACAGCGAGTGAAACAGTCGGCGCTCGAACCGCAAGCCCTCGGCAAGCGTCGTCTCGAAGGAGCGGTTGACAGCCTCCTTTGCCATCATCACCGATGGCAGCGAGAAACTGGCGATCTTGGCGGCCGCCTTCAGCGCCTCATCGACAAGATCGGCGGCGGGCACGACCCGCGACACGAGGCCCGAACGCTCCGCCTCGGCGGCATCCATCATCCGTCCCGTCAGGCACATGTCCATCGCCTTTGCCTTGCCGACGAAGCGGGTCAGCCGCTGCGATCCACCCATGCCTGGGATGACGCCGAGCGTGATTTCGGGCTGGCCGAACTTTGCCGTGTCGGCGGCAATGATGAAATCGCACATCATCGCCAACTCGCAGCCGCCACCGAGTGCATAGCCGGCGACCGCCGCGATAACAGGCTTTCGCGCCCGCGTAAGTTCCTCCCAGCCGACGAAGAAGTCTTGGGCGTAGGCGTCCGCATAAGAGATAGACTGCATCTCCTTGATGTCGGCGCCGGCGGCGAAAGCCTTTTCGGAACCGGTGATGACCATGGCGCCGATACCGGCATCGGCACTGAAGCCGTTCACGGCTGCGACCACTTCGGTCAGGATCTGCGAATTCAACGCATTGAGCGCCTGCGGCCGGTTCAGCCTGATCAGTCCGACCTTGCCATGCGTTTCGGTGATGATCGCTTCATAGGTCATGGCTGCTTCTCCTTGCTCGCGCTCGTCTAACTCACCGCTGACATGTCCGGCAATAGAACGTCGATCGGCCGCTCTGCACGATCCGTTCGATGTGGCCGCTGCAACCGGGCTTCGAACAGGCCTCTCCTTCGCGATCGTAGACCGCGAAGGAATGCTGGAAATAGCCCAGTGACCCATCGGTCTGCATATAGTCACGCAGTGAGGACCCACCCGCAGCGATCGCATCTGATATCACCGAGCGAATTGCCTGGGCGAGTTGTTCGCTTTGAGCATGGCCTTTCTTTCCCGGTTTGGCGATCGTGCCCGCCTCGCGCAGCGGCGATAGGCCGGCGCGCCACAGCGCCTCGGAGACATAGATGTTGCCGAGCCCGGCGATCAGTCGCTGGTCGAGAAGCGCTGCCTTCAGTGGTGATCGCCGCCCTTTCATCAACGAGGCAAGCAGTACGCCGTCCAATGTGTTGCCCGTTGGCTCAACGCCGAGCCCGGCCAGCATCGGGTGAACGTCCGGCGATCCTTCCGCAAACAACATGAAACCGAAGCGGCGTGGGTCGTTGAAGATCACGCGGGATCGGACGCCCGCCGGAGATACGACATGGAAGACGACGTGGTCGTGATTGGAACTCTTCGAGCGGTCATGCTGGAAGATGCCAGGCATGTCGCTGCCGTCCGTCGTCTCGATGCGGAATGAGCCCGACATGCCGAGATGGCAGATCAGCACCGGACCGCCTTCCAGGTCCATCGTCAGATATTTGGCCCGGCGGCCGAGGGCCGTGATCGTCTTGCCGGTCAGCCGCTGCGAGAACTTCTCGGGAAATGGAAAGCGCAAATCCGGTCGGCGCGCCTCGACACGGGCAATGGTGGCGCCTTCCAGGACCGGCTGCAGTCCACGCCGGACGGTTTCGACCTCCGGCAATTCAGGCATGGCCGCCAATCGCCGTATAGAAGGAAGTGCCGTAACGGCCGTGCGCCAGCCCAAGATGCTCGGCCACCGTTTCACCGATGTCGGCGAATGTCGTTCTCAGCCCGATGTCGCCGCCCTTGAAACCCGGTCCGGTGCCGATCACCGGAATGCGCTCGCGCGTATGATCGGTACCGCGCCAGGTCGGATCGTTGCCGTGATCGGCCGTCAGGATGAGAAGATCGCCCTGCCGCAGCCTTGCAAATGCTTCCGGCAGTCGCCGGTCGAACGCTTCGAGCGCGGCAGCATAGCCTGCAACATCGCGGCGATGGCCGAATTCGGTGTCGAAGTCGACGAAATTGGCGAAGACGAGATCACCGTTGCCGGCATCATCCATCGCGCCCAGCGCCTCGTTGAACATCGCCATATTGCCCGCCGCCTTGCGCTCCTGCGAAATCCCGCGATGGGCGAAGATGTCGCCGATCTTGCCGATGGCGATGACACGGCTACCACGCGCCGTCAGCCGGTCGAGCAGGGTCGGCTCCGGCGGTGGCACGGCGTAGTCATGGCGGTTGTAGGTTCGCTCGAAAGTGGCGGCGGTTTCGCCGACGAAAGGCCGCGCGATAACCCGTCCGATCCTCAGCGGGTCGACCAGCCTGCGCACCACCTTGCAGAATTCATAAAGCCGCTCGAGGCCGAAATGGACTTCATGCGCGGCGATCTGCAGCACCGAGTCGACAGACGTATAGCAGATCGGCATGCCGGTACGGATGTGCTCCTCGCCGAGCCGCTCGATGATCTGGGTGCCCGGCGCATGACAATTGCCGAGAATGCCCGGCACCTTGCCTTCGCGGATCATCGCCTCGGTCAGCTCGGCCGGAAAGGCGGGAACCGTATCCGGGAAATAGCCCCAGTCGAAGCGCACCGGCAGGCCGGCGATTTCCCAATGGCCCGACGGTGTGTCCTTGCCGCTTGAAACCTCCTGCGCGGCGCCGTGGAAGGCAGTGGTAAGCAGATCTGTCCCGCTACTGGCAAAGCCCAGTCCCGTCGCGGTTTCGGCAGCCTTGCCAAGCCCGAGCGAGGCCATGTGGGGGACAAACAGCGGTCCACTGCGAAGCCCTTCGCGATCCGCGCGGCCTTCTGCGCAGGCCTCGGTGATGTGCGCGAATGTGTTGGCGCCGGCATCGCCGTATCGATCGGCGTCGGTGGCGCCACCGATGCCGACGGAGTCCAGAACGAAGAGGAAAGCGCGCGCCATCGAGTTGTTGCCAGTTTGAATGACCAGACATAGGGTTCCGCGACTTCATTGGCAATTCGGAAACCAAACGGCAACGGCCAGGCGTGATGGTCCACTGATGTCGCCCAAAGCTGCGCAGCGGTTGGGCAACGACATGCACATACAAACGACATGCACATACAAAGAATGCATGTCATCAACGATGAGACGAGCATGGGCATGGGTCTAGAAAAACAGACGGCGGTTTTGTCATGAGCGTTGCGCTGAAGGTGTCTGCCGCCCTCATGCTGGTTCAGGCCACGTTCTGGTCCAATCCGGCGCATGCCGACTGGCGCGACGATATCGGCACGTTTCGCATCGGCATTGTTGCCGAGCCAGGCGCCGGCAATACCGTTCCCGGGCTGGCTGTGTTGACCGACGCCTACACCAAGGCCCTGGGTATGAAGGTCGAGTTTGTCGTTGCCCGCGACTATGCCGCGCTGATCGAGGCGCAGGCCAATGCCCGCATCGAATACGCGATCTATTCGGCGACCGCCTATGCGACGGCCTCGCAGCGCTGCTTGTGTATCGAGCCACTTGTGGCTGCGGTCGATTCCGACGGCGCGACCGGTATCCGCTCCGTTCTGCTGACCCGGGACGGCAAGCTGCCCAATCTGGCGGCGATGGAGAGCCATCGCATCGCCATTGCGCCTTCTGACAGCGTCGGCGGTTCTCTTTTGCCACTGGTGGCGTTGGCGGCGGAAGGCCACAAGCTGGCGGAAGATGCACCGTTTCTGGTCCGCGCCGACTCGGCTGCAGCGGCCGAAACGATGCTGATTGATGGCACGGCCGATGGTCTGTTCGGCTGGGTGACGGCTGCGGCGGACGGTCAGCCGGAAGCATCGGGCACGCAGGCCAGGCTCGAAGCGGCAGGCCTTTCAGCGGCGGAACTTCGGGTCGTATGGACGTCTGGCCTGCTGAGATATGGTCCCCACGCGGTGCGTAGCGATCTCGACCCTGAAGCCAAGCGACGGCTCACCGTGTTCCTCACCAACCTCAAGTCGACGACTCCGGACATTTACCACCTCCTGGAACCGAAACATTCCGGTGGCTTCGCTGCCGTTGCCCCAAAGGACTACGAGATGGCGGCTTCTATCGTGCGCTTCGTCTCGGGCAGAGGTCAGCAGCACTAGCGCATTTCCAAAACGGAAAATCTGCGTAACGGCTTCTCACCTGCAATCGCGGTGGATTAAGAGCCGGAGCGGTTCTGCAAACTGCCTGGCCGTCATGGTTCAACAGTCGCTGCAAGTAACCGCCACGCTTCTGCGGGGACGCAGATAATAGGTTTCGCCCATCGTTATGTTGCTGAAAGCCGAGGTCAATCCGAGCTTCTGCTGGTCGCTCGCCGTCCAGGCGATGACCGGGATGTAGCCAAGATTGCTTTCGGCGCGGATGAGGAAGGTGTTGGCGACCATGAGCGGTGCTGGAACCGTGGTCTCCGTGGTCGCGGCGGCGCCGGGGCCGGCGACGCCTGCGACCAACTTGCGCGACCATACCACCAATGCCCTCGTCCCGTCGGCCGAGACCTGTATTGCCGTTATGGTGATGCTCGGGTTCGAGCGGTTGTAGGGTTGAAGGGTTACGGAGCCGATCTTCATGATGCCGTCGATGTCGGCTTTGAGGACGCTTGTCTGCTGGGTGACGAGATCAGCCACCATGCTGCCGATACGACTGACCTTCTTGCTGGTCTCGATGGCCTGTGACGCCTCCATTGTCAGGAAATACATGATCAGCAGAATGGGCATGATCAAGGCGAATTCGACTGCCGCGATGCCGCGGCGATCGGACCAGAATCGACTTGCTTTCCGCCAAATTCCCGTAATCCCAAGATGTGCCCCCGCACGCATCATGCCCATTGCCTTTTTTCTTCTTGCTGCTCGTGCATCCGCCTCGAACTCAGTTGTCGAACGGCTCGTTCTGCCAGGTTACCGATGCGAAATGCAGCGTCTTGTTGCCGCCCATCGACTGCGCCAACAGGTCGGTCATAATAGGCCATTTGTAAAAGACCCGAAGCATGTTCCGCGACCCCGCCGCCCCCCACGTAACAGCAAAGGGCGGCTCGGCGGTGCCGTTCGTCAGGATGATTTGGCCGCCCTGGATCTTGAAGCCGGCCGCGGCCGCGTCGGCGAACGTCGTATATTGGCGAAGATCCACTTGCAGCTGATTGGGACAATCCTGCGAGACCATGATCTCCAGTTTTGTGCAGATCGTGGTCGTCAAACTGTCTTTGGAGACGTCGGCCGCCTTCAACTGGCCAGTGCGCAATTGGCGCGCGACATCATCGGTGATGTTGGCCATCACTTCCTGGCTGGCGAACGAGATGCAGCTTTCCAGAATGGCAAAGACAAGCAGCGCGAACGGGACCGAAAGGATTGCGAATTCGATTGCCGTGGCGCCGCGCCGGTCGCGCAGAAAACGGCCGAAAAAACTTGGGCGTCTCGCCTTGTGTTCGCCTGCGGAGCCGAATTCCATGCTCATGTCTGATCCTGCCGGTCTCTATGCGGTCTCGGAGGGAGCATTAGCGCAAACCGATTGAGTTCCGGTTTGGATGATCGTTAAAGTCGGCGTTGGCTTCTTAACCAGGCGATAACCTGAACGGCATTCAGCTGCACCATCCTAGTGGCTGACACTCATTTCAGCTTCGGAGGACTTCTCCGCATCGCTCTTGTAAGAGCTTTCGCAATAGGGCGTGCAGGACATTGTCTGGATTTCGGCGCGCCTATAGATACGCACGGACGAGGCAGCCTGCCGCATGACGGTAACCTGCTCGTCGACGATTGGGCTGCCATCCGCATCGAGCACGACCAGATTGGTGACGCCGAAGCCTTTGCCGGTCAGCACGATCGTCGAGGCATCCTGCACGGAAGCGTCGGCGATTGCCGGGTTGCCGACCACTATTGTGTCGGCGGGGCGCGACAGTTTGACGATCTTGGCCTGGTTCATCGTGACCTCGATGCCGGCGCCGGCCATGGCTGGCGCGACGAAGGTCGTGGCGGCAAGAAGCGCGGCAATCACGATTGACGATCTCGGCTGGGCCATTGAGGCGCTCCACGCAAGCAGACTGATCAACGGAACATGAACGAGATTGGTGAACCAACGGTTAAGCATGCGGTGCTGCCAACGGTGTCATGGCCAGCAAGGGTGCTCGCGAGGCATGGTCCGGGTGCGGCCGCAAGGCTGCCAAATCCTGGACTGGAAGGTTCGGCGGCACTTTAGCCCGAAGTTAACCACGCAATATGTTCGAACCGGGAAAGGAATCGGTAAGGCTGTTTATTAAGCCGATCGAAAGAGCTTCTCCCTAGATTGGCAGCATCCGATCGACCATCACAGAAGTTGACGGAAGTGCTGTAACACGTGGAGTAGGAGCTCTCGAATGTCTAATCTCATCGCACGTTTTGTGAAGGACGAATCCGGCGCGACCGCTATCGAATATGGTCTGATCGCCGCTCTCATCGCGCTCGCCATCATCACTGGCGCCGGCGCGCTCGGCAATTCGCTCAACGCTAAGTTCACCGCCATCGGAACCACCCTGAACTCCGCGCCGGGCGGCGCCTGATCGGCCTTGTCGCCGAGCGCACTTGGATTGTGTTTTGGAAAAGGGCCGCCGCTTGGCGGCCCTTTTTCCATGCCGCTGCCAACATCACTCGTTTTTTCGGCCGGCCCTCATCAATCGTTAATCGAACATATCTAGGTTAAGCCCCGTGAAAGCCGACAATAGGCATAGCGCCGATGCTTGAAGCCCTGATCTTCGTGGTTTTTCCGTTCTGCATGCTGTTTGCCGCGATCTCTGACATGCTGTCGATGACGATCGCCAATCGCGTGCCGGTGCTGCTCGTCGTTGTCTTTGCGCTGGTTGCGCCTCTGACGGGTATGGAATGGGCGGCCTATGGCGGACATTTCGCCGCCGGCGCCCTGGTCCTTGCAGTGACGTTTGGCTTGTTTGCGATGGGCGGGATGGGCGGCGGCGACGCCAAGCTTCTGGCAGCCACCGCGATGTGGATGGGTCTCAACGTCAATCTCGTCGAGTATCTTGTGGCCTCGACAATCATCGGCGGCCTGCTGACGCTCGCGATCATCATCTACCGGAAGTCGTTGCTTGCGACCGTTACCGGCCAGAATCCGTTTCTGCGCCATTTCGCCGACGAGGCAAAGGGCGTTCCCTACGGCGTCGCGCTAGGCCTTGGCGGGTTGCTGACCTATCCGGATTCGCCCTTGATGGTATGGGCGCTCACCAGGCTGGCGGCCTGAGCACGATCTTTTTTATTATCTGCCTGCATTGCCGCAACCGGCTCGAAACAGGGCCGGCCCGGCCATTTTGGCCGGTCAGGGCGCGTTCCGGCTAATTTATGTAAACCTTAAATTAATCACGATCGTAAGCATTACATTAACCTTGTTTTGACGATTGCCGCTGCAAAGTCCGGCTTGGCTACGTGGTTTGCCAGGGCAAGGGTTCGGACAGATGCCAGCATCGCGATTGATAATTCTGAGCGTGGCGGTGGCCGCGGCGGGTGGTGCGGGCTATGTCGCGAAAAACATGGTGGCACCGCCGCCCCAGGTCGTCGTCGAATCCGGCCCTCAGGCCCCTGCGGTGGCTCTGCAGGATGTGCTTGTGCTTTCGGGCGACGTTCCGATGGGCAGCCCGATCGAAAGCAACATCGCCTGGCAATCCTGGCCCGCCGACGGCGTCAATGCGAATTTCATCACCCGCGCCGCCGAGCCCGAGGCGTTGGAGAAGCTGAAGAGTTCCGTTGCCCGTGTGGCGATGTATGCCGGAGAGCCTCTGCGGCGTTCCAAGCTGATCGGCGAGGGGCAGAGCTTCATGTCGTCGATCCTGCCTTCCGGCATGCGGGCGGTCGCCACGGCTATCTCGGCCGACACGTCGGCCGGCGGCTTCATTCTTCCGAACGATTTCGTCGATGTCATCATGACCCGCAGGGCCGATGCCAGCGCCGCTGGCGCCGGTTTCAACACCGAGACCATCCTCAAGAACATCCGCGTCCTGGCCATCGACCAGACCATTCAGGAGGATGAGGAAGGCAAGAAAACCAGGGTGGGCCAGACGGCCACGCTGGAACTGACGCCCAAGCAGGCAGAGATCATCACTGTCGCCCAACAAATGGCCGATCGCTTGACCCTGGCACTGCGGGCAGTCGCGGACACGCAGGAAAAGAATCTGGGTGAGGCCGACTATCTCGTTTCCGGCAATGGCCGCAGGGGAACGGTGAGGCTGATCAAGTCGGGCGAAGTTTCCGAGGTAGGGGCAAGGAAATGAGGCTAAGTGGTAAACTGCCGGCAATTGTAGCCGCGGCATTCGGCCTGCTGCTCGTCGGAACGAATGTGCAAGGCAGCATTGTCGAGGCAAAAAACGCTCAGGTCACGGCATCGACGGCCACCCAGCGCGTCAAGCTCGGTCTCAACAAGTCGGTGGTCATCGATTTGCCGAGCGATGCCTATGACATTCTCGTCGCCAACCCGGCGGTGGCCGATGCGGTGACCCGCACCGCAAGGCGCATCTACTTGTTCGGCAAGGCGGTTGGTGAGACGAACATCTTTGTCTTCGGCCCGAATGGCGAGCAGATCGTCAGTCTGGATCTGGCCGTCGAACGCGACGTTGCCGGCCTTGAGGATTATATCAGGCGCTTCCTCCCAACGTCGGCCATCAAGGTGGAACTGCTCAATGACAACGTCGTCCTGACCGGAACGGTCGATACGCCGCTGGACGCAAAACGCGCGGTCGACCTGGCGACGATCTTCGTTTCGGGCGGTGAAGCGACGACGGGCCAATATTCGCAGACGGCGGCCGGCGGTTCGGCCCAGAGCGGTGTCGACATCAACAATCCGGACCAGGAGCGCCGCACCAGCAAGATCGTGAACCTGCTCCAGATCATCGGCGACGATCAGGTCACGCTGAAGGTGACGGTGGCCGAAGTCAGCCGTTCGGTGATGAAGCAGCTCGGCGTCAACATGGTCGGCAGCGGTGGCAGCAACGGCATCAGCTACGGCGCGATCAGCGATAATTTCATGGGTCTCGGCAAGCAGCTGTCGAACTCGGGCTTTCAGATCGGCGCGTCGGGGCTGCAGGCTTATGTCAACGCCATGGAGCAGTCCGGGGTCATGAAGACCTTGGCGGAGCCGACCCTGACCGCGGTTTCCGGCGAGAAGGCGACCTTCAAGGTCGGTGGTGAATACAACATGGTGTCAAACGTCGACCAGAAGGTATCCACCGACAACCAGACTGGGTTGAAGACCTACACTGTCGAAAAGATCGAGTACGGCATCGGCCTGGAATTCCAGCCGGTGGTGTTGTCTCCCGGCCGCATAAGCCTGAAAGTCCGAACCTCCGTTTCCGAACCAACAACCGAGGGATCCGTATCGTTGTCCGAAGGCGTGACGAGCGCCGGCATGAACGCCCTTTCGCTTCGCAAGCGTCTCGCCGACACCACGGTGGAACTGCCATCTGGTGGCTCCATGATGATCGCCGGCCTGGTTCGCGACGATGTCAGGCAAGCCGTCAACGGCTTGCCCGGGCTGACAAAAATCCCGGTGCTCGGTGCGCTCTTCCGCAGCAGGGACTTCGTGCGCAACGAGACCGAGCTCGTCATCATCATCACGCCCTATCTGGTGAAACCGGTCGCACGCAACGACCTTGCCAAGCCAGACGACAATTTCAACGCCGCCAGCGACGGCGCCGCCATGTTCCTCGGCCGCGTCAATCGCGTCTACGGCACCATGCAGACCGACAAGCCCAACGGCCGCTACCACGGCGTCGTCGGCTTCATCTACAAGTAAGCGGGGAAGCGGACATGTCTCAGTCAGCATTGAAGGCAAGCACCATCGCCACAAGGATGCGCTTTGGCAGTTCGCAGGTCAGCCGGCGAGCCGTTCCGGTCGTGGCGGTTGCAATGGCGGCGCTGCTCGCCGGCTGCGCCCATCGCGACAGCATCACGGTCGGCGCCATCCCGGATGACTATCGCACGAACCATCCAATCGTGATCGCGGAGAAGAACCAGAAGATCGACCTGCCTGTCGGGGCTGGTGACCGCGGCATGACCGGCTCGCAGCGCGATACGCTTCTTGGCTTCCTCGACGGCTATGACAAGAGCGCCGCCCCGACGCTGACGATCCAGGTCCCGAGCGGATCGGCCAACGAGGTTGCCGCGACGGCGGCCGGCCGTGATTTCGCCAGGCTCGCAGTCGCCAGCGGCATCAAGCGCAACCGCATCGTCGTGGTCTCCTATCAGGCCGGATCGAGCGAGACATCCGCCCCGGTTCGCGTCTCCTATATCTCGGTGAGAGCCCAGACCGACAAATGCGGACGCTGGCCCGACGACCTCGTCGATACGTCGGAAAACAAGCACTATGCCGATTTCGGCTGCTCCTATCAGAACAATCTTGCCGCCCAGATGGCCAATCCGGCCGATCTGCTCGGCCCGCGCAAGCCCTCCACAATCGATGCTGAAAATCGCGGCGCGGTGATCGATGTCTATCGTGCAAGAGGTATTTCGGACGAGTTCCTCGGCAATTCGGAAGTGACGTACTGAGCCGCCAGTCTCGGATTGAACAGGCCACGGAAAAGAGCATGACGATGAGCAACCTTGCCTACGATGCCCCGGTGGATGGCAGCGATACCTCGCAGCAGGACATTGCCGCGATGCAGGCATTGCGGCCGATCCCGCGCATCTCAATCCAGGCATTCTGCGAGACCGAGGGCGTTGCCAATCCGGTCGAGCGCGCCGGCGAGGACCGCCGCATGACGAAGGCGCATCTCAAGGTCCATATGGGCGGCGTCCCCACCGCAATAGAATTCTACCAATCGGCGCCGACGCCCAACCTGATCCTGCTGGAATCGCGCAGCGAACCGAAGCAATTGCTGGAGCAACTCGCCCAGCTTTCGGAATATTGCGATCCGACCTCGAAGGTGGTGGTGATCGGTCATTACAATGATGTCGGCCTCTACCGCGAACTCATCCGCAACGGCATTTCCGAATATGTGATCGCGCCGGTGTCGATGGCCGACATCGTCAGCGTGATATCGTCGATCTTCATCGATCCGGAAGCCGAGCCGCTCGGCCGCTCGATCGCCTTTGTTGGCGCCAAGGGTGGTGTCGGCTCCTCGACGATTGCTCATAATATCGCCTGGGCGATGTCGACCCTGTTCAAATCCGAAGTGGTCGTTGCCGATCTCGATCTTGCTTTCGGCACGGCCAACATCAACTTCGACCAGGATCCGGCGCAAGGCATCGCCGAGGCGGTGTTTTCGCCGGAGCGTATCGATGAAGTCTATCTTGACCGGCTGCTGACTCAATGCGCCGAGCATTTGTCGCTGCTGGCAGCGCCTTCGACGCTCGATCGAGTCTATGATTTCGATCCCGAGGCCTTCACGCAGCTCGTTGACACCGCTCAGCGCAGCGTGCCGCTTTTGGTTCTCGATGTTCCCCATGTCTGGACGGGCTGGACCAAGAACACCCTGATCAAGGCCGATGAGATCGTCATCACGGCGACGCCGGAACTGGCCAATCTGCGCAACACCAAGAACCTCGTCGACATGCTGAAGCGGCTTCGTCCCAACGATCCGCCGCCGAAGCTGATCATCAACCAGGCCGGCGTCCCGAAGCGCCCGGAGATTTCGCCGTCCGATTTCGCCGAGCCGCTCGGCCTGTCGGCAATGTCGGTCATTGGTTTTGATCCGTTGCTGTTCGGCAATGCCGCCAACAACGGACGCATGCTCGGCGAAATGGATGCCAAGAACCCGGTTGTCGCAATGATCAACGAAATGGCGCATGTGCTGACCGGGCGCAGCGAAATCAAGGCCAAGAAGAAGACCGGGCTTGGCAATTTGCTCGGCAAGCTTTCGCGCAACAAGAAGTGACGCTTCAGCAGTGGAATCGGTAGTCGATCATGTTTGGTAAAAGAGGCAGCGACGACGGCAACCGGTTCACGCCGGAATTTCGCCCGCCAGCACCAGCGCCTGTTGCGCCGCCGGCTGCAAGTTCCACGGACACGGCGGTTCTGGCCAGGCCTGCGGCTGCGCCAAGCGCACCTGTCGCGCCGCCAGCGCGCCGTGCGGTCGAGGCGCCGCCATTGGCGCCTGAGCCGAAGCGGGCACAGCGCGAAAAGAGCGAGACTTATTACGACACCAAGAGCCAGGTCTTCTCCGCGCTTATCGACACCATCGACCTGTCGCAGCTTTCCAAGCTTGATCCTGAAAGCGCGCGCGAGGAAATCCGCGATATCGTCAACGACATCATCGCGATCAAGAATTTCGCGATGACGATCGCCGAGCAGGAGGAACTGCTCGAGGACATCTGCAACGATGTGCTCGGCTATGGGCCGCTCGAGCCGCTGCTCGCCCGCGACGACATCGCCGATATCATGGTCAATGGCTCCAGGAACGTCTACATCGAAGTCAACGGCAAGGTCGAACAGACCGGCGTTCGCTTCCGTGACAACCAGCAGCTGCTCAACATCTGCCAGCGGATCGTCAGCCAGGTTGGCCGTCGTGTCGACGAGTCCAGCCCGATCTGCGACGCCCGCCTTCCCGACGGCTCACGCGTCAACGTCATCGCGCCGCCGCTCTCCATCGACGGTGCCACGCTCACCATCCGCAAATTCAAGAAAGACAAGCTGACGCTCGATCAACTGGTCAAGTTCGGCGCGATCTCACCGCAGGGCGCCGAAGTTCTCAAGATCATCAGTCGGGTTCGCTGCAACATCGTCATCTCGGGCGGTACCGGCTCGGGCAAGACGACGCTGCTAAACTGCCTGACCAACTATATCGACCGCGAGGAGCGCGTCATCACCTGCGAGGACTCGGCCGAGCTGCAATTGCAGCAGCCGCACGTCGTGCGCCTTGAAACCCGCCCGCCCAATCTGGAGGGCGAGGGTGAAGTGACGATGCGCGACCTGGTCAAGAACTGCCTGCGCATGCGGCCCGAGCGCATCATCGTCGGCGAAGTGCGCGGACCCGAAGTGTTCGACCTTCTGCAGGCGATGAATACCGGCCATGACGGCTCGATGGGAACGATCCACTCGAACAGCCCGCGCGAATGCCTGAACCGTATCGAATCCATGATCGCCATGGGCGGCTATTCGCTGCCGCAGAAGACAGTGCGCGAAATCGTCGTCGGCTCCATCGATGTGATCATCCAGGCGGCACGCCTGCGCGACGGATCGCGCCGCATCACCCACATCACCGAGGTGATCGGGATGGAGGGAGATGTCATCATTACGCAGGACATCGTCCTCTACAATATCAAGGGCGAGGACGCCAACGGCAGGCTGCTGGGAGAACATGTATCGACCGGCATCGGTCGTCCGCATTTCTGGGACCGCGCCCGCTACTATGGCGAGGAGCAGCGCCTCGCCATAGCCCTCGAGGCGATGGAGAAACGCGCTGACTGACGCATATTGGGGCGCAAGGGTTCAAGCCAATGTTTGGAATTGACGGCACAGTACTGGCGTTTGTCGTACTCGCCGGCTTCAGCGCCGGCGCCGTCGCCTATGCATTTCTGTTCACTCGGATCAGCAACGAGAAACAGGTCGGCAAGCGGCTCGAAACGATCAGGACCGCCGAGACGGATCGCTCGGTCGTCAAGGCCTCGCGTGATCGCGCGGCGGAAGCCACCAAGCGGCGCAAGTCGGTTCAGGATTCACTCAACGAGCTCGACGCAAAGCAGAGAACCAAGGACAGCGCCGTCAAGAAACCGCCGCTGAAGGTCCAACTCCGCCAGGCCGGCCTGAAGACCACGGTAGAGCGCTTCTATGTATATTCCGCCGTATGCGGCCTCGTTTTGACCATGGCCGCCTTTGTGGCCGGAGCGCCGAAGCTCGCCTTGCCTGGCGTGCTGCTGGCCGGGGCGCTCGGCCTGCCGCGCTGGTTCGTCTCGTTTCGTCGCGGGCGTCGGGTCAAGGCATTCCTCAACGAATTTCCAAACGCGCTCGACATCATCGTGCGCGCGGTCAAATCCGGCCTGCCGCTGAACGATGCCGTGCGCCTGATCGCCAACGAATCGCCCGAGCCTGTAAAGGCCGAGTTTCGTCGCATCGTCGATTCACAGCAGATGGGCCTCTCGATCCCCGACGCAACCTTGCGCATGCCCGAAACCATGCCTTGCACGGAGGCGGGTTTCTTCGGCATCGTCATCCAGATTCAGTCGCAGGCCGGTGGCAATCTCTCCGAGGCGCTGGGCAATCTTTCGCGCGTGCTTCGCGATCGCAAGAAGATGAAGGCCAAGGTGCAGGCGCTGTCGATGGAAGCCAAGGCGTCCGCCGCGATCATCGGTGCGCTGCCCTTCATCGTCGCCTTTCTCGTCTACCTGTCGAGCCCGGCCTACCTGATGCCGCTTTTCACCACCAGCGTCGGAAATCTGATCCTTGGTTGCGCTGGGGTCTGGATGTCGATCGGCATCCTGGTGATGCGCAAGATGATGAACTTCGAAGTCTAGGATGCTGGCATGACCGAGCAAGTTGTCAAAACCCTGACGGATCCAAGCTTCCTGATCGCGCTGCTGGTCGGAATAGCGGTGTTTGCGACCTTCTTCACCTTGCTGCCGGCGTTTGGCGGAAACCAGCTCAAGTCACGCATGAAAACCGTTGCGCTGGAACGCGACGAATTGCGTGCCAAACAGCGCGCCCGGCTTGCCGTCGAGGCGGATCGCCGTCGCAAGGGCCTGCGCGAGGAACAGTCTGTTGGCATGCGCAACATTGTCGACCGGCTGGATCTGAGGCGCGCGCTCGCCGACGAAGGCACGTTACAGAAACTTAAAGTGGCCGGGTTTCGGGGCCAGAATCCGCTGACGCGGTTTCTTTTCTTCCGTCTGGTACTTCCTTTTGTCGGCTTTGCGCTGGCCACAATCTACATCTTCGTGCTCGGGGCATTGCCCGACAAGCCATTGGTCATCCGGCTGTTCGTCTGTATCCTCGTTGCGTATGGCGGCTTCTACGCACCGGTCGTCTATGTCAACAACCGTGCCACCAAGCGCAAGCAGTCAATCCAGATGGCATGGCCGGATGGGCTCGATCTGATGCTGATCTGCGTCGAATCGGGCATGTCGGTGGAAGCAGCGCTGCGCAAGGTCGCCGATGAGATCGGCGCGCAATCGGTGCCGCTGGCGGAAGAATTCATCCTCACCAATGCCGAGCTTTCCTATCTGCCGGAGCGCAAGCAGGCCTACGAGAACCTGGCAAGCCGTACCGGCCTGGATTCGGTCAAGTCGGTGTCGCAGGCACTCGTCCAGGCCGAGCGTTACGGCACGCCGGTGGCGCATGCGCTACGCGTGCTTGCCGCCGAAAGTCGCGACATGCGCATGAATGCGGCCGAGAAGAAGGCCGCCGCCTTGCCGCCAAAGCTCACCGTGCCGATGATCCTGTTTTTCCTGCCTGTGCTTTTCGCCATCATTCTGGGCCCTGCAGGCATTCAGGTCAGTCAGCGCGGCATCTTCGGAGATCGTCCGGCGCCGGCAGCATCTCAGTAGCAGCGCGGCAAATCGCTGTACGACATGTGAAGAAGCCGCGCTGGATGCAGCGCGGCCTTTTTCATTCAACTTCCTTGCGGATTGTTGTTTCAGTTAGTCGCGGACTTTGACTTGTCCTGATCCTTGAGCTGGCTCCAGGCATTCTGCTGTGCCAGCATCTGCCTGAGATAGGCGACGTTGGCCTGCGCCTGCTCAGGCGAGAGTTCCTGCGAGGCAATCTTCTCGGCTTCGTCGAAACGGCCTTGCAGTCCGACGACCAGCGCCAGGTTCTGGCGGACCCGGCTGTCCGCATTCGGCTGCTGCGCGGCCGAGCGCATATAGGTTTCGGCGGTGCGCAGGTCCCCTTCCAGCACATAGGACATGCCAAGGTTGGAGAGCACCGAAGGCTCGTTCGGCTTGAGTTCGAGCGCCTTGCGGTAAAGCTGGCGCGCATTATCCTTCTGGCCGGTCTGGTCGAGAATGGCCGCTTCGGCCGACACCAGCCTCCAGTCGGGATATTCCGGTGTCTGAGCGCGGCGCACGGCGTCAAGCGCTGCCTCGAACTGGCCGTTGGCCGCCAGCGCCTTGCCATAGGCGGCAAGCACGTCACGATCCTTCGGCAGAGCGATCGCCAGCTTGCGCATCACGGCGAGCGACTGGTCGGCGTCACCATCCATCTGCAGTGCCGCCGCATAATTCGTCGCTATCCGCTTGTCGTTGGGGTTCCTGGCGTAGGATTGGCCAAGGGCGCCGGTGGCATTGTGCAGTTCTCCGGTCGACATGGTTTCCAGCGGTTTGCCTCCGGTGCGCCCGATCGAGCCGGTGGAGAGCTTGTCGGTTCCGCAACCGGCGACGCCCGCCGCGAGCGCCAAGGCAAGGGCCGTGGTGATGAGCCGCTTTCCCTTGACGCTGATCGTGCTGTTGGTCGGCATCGGCTACCTAAGCCTCCATTCATGCGCGGCCATTGCGTGGCCGTCTTCCCTCCCGCAGAAATATTCTGTTAACCCTAACGGACAGTTAAGAACGCCGACTCGCGGCGCCCGCACCATGGAGACCGTCGAATGCCTGTCGAACTCGTCGAGAAGAAATTGCCGGGCGCACTGCCGATCCATCTGGTCGCCAGCGACGGTCTGGACGCAGCCGGTCTCGCGCCAGCGGCCGTTGCCTGGGCCAGAGCCAACGGCTTTTCCGGCGAGGCAGGCAGGACGCTGGTCGTACCTGGCGAAAACGGAGCGCTCGGCGGCGCGCTCTTCGGTACCGGGGATGGCGAAGGCGCGCTCGCCCTCGGCGCATTGTCGAGAGCCTTGCCGGAAGGCGACTGGCATTTCGCCTCGACGCCGGCCGAGCCGGAACTCGCGGCAATCGCGCTGATGCTCGGCGGCTATGTCTTCACCCGCTATGGCAAGAAACCTGGCAGGGCGCTACGCTTCGGCCTGCCGGCCAGTGTCGATACCGCGCGGGCTCGCCGCATTGTCGATGGCGTTTTCCTGGCCCGCGATCTGGTCAACACGCCGACCAGCGATATGGGCCCGGAAGACCTGGAGAAGGCGGTGCGGACCCTTGCCGACAGGCACAAGGCCGAAGTCTCGGTGGTCAAGGGCGACGAGCTCCTCGATCAGAATTTCCCGATGATCCACGCCGTCGGCCGCGCGTCGACCGCCGCGCCGCGCCTGATCGACATGCGTTGGGGGCAGCAAGGCGCGCCGAAGGTGACGCTGGTCGGCAAGGGTGTCTGTTTCGACACTGGCGGTCTAGACATCAAGCCGTCGTCCGGCATGCTTTTGATGAAGAAGGATATGGGCGGTGCCGCCAACGTGCTTGGCCTGGCATCGATGATCATGGCTGCCGGGCTGGATGTGCGGCTGCGCGTGCTCATTCCCGCGGTCGAGAATTCGATTGCCGGCAACGCGTTCCGGCCCGGCGACGTGCTGTCGAGCCGCAAGGGCATGTCAGTCGAGATCGGCAACACGGACGCCGAGGGGCGGCTGGTGCTCGCCGATGCGCTGGCGCTGGCCGACGAGGAGGAGCCGCAGCTTCTGGTCGACATGGCGACGCTGACTGGGGCTGCCCGGGTCGCGCTCGGTCCCGACCTGCCACCATTCTACACCGGCGACGAAACCCTGGCATTCGACCTCGCGGCGGCTTCCGTTGCGGTCGAGGATCCGCTGTGGCGGATGCCATTGTGGCGGCCTTACGATTCAAAACTGGCGTCGAAGATCGCCGACATCAACAATGTCACCACGGACGGTTTTGCCGGCTCGATCACGGCGGCACTGTTCCTGAAGCGCTTTGTCGAAAAGACTGTGGCTTGGGCGCATTTCGACATCTTCGCCTGGAACCCTGCCGATCGCCCGCATGGTCCTGCAGGCGGCGAGGCACAAGGCATCCGAGCTCTGGAGTGGATCATCGCGAAACGTCTTGGCTAACGACGGTCCCGAAAAGTCGGAACCGGCTTTCTGCCAAAATCCTGATTCAGCAGGTTGGAAACTGAAACGGAACCGAAACAATTTGCCGTCATGCTGGCGCGATGTCGATTGCGATGCGCCCGAGCCAGGCCTTGCGACTGTGGCAGCAAGTGATGCTGTCGCAAGTGCGCAACGATGCACCCGATCTGACCATGCGCCAGACCGCGATCCTGTTCACAATCTATCTCGACCCGCCGCCACATACCGTGCGTGGGCTAGCTGCCCGCCTCAACGTCACCAAGCCGGTGATTACGCGCGCGCTTGACACGATGGGCGCATTGAAACTGGTATCGCGCCATCGCGACGAACTCGACAAGCGAAATGTGCTGATCAGACGCACGGTCGAGGGCGCTCTCTTTGTTGAGCGCTTCGGCGATGATATCATCGCCAAGGCCCATGAGTTACCCATCTAATTTCAGAGTTGCCGATTTGACTGCCAGGGATGCCCGCCTTCACGCTTTCCGTTCCGACCTCGCCGATGCACGGCTGAAGGGCGAAGTCGCCGCAGACCGCTTCGTTGCCGGTCGGCCGGCGCGGATCACTGCAGCCGTGGCCGATATCCGCAAGGCGCCGCGGCCGGATGCCGGCGTCAACACGCAAGCCCTGTTCGGCGACGATGTCCTGGTCTTCGAGGTCGCTGAGGGCTGGGCCTGGGTCCAGGCGGAACGTGACGGCTATGTCGGCTATGTCGCCGATACCATGCTGGGCGGGCGGGAACATGCGCCCACGCACATCGTCTCGGCACCACGCACTTTTCTCTATCCTGGACCCGATTTGCGGTTTCCGATCTCAGGACAATTGTCGATGGGATCGACGGTGACAGTGACGGATGCGGCCGAGACACGCGGCACCCACTATGCCGTTCTGCCCTCCGGCGAAGCGTTGATAGCAGGTCATCTGCGGCCTCTCGGTGAAGTGGCCACCGATTACGTTTCGGTGGCTGAGATGTTTCTCGGCACACCCTATTTGTGGGGCGGGGCTTCCGGCTTCGGCATCGATTGTTCGGGCCTGGTGCAACTGGCGATGCGCATGGCCGGCAGGAACGTGCTGCGCGATACCGACATGCAGGCGACGACGCTCGGCGAGCCGCTGGAACCGGGGCCCGCTTTCTCAGGGTTGCGGCGGGGCGACCTGGTGTTTTGGAAGGGCCATGTCGCCGTTATGACCGATGCCGACACCATGATCCACGCCAACGGCAACACCATGCTGGTGTCGCGCGAGGGACTGAAGGATGCCGTCGCCCGCATCGGCTACCTCTATGGCGGCCCGACGGGGTTTCGGCGGCCGTAGCAAAGAACGATCCCCTTTTGTTCCGATTCTTCTTGGCGATTGATTGCCGTCGCGCTAACTCTGGCACGTGACAGAGCAACCGCGCCTTGCCGAACAGAATGCCTCCGTAGTCCTGCCAGAACCATTCATCCGATGGTTTGGCGAGAAAGGTTGGTCGCCGCGCGCCCATCAGATTGAACTTCTGTCGAAGGCCCAGGCCGGACAGTCGGTCCTGCTGATCGCCCCGACTGGCGCCGGCAAGACGCTGGCTGGGTTCCTGCCCTCGCTGACTGAACTTGCGAACCGGCCAAGGCGAAAGCCGGGCCAGGCGCATCGCGGCATCCACACGCTCTATATCTCGCCACTGAAGGCGCTTGCCGTCGATATCGAGCGCAACCTCGGCAAGCCGGTGGAGGAGATCGGGCTGCCCGTCACCATCGAGACGCGCACCGGCGACACCCCCGGGCACAAGCGCCAGCGCCAGAAGCTGGTGCCCCCCGACATCCTGTTGACCACGCCCGAGCAGCTGGCGCTGCTGATTGCAGCCAGTGATGCGAAACGCTTTTTCGAGGACCTGCGCTACGTCGTGCTCGACGAATTGCATTCACTGGTGACGTCGAAACGCGGACATCTGCTGGCGCTCGGGCTGGCGCGGTTGCGCAGCTTTGTCCCTGGCCTGCAGACGATCGGGCTATCGGCGACGGTGGCCGAGCCAGACGAGTTGCGGCGCTGGCTGGTCAGCCAGAATCCACCCAAAGAGTCGACAAGCCCGGGGATGGCCGAATTGATCGTCGTTACGGGCGGTGCGAAGCCGGAGATCTCCATCCTCGATTCGGAAGAGCGCGTGCCGTGGGCGGGGCATTCGGCGCGCTACGCCACGCCGGAGATTTACCACGAGATCAAGCGCCACAAGACGACCCTGTTGTTCGTCAACACCCGCAGCCAGGCGGAGCTGCTGTTCCAGGAATTGTGGCGGGTCAATGAGGATACCTTGCCGATCGGGTTGCATCACGGCTCACTCGACGTTGCCCAGCGCCGGCGCGTCGAGAAGGCGATGGGCGAGAATGCGCTGCGTGCCATCGTCGCCACCTCGACGCTCGATCTCGGCATCGATTGGGGCGATGTCGACCTGGTCGTGCATGTCGGCGCGCCGAAAGGGGCGAGCCGGCTGGCGCAGCGCATCGGCCGTGCCAACCACCGCATGGACGAGCCGTCCAAGGCGATCCTGATCCCGGCCAATCGTTTCGAGGTGCTGGAGTGCCGGGCCGCCCTCGATGCCAATTATCTCGGCGCGCAGGACACGCCGCCGCTGATCGATGGCGGCCTCGATGTGCTGGCCCAGCATGTGCTGGGCTGCGCCTGCGGCGCGCCATTCCGTGCCGATGATCTGTTCGAGGAAGTGCGAACAGCCGCGCCCTATGTCAGCCTCGATCGGTCGACATTCGATCGTGTCGTAGATTTCGTCGCCACCGGCGGCTATGCGCTGAAGAATTATGAGCGCTATGCCCGCATCCGGCTGAACAAGGATGGGTTGTGGCGCGTGTCCAATCCGCGCGTTGCCCAGCAATACAGGCTGAATGTCGGCACCATCATCGAGGTGCCGGCCCTCAACGTGCGTTACATCAAGGCCGGCAGCAAAGGCGCGGCTTCGCGCGGCGGCCGGGTTCTCGGCAAGATCGAGGAAGCCTTCCTCGAAACGCTGACGCATGGCGACACGTTCATGTTTGCCGGCAAGGTGCTGCGCTTCGAAGGCATTCGCGAGAATGAATGCTTCGTGTCGAACGCGCCGGGCAGCGATGCCAAGGTGCCCTATTATGGCGGCGGCAAGTTCCCGCTTTCGACCTATCTCGCCGAACAGGTCCGCATCATGCTGGACGACCCGCAGCGCTGGAAGAAGCTGCCCGAGCAGGTCGCCGACTGGCTGCGGTTCCAGGCCGACAAATCGGTGCTGCCCAAACGCGATGACCTGCTGATCGAGACCTTTCCACGAGGCAATCGCCATTATCTCGTGGCCTACCCGTTCGAGGGCAGGCTAGCGCACCAGACGCTCGGCATGCTGCTCACCCGCCGCCTCGACAGGACGGGAGCCAGGCCGCTCGGCTTTGTCGCCACCGACTATGCACTGGCGATATGGTCACTGGGCGACATGGGCACGATGTTCAAAGCTCGGAAGCCTTCGCTCAGTGCAATTTTCGACCAGGACATGCTTGGCGACGACCTCGAAGCCTGGCTGGCCGACAGCTGGCTTCTCAAGCGCACCTTCCGCAACTGCGCGCTGATTTCGGGATTGATCGAAAAACGCCATCCGGGCCAGGAAAAGAGCGGCCGCCAGGTCACCGTGTCGACTGACCTCATTTACGATGTGCTGCGCAGCCATGAGCCGGACCACATCCTGCTGCAGGCGACACGTGCGGATGCGGCGACCGGTCTGCTCGATGTCAGCAGACTTGCCGACATGCTCTCGCGCATCCAGGGTCGAATCGTGCATAAGGCGCTTGAACAGATTTCGCCGCTTGCCGTGCCGATCATGCTTGAGATCGGCAAGATGCCGGTGAACGGCGAGGCTGATGAAACGCTGCTTATGGATGCGGCGACATTGGTCGAGGAGGCAATGGGGCCGGGGATGGTCGAGGAATGAATTTTTCGCTGGCGCGCACATCGCTGATCGGCGAGGCCGACCTTGTCGGCATCGCCGGCGAGCGCGCCGTCTGCGACCCGCGCGGTGTGCTCTATTTTCCCGAGTTCAGGCTTCTGGCCGTGTCCGACCTGCATCTGGAAAAGGGTTCGTCGCTGGCAAGGCGCGGCACGCTGATTCCGCCTTACGACACCGGTGCAACCTTGCTGAGACTGCAGGCCGTGATCGCTGACTACCAGCCATCCATCGTCATCAGCCTGGGCGACAGCTTCCATGACGGCGGCGGCGCCGAGCGCATGCATGCAAGTTTTCGCGCGCGGCTGGAAGCGTTGATGGCAGGCCGCGACTGGTTCTGGGTCGCTGGCAATCACGATCCGGAAGCACCCGCCGACCTGCCGGGCGAAACGGTGCGTGAACTCGCCATCGGCTCGCTGCTGTTCCGCCATGAGCCGTCGAAGGTACGCGTCGAGGGTGAAATAGCGGGACATCTGCATCCATGCGCCCGCATCGTCCAACGCGGCCGTTCGGTGCGGCGGCGCTGCTTTGCCGGCGATGGCGGCCGCATGATCATGCCGGCCTTCGGCGCCTATACCGGTTCGCTCAACGTGCTCGACCGCGCCTATGCCGGGCTGTTCCGCTTGGACACCCTGATGGCCTATATGCTTGGCGCGGACCGCATCTTCGCGATCTCCCGCTCGATGCTGCGACCGGGCTGAGGTCGCCGCTTAGTCTTGATGGAATTCAAGTTTTCTTCAATGCTGCCTGTATGCGGTCGAGCGCCTCTTCCGCACCATTATGCCCTTGCGCTGCGGAGCGTTTCAGCCATTGGACAGCAAGCTCGATATTCTTCTCGACACCAACGCCTTTCAAGTACATCACGCCCAAGTTGAACTGCGCTTTGCCGTTATTTTGCTGTGCGGCCTTCTCGTACCAATAAAAGGCCAGCTTGTCGTTTTTATCCACGGCCTCGCCGGTCAGGTAGGCGGCGGCCAAGTTTACCTGCGCGTCAACGTTGCCTTGTTCCGCTGCTTTGGTCGACCAAAGAACCCCATCGGCACCGCTTTGGGGTACTCCTTTGCCAAGAAAATACATGTATCCCAGATATTGCTGAGCCTCGGCCAAACCTTGAACAGCGGCACCGCGCCAAAGTTCCACCGCTTTCGCATCGTCTTGCTGAACGCCTTTTCCCCAAGAATACAAAAGACCAAGATTCAACTCGGCCACTGCCATATCCTGATCCGCCGCCTTACCCCACCATTCGGCAGCCTTGGAATAATCCAGAGGTACACCAAGCCCCCTGGAATACAGAAATCCGACATTAAACTGCGCAGTGATATCGCCCTCTAGGGCGAGGGCCGTCCATTCTTTGTACGCTTCTGTATAATTCTTCGCTTCAAAGGCGGCGTCGGCTTCGAGCGCGCCTGCTATTGAATCGTGGGAAGCAAAAACCAAAATACCCGCAACGCAAACCCCTCGTGCGAGATACGACGCTAAATTGAAGGGAGTGAGGATCATCGCCTGTTATGCCAATCCGGAAGATGCCGTTCCAAGAACTACGACACATTCTTCCGAGCCACAACTTACGACAACACTAACTGACATTCAGCAATTGCGATGGCATGTTGGCGTTCCCTACCTGCCGTAGTAGAGCGTGACGGTGTGCTTCGCTTCGGCGAAGAACAGCCAGCGTTCGACCAGCATGCCGGCGAACTGCACGATCACGGCGAGCACCGACATCGCCGCTGCGAAGGGCCAGGGCAGGGCGAAAGTAGCCGCGAGCAGCAGGACGGGTAAGGCAAAGGCCAGACCCTGTGCGATCTGGCGCAGACGCGCGCTGTGTTTGCGTGCGATGCGAAAACCCATTTCCTTGAGCAGGTAGTTTTCCTCGGTATGCGGCCATTCCAGCGACCGTACCGTGCCGCCGGCCAGTCCCGTCGCGGTGTTGGCGGTGGTCGAGATTTCCAGCCGGTCATTGTGGCGCCAGGTCGCCAGCTTCCAGCCCCAGCCGAGCAGGGTCAGCAGCATGGAAGCCACCAGGATCGCTTTCGAGCCGAGAGCAAATCCCTGTAGCAGCGCGTTCAGCAGCATGCTGCCGGTCATCGCCGAGAAGATGAGATAGGCCGGCAGCGTGAACCGGCTGTGCCATTGGGCGATCGGCTTCAGCGACGAATAGATCATGCCCGTGGTGCAGACGGTGACGATCGCGCCGCAGGCGGCCAGCAGTCCAGCAATGGCCACCCAGCCACTGGTGCGGCCAAAAAATACCCAACCGATGCCGAACAGTCCCGCCGGGATGAAGGTGATGACCGAGGCAACACCTTCGCGCGATAGCCATGAACTCCGCCACTGCGAGAATGCCCGCCAGGCGCGTTCGGGTCTGCCGAGGTGGCCGGTCGACGATAACAGGCCGGCCGCGATCAGGCCGAGTGCCAGCCCAAGGCCGATGAAGCCCAGCCAGAAATCGGGAGGGATGATCTGGAATCCTCCGAGCACGCCCAGCAGCGCGAGCAGCCCATAGCCGGCGCCCGTGGCGGTGGTGAAGAAGACGACGGAGAAGGCTGGATGCATGGCTAGTTCGAAAGCATGCGATCAACCCAGCCGAGGAAACCGCCTTCGGCCCGCACCGGTTCGAGGGCCGGCGCGGCCACCGATGCGGCGCGCTTGGTATGGGCGCGCGGCGGCAGGTATTTGTTGGTCGGGCGATAGCCGAGCTCCGGCATCAGATCGACGCCGCCGCGCTCCGCCACCAGTTGCGAGACAGCCGACAGGGGATCACCCAGGTCGCCAAAATGCCGAGCGCTGGTCGGGCAAGCTGCGACGCAGGCCGGCACGCGGTCTTCTTCGGCCAGATTGTCATTGTAGATGCGGTCGACGCACAGCGTGCACTTCTTCATCACCCCGACATCGGTGTCGAATTCGCGCGCCCCATAGGGGCAGGCCCAGCTGCACAATTTACAGCCGATGCACTTGTCCTCGTCGACCAGCACGATGCCGTCCGAGGCCCGCTTGTAGGAGGCGCCGGTCGGGCAGACGGTGACGCAGGCCGGCGTCTCGCAATGCAGGCAGGAGCGCGGGAAGTTGACCGTGCGCCCGCCCATCTCGGTGGTGTGCTCGTAGCTGTGAACACGGTTGAACCAGACGCCGTCGACATGGCCACCATAGGGATCGATGTCGGTCAGCGGCGCCATGTGGCCGCCGGTGTTCCACTCCTTGCAGGCGGTGACGCAGGCCTGGCAGCCGACGCAGGTGTCGAGATCGATGACTAGCCCTAGTTTCTTGCCGCTCTGACTTGGCAGACAGGTCATTCGGCCGCCTCTCTTGCCCTGCGGAACTCAGCGCCGAAGGTCAGCTTGTCGGGCGAGGGTTCGAAATGCGGTGGCTGCTGAAAACGCTCGAACTGCGGCTCGGTGAAGCCGGCTTCCTCGGCGGCGCATTTGACGACGCGCACGCGCAGATCGAACCACGCCGCCTGTCCGGTGACAGGATCGGAGTTCGAATAGCGTTTGCCCTGAGCATCGGCGGAAGTCTGGTCGCCGATGATATGGTTGAGCAGGAAGCCACGATTGGATTCGGCCGCGTCGTCCTTCAGCCCCCAGCTGCCGCGCCGCTTGCCGATGGCGTTCCAGGTCCAGACCGTGCTTTCGTTCACCCCGTCGATCAGCTTGATCTGCCCCTTCACTCTGCCATTGATGCTTTCGATCCACACCCAGTCGTCATCGACAAGGCCTAGATCTGCTGCCGTCCGCTGATGCACGAACAGCCGGTTCTGGCTGGTGATCTGTCTCAGCCACGCATTCTGCGACCCCCACGAGTGGTACATGTGCATGGGCCGCTGCGTCAGCGCGTGCAGCGGATATTTTTCGAGGTCGATGGCTGCTTCCTCGAAGGGCATGTACCAGAAGGGCAGCGGGTCCATGAAGGTCTCGATGCGCTGGCGATCGCCCTCCGGCGGCAAGACGCGGCCATGGCCGCGTGAGGCCAGGCGGAAGCGCTGCATCGGCTCGCAATAGAGCTGAAAGATGATCGGCTCCGCCTTGGGGATGAAGCCCATCTGCACGGCGAAGTCGAGATAGGAGCGATTGGCCATCTTGTAGTAGCGCTGGTCGTCAGCGAAATCGTGATGCCAGAAGCCGCCATTGTCGATGTAGCGCTGCAACTGGTCCGGGTTGGCCTCACCCCTGCCGACCGACGCCCCGTCCTTGCCGCGCCAGCCGGCGAGCGGGCCGATGCCTGATGTGCGCTCATGGTTGACGATGTAGTCGGCGTAGTCGCGGTATTTGGCCGTGCCATCCTCGTCGACGAAACCGGGCAGGTCAAGCCGCGCGCCGAGTTCGATCAGCACCGACTGGAACGGCCGGACATCACGGTCCGGTTCGACGACGGGATGGCGAATAGCGTCGCCCGGGCCATCGGCGTGGCTGATCGGCCGGTCAAGCAGGCTGATGCAGTCATGCCGCTCGAGATAGGTCGTATCCGGCAGCACGAGATCGGCGAACGGCACGGTCTCGGAATAATAGGCGTCGGAATAGATGATGAAGGGGATCTTGTAGTCGCCCGCGTCGTCATGGTCGGTCAGCATGGCGATGGTCTCGACGGTGTTCATCGAGGAATTCCACGCCATGTTGGACATGTACATCATCAGCGTGTCGATCGGGTAAGGGTCACCGGCCCAGGCGTTGCGGATGACGGTGTGCATCAGGCCGTGCGCGGCCAGCGGCGCGTCCCAGGAATAGGCCTTGTCGATGCGAAGAGGTGCGCCGGCCTCGTCGACCAGCAGGTCGTCCGGCCCACAGACGAAACCGAGCGGCATCCCTTCAAGCGGCGTCATCGGCTTGACGGCCTTGCCGGCCGGCTTCGGACCGGGCGGTACGGATCGGGGATAGGGTGGCTTGAAGCGGAAGCCGCCCGGCACATCCACCGTGCCCAGCAGCACCTGAAGCAAATGGAGGGCGCGGCAGGTATGAAAGCCGTTCGAATGGGCCGAGATGCCGCGCATGGCGTGCATCGAGACAGGCCGCCCCTTGATCGTCTCGTGCCGGCGCCCGGCCCAGTCGGTCCAGGCGATCGGCAGCTCGATCGTCTGTTCGAAGGCGACATGCGCGAGTTCGGCGGCGATCCTGCGGATCGTATCGGCGGCAATGCCGCAGCGCTCGGCGACCGCGTCCGGTGCATAACTCTCATCGAGGTAGCGGTCGGCGATCAACTGGAACACCGGAACGCAGTGGCGTCCGTCGATCGTGAAGCTGCCGGTCAGCGCCGGTCTCGCGCTGGCATCGGTGGCGCTGACCGGTGTCTTCGCCATCCTGTCCCAGGCCAGCGGATTGCCCTCGGCATCGCGGACGAACAGCCCGTCATCGGCCGCACCCGGCTCCTGGATGACGAGGACGTGAGCGTTGGTGTAGCGCAGCAAATAATCGAGATCGACGCGGCCCGCCCTGAGCAATTCATGGATAAGCGCGAACACGAACAGTCCGTCGGTGCCGGGCCGGATGCCGATCCAGTCGTCGGCGATCGCATTGTAGCCGGTCCGGCACGGATTGATCGAGACGACTTTGGCGCCGCGCGCCTTGAGCTTGCCGAGACCGATCTTGATCGGGTTGGAATCGTGATCCTCGGCGACCCCGAACAACATGAAGTACTTGGTGTTGTCCCAATCGGGCTCGCCGAATTCCCAGAACGAGCCGCCGATCGTGTAGAGGCCTCCCGCCGCCATGTTGACCGAACAGAAGCCGCCGTGGGCGGCGAAGTTCGGAGTGCCGAACTGGCTTGCCCACCAGCCGGTCAAGGATTGGGATTGGTCGCGGCCGGTGAAGAAGGCCAATTTCTTGGGGTCGGTCCGGCGGATGTTCGACAGCCGCTCCGTCGCGATCGAAAACGCCTCTTCCCACTCGATTTCCCGGAACTCGCCAGAGCCGCGCGGACCGGTGCGCAGCAATGGCTTCCTCAGCCTTGCTGGGCTGTAGTGCTGCATGATGCCGGAGCTACCCTTGCCGCAGATCACGCCGCGATTGACCGGATGGTCCTTGTTGCCGTTGATGTAGCGGACCTTGCCATCCTTGATGTGCACGTCGATGCCGCAGCGGCAGGCGCACATGTAGCAGGTCGTCTTGGCAATGCTGTCGGAAACGTCAGGCGAGGTGTCGACGCCGTCGCCTTCATCCGGTGCGCGCGTGTCGGCAAGCGGGCGTTGCGATGGTGCCGAATTCGCGCCACGCGGCGGTCCCTGCATCATGATCCCAGGGTGTCCGCGCGGCTTGCGGATTTGGCACGTGTCTTCGGTCCGGGGCCTCGCATGTAGTGCTCTTCCGGATGATAGCGATCGCCCGCCAACCGTCGCCTTATGCCGCGGGTCCAATGCGCAAACAGGGATCTGAACCGCCCGATCATTCTGCTCTCTGCGACATCTCGGCGAATTTGTTCTAATCTACCTAGAAAACTTAGAATAAAGACATCGATCTGTCTAATCAGTTGTTCTTGTAAATTCGATCGATATTGGTTCTTAATGCGCCCATGACCCTGGACCAGTTGCGGATTTTCGTCGCCGTCGCCGAGCGCGGCCATATGACCAAGGCGGCGGAACTGCTGGGCATTTCGCAGTCGGCAGCATCGGCCGCCATCCGGGCGCTTGAAGAACAGCACGGCGTCCATCTGTTCAACCGCGTCGGCCGCAACATCGAGCTTGCCCAGACCGGACACCGGTTCCTGCCCGAAGCCAAGGCAGTGCTCGAACGGGCGGCTGCCGCGCGCAATGTACTGGAGCATGTCTCGCAGACGGTCACCGGCAGCCTCTCGATCGCCGCCAGCCAGACCATCGCCAGCTACTGGCTGCCGCGCCGGCTGGCGTCCTTCCATGAAGCCTATCCGGCCGTCAGGCTGAGCGTCACCATCGGCAACACCAGGCAGGTCGAGGCCAATGTCCTTGATGGTGCGGCCGATCTCGGTCTGGTCGAGGGGCGCACCGAGTCCGACATATTGCGCCGCGCCAAGGTCGACGTCGACAGGCTCATGCTGGTGGTTGCCAGCTCGCATCCGGAGATCGCCGAGATTGCGCCCGGCCACCCCGACATCAAGGGCCTGCGCTGGATCATCCGCGAGGGCGGTTCGGGCACGCGCGAAGTGCTGGAGGATCTGGCGCGTCGCGAAGGAATTTCGCTCGCCGATTTACAGATATTCCTGGTGCTGCCGAGCAATGAGGCTATCCGCCAGGCGGTCGAGGCGGGAGCCGGCGCCACAATCATTTCGGAGCTTGTCGTGGTCCGCGCCGTGGCCGAAGGCAGTCTCAGGTCCGTGCCGCTCGAATTGCCGAAGCGCGACTTCGCCATGATCACACATCGCGATCGCCAGGCAAGCCTTGCCCAGATGGCGCTCAAGACGCATCTCGGCGGCAAGGCGGATGCTGCGTCAATCCCGCTGAGTCCGTCGAAATGACCCAGGTTGGACCATCGCAAGCGCCGTCCGCCTCGGCGCTCGACCGTCACTCTGGCAATCCGGCGTCCCGCAGCGCGCTTCCAAGAGTTTCCGCGAGCGCTGGCGCGCAGCGCACGCCAGCAAACTGGCGGCTGTAGCGAAAGCCCGGCTGAAGCTCGCGCACGCGCGCGGCCGCCGCCCGTGCTTCGTCCAGCCGCCCGAGTTTGGCGAGCGCAGCGGCTAGTTGCACATAGGTGATGCTGTGTGCCGGATTGGCTTGAACGGACTTGTATGCCGCACGACAGGCTTCTTCGTAACGCCCGCGCAGCAAATGGCTCATAGCTTGCGCGTCAAACGCGGCCCAAGTCCACGAATCGAACGGGCTTAGCCGCATACCCTTCTCGCTCCATTCTATCGCTCGCTCTGCTTCGCCGCCCCATCCGAGAATGACGCTGCCAAGAATGTAGGTCAGCGCCGATGACGGGCTAATGGCGAGGGCTGCTTCCAATGCTGTGAATGCGGCGGCGCGATCATGCGCGTCCATGCCGATCGAAAACCCTGCCCATGTCAGAGCGAGCGCATCATCTTGCCCATGAACAATGGCCCATCGGGCATGCCGGATCGAAGCGGTACGGTTGACCTCCTGCAGCCCGGCGCGAAGGAACAAACAATGATGACACATCGCGGCATTGCCATGTGCAAGGGCATAGGCGGGCTCGAGTGCGATGGCACGCTCAAGAAGCGCCAGCGCTCTAATAACTTGCGCCGGCATACCTGTGTCAACGTCAGGCTGGGCTTGAAGCACGAGATCGTAGGCATCGAGACTCTCCGGGCGCTTCCGCCTGACGCGTTCAATTTCCGCTTTTCGCATGCTCGGGGCGATCGCGCCCACCGCTGATAGCGCGATCTCGTCCTGAAGCGCGAAAATGTCCTCGGAGCTGCGGTCGTAGCGCTCGGCCCACACATGCGCGCCGGTCGATGCATCGATCATCTGACCGGTCACGCGCACACTGCCGCCGGCCTTGCGCACGCTGCCTTCGATGACATATCGCACGCCAAGCTCGCTGCCGACCTGCTTCACGTCCACGGCGCGGCCCTTGTAGGTGAAGGTCGAATTTCGCGCGATTACGAAAAGCCAGTTTATGCGTGCCAGGCCGGTGATGATGTCGTCGACCATTCCATCAGCGAAATACTCCTGCTGTGGATCTCCGCTCAAGTTCGAAAACGGCAGGACCGCGACGGACGGTTTCTCAGGCAAGGTCAGCGCCAACGCGATGCGGGATGCAGGGACATTCGTCGCAACAGCCGGTCCTACATAGCGATAGCCGCGTCGCGGCAGTGTTTCGATCCAGCTCTCAGCATTCGCTGCGTTGGCCAATACCCGGCGCAAGGCCGCGATCTGGACCGTTAGGTTGTTATCGGCAACCGCCAACTCGCCCCAGCCGGCCTCGACCAACGCGTCCTTGGATACCGGTACGCCCGCGTTTTGGAGCAGCAAGCGCAAAAGCGAGACGGCGCGTTGCCCAAGCATGGTCGGCTCGGCACCGTGGTACAAAATGCCCGCCACCTGATCGAGACGGAACGGGCCAAACTGATAAAGGTCGCCTCCGAGTGCCATCCAACGCTTTTAGCAAATTTTTGGGAACGAATTCACGACTTCCCGGCATCGACGCCCAATGTTGCACAGGTGCTTGCCAGAAGTAAGCGCCCAGTCAAAGGAGGATCCTATGAGTGCCAATGCCGTCATTCGCATGCCCGATGAGAAGAAGGGTATCATGCTGCGTGGTCAACCTATGGTCTTCCTCGTCACCGGCGAAAATACCAAGCACACGAGCATGTTTGACTGGACGATCCCAGCGGGATTCGCCACCGGACGGCATGTTCACCGCGTCCAGGAAGAGACGTTCTACCTGCTCGAGGGCGAGTGTGCGTGGCATGTCGGCGACAAGACGATCCGTGCAACGCCCGGAACCTATCTGTTCATTCCACCGGGAGTACCGCACGACATCACGAATGTCAGTGAGGGGCCCGCGCGCGTGCTGATGACCGTCTCTCCGCCTGGCCACGAGCACTACTTCGAAGAACTTGCCAAACTCGCGGCGCAAGGTGCGCCGGACCCAAAAGCGCTCGCCGATTTGCGAAACCGATACGACACTGACCAGCTCTCGACTTTGACAACGCGCGGGTAAGTCCCTGTCCAGGCCTTCGTCGCGTCACGCCTGCGGCGTTTATGTGCATATGGCCTAGTCCAACGCGGATCGGTAAAGCAGAACCGCTCCAAGAAAGCCTCAGCCGAACTTTCGCTGAGCATCCAGCGCCAGGCCAAGTCCGACCGAGCCGAACATGTCGCCTTCGATGACGGATGCCTGCGGCACCAGCGACAGGATCTCTCGTCTGGCGAGCGGAATCGCGGTCGATCCGCCGGTCAGGAACACCGCGGTGATATCGGATGGCCTGACCTCAGCGTCCCGGATGGTCTGCGCCACCGTTCCTGTGACCCGCTCGATATCCCTGGCGATCGTGGCTTCCAGCCCGCTGCGCGTAATCTCGGCGGCGAACTCCGCGCCCGGCAGCTTCACCGCGACCTCTGCGAACGAGCTGTCGGTGAGCTCGATCTTGGCTTTTTCGACAAGCGCCGCCAGCGCGTGTCCGTAGCGGTGCTCGACGATGTGGATGAAGCGGTCGACCAGGTCGGCGCGCTCAGCCTCGTAGCGGATCTGGCGCAGATGCGTCATCGCCTTGGCGGTGTAGACCAGATTGATGCGCTGCCATGTCGCGAGGTCGATGAAGTAGCTGGCCGGCAGATTGCGCTTGCCGTCCTTGGTCGGCGTCAAATAGCCAAGCTGCGGCATGACATGGGCGATGCTCAGCAGCCGGTCGAAATCCGTGCCGCCGATATGGACGCCCCGGCTGGCCAGGATGTCGTCCTTGCGGTCGAGCGAACGGGAGCGCCGCGGTGAAACGCGCACGACCGAGAAGTCCGACGTGCCGCCGCCCATGTCGATGATCAGCGCCAGCTCTTCCCTCGCCACCTTCTGCTCGTAGTCGAGCGCCGCCGCGATCGGTTCGAACTGGAATGCGATGTGCTTGAAGCCCTGGGCGCGCGCGGCGTTCTCAAGTTCGCTTTGCGCCTTCGCGTCGGCCTCGGCGTCGTCATCGACGAATTGAACCGGCCGGCCAAGCACCACGGTTTCGACGGCATCGCCGGCGTCTGCTTCGAGCTTCTTCTTGAGATGGCCGAGGAACAGGCCGACGATTTCCATGAACCCGATCGAGCGCGCCTTGATACGGGTCTTCTCGTGCGCAAGCGAACTGCCGAGCACGCTCTTCAGCGAGCGCATCAGCCGGCCTTCGATGCTGTCGGTGTAGTTGGCGATGGCGTGGCGGCCAAAACAGGTGCGGTTGTCCTCGAAGTTGAAGAACACGGCACTGGGCAGCGTGACCTGGTCGTCCTCAAGCGTGACGAGGCGCGGCTGCCCGTTCCTGACCACGCCCACGGTGGAATTGGAAGTGCCGAAGTCGATGCCGGCGAAGGCTGGTCGCATGACAAGTTCCTGTATTGGTCGTCGACGAGCCGATAGGCGCCACGAGAAATCGCGCGCTGCCCGGGGAGGGGCTGCTCTGCCGAACCGAATTGTTTGTATCTGCCTGTTGGCTGGGAGCGCGGTCTACCGCATGCTCCCGCAAAGGGAAACCACTTTTCGGGAAAAGTTCTAAAAGCGCGTCGCGTTTGAACGAATTCAGGCGACGCGCCTTAGGTTTTTGATTCGATGCATGTCGTTCTCCCAAAACCGGGGCCACTTTTGGGCGACATGCATTAGTCTCTCCGGAAGATCAGCCTTCCGAGCCAGCCGGTCAGCATGGCTAGCGATATCGCGAAGACGCCGTAGAGGAAGGAATAATTGTGTGCGACACGGAAGATCGACTGTTCAAAACCGGATTTGCGGATTTCGAGCTGGGCCGAGCTCTCCTTGATGAACAGGCCGCTCTTGAACAGGAAGGCGCGCGCCTTGTGGGTGCCGACCGGAACGTTCGGCGCCAGCCTGACGGTGGCGCGGAACAGGTTCTGCGACAGGAATTGCACGCCGCCGACATTCTCGCTGTAGAGGCCGGTCGCCGACTTGCGCTCCCGCAGCGCCGCGGTGAATTCCTCGATCGTCGCCGGGCTGTCGCCGGGATCGGCGGGTTGCATGTAAAGGTTGGAGGCGCCGAGCGACAGCTGCTTATAGCTGTTCGGCTCGGTGATGTCCTGCAGCGGCCGCGTCGTCGCCACCGAATAGGACACCGGCACGTTCTCGAAGGTCTCGGAGTCCAGATTGATCCAGACGCCGAGAACCCGGTCCTTGCGGCGCACGACCACCGGTTTGGGCGGCCCTTCGAGCACGACGATGACATCGTAGCGGCCCTGGCGCGCCACGAGTGGATCGGGATTTTCCAGCGAACCGAAGATGGTCAGGTCGGCGCCGGAAAAGCCGGCGGTGATCGAGACATTGTCGGTGGAGAGCCCGATCTGGATGCCTTCCGTCATCGGGACCTGTGCCTTCGCCGGCACGGCGGCCGCAAGCAGCGACAGGAAAATGGCTGTTGCGAACGCGTTCGGAGCCCTCATCAGTTGAGGCCCGCGGCAGACAGCGAATAGAGGTTGGGCGGGGTGACGAAGAGACCGATGGCCAGTCGTATCGCTACCGCCAGCACCAGCACCGCCAGCAAGGCCCTGAGCTGTTCGCCGCGCAGCCTCTGGCCGGCCTTGGCGCCATATTGCGCACCGGCCACGCCGCCCGCCATCAGCAGGAAGGCCAGCACGACGTCGACCGTCTGGTTGGTGGTGGCGTGGACCAGCGTCGTATAGGCGGAGGTAAAGATGATCTGGAACAGCGATGTGCCGATAACGACATTGGTCGGCACTTTCAGGAGATAGATCAGCGCCGGCACCATGATGAAACCGCCGCCGACGCCCATGATTGACGACAGGAAGCCGATGCCGGCGCCCAGGCCAAGCACCGGGATGACGCTGACGAACAGCTTTGAGGCCCTGAAACGCATCTTCAACGGCAAGCGGTGGATCCAGTTGTGCTGCCCGGATTTCTTCAGCACCGGTGCCGCGCCGCTACGTGTGGCACGCAAGGCATTGACGCTTTCGACCAGCATCAGCCCGCCGACGGTGCCAAGCAGCACGACGTAGAGCAGCGAGATGAACAGGTCGAGCTGGCCGAGGCGGCGCAGGAAGGCGAAGACGTAGATGCCGGCGGTGGAGCCGATGATGCCGCCGGCCAGCAAAACCCCACCGAGCTTGAAGTCGAGCGTCCCCCGCTTCATGTGCGAAAGGACGCCGGAGACGGAGGAGGCGATGACCTGGTTGGCGCCGGTGGCGACCGCGATCGCCGGCGGTATGTTGTAGAAGATCAAGAGGGGCGTGATAAGGAAGCCCCCGCCGACCCCGAACATGCCCGACAGGAAGCCCACCGCCGCACCCATGGCCAGCAGGACGAAGACGTTGACGGAAATTTCCGCGATCGGGAGATAGATGCCCACCCGTCAGTCTCGATCAGTTCTGCCTGTCGGCGAATGCAACCGTTGCGGGCATCTTGGACCGACAAGCCAATTCGTTCTTGCGCCGGAGGTGCTGCGAAGTCAAACCGCGCTACGCCGCCGAAACAAAAAACATCTCAATCAGTTAACAGGCAAATGTGTGGCAAGGGCGTCGTGGAAGCGACGCCTCTGCCGTTATTTGCGCGCCAGCAGCGCCTTGACCAGTTTTTCATCGACCTCGCCGGTCGCCGGCATCTTGTTATCGGTCTGGAAAGCCATGATCGCGATCTTGGTCTTCTGGCCCATCTTGCCGTCGGCGCCACCGGCGTCATAGCCATTCTTGTTGAGAATGCGCTGGATATTCTGGACGGCCTTCGTCATGTCGATGCTGGCGGTCGTCTGCGGTGCGCCGTTCTGCCAGGATTCGGGAACGTCGGCCGAATTGGCTGCCGCGTCCAGCGGCTTGGCCTTCCACAGTTCGACCGCGGCGCGGGCGCGTTCGAGCTGCTCGGGCCGCAGCGCATTGGCGATCTCGTCACGCTTGGCCGCCGCATCCTTGTCGCCGGTCTTGGCGACGAGCGCGAACCATTTGTAGGACTCTTCGAGGTTCTGCTTCATGCCGACGCCCTTGGCGGCGAGGATGCCGAGGTTGAACTGGCTGTCCTTGACGCCGACGTCGGCCGCCGCCTGGAACCAGTGCGCGGCCGATTCATTGTCGGTCACGCCGTCCGCGGCCATGGCGAAGAGCACGGCCAGATTGTGCATGCCGCTGGCATTGCCCTGCTCCGCGGAAAGCTGGTACCAGGTCTTCGCCTTCTTGATGTCGCGCGCGACGCCGATGCCCTTTTCATAGAAGTTGCCGATGCGATACTCGGCCGGCGCAAAGCCGAGCTCCGCCGACTTCTCGTACCATTTGGCCGCTGCCGCCATGTCTTCCTTGACGCCGCGCGCCTCGGCATAACGCGAGCCGATCTCGAACAGCGCCTTGGCATCGCCACTGGCGGCGGCGTCGCGCAAGGCGTCCGGGCCGGCGTCAGCTGGAATGTCGATCGTGGCCGTGATCGCGGCCGGCGAAGCGTCCGTCGGGGGAACCGCGCCCGTGGTGTCCTTGGCTGTCGCCGGCTGGGCCGTCAACGGCTGGGTGCCGATGTCGGCATCGGTTGCGTCCGTGGCGGTTGAAACAGTCGGGGCCGGGGCGGTTGTGGCCGGCGCAGCCGAAGCTGTCGTTTCGAACATCGCCGCGCTGGCATCGACGGGCGCAGGAAGCGGCTCGGCTGCTGGCGCGGCCGTCGACGGATCGGCGCCTGGCGGCGTGGTCATCGTGCTTTGCGCCGCCACGTCGTCCTTGGTTGCCGGTTCGGACGGCTCGGCTGGTCTCACGCCACGATCCGGCGCGCTTTCCACTGCCGTGGGGTGAATATCGGTCTTTGGCTGGCCAGCTGCATCGAATGAGGCGGTTTTCACCGACTGCGAGGCGACGATCGGCGCGACATCGTTGCTTGCCACCTGGGCGGGATCGGCGAAAAAGGCCTTGCCCAGTTGCAAGGCGCCCAGCGCCAGCAAAATCGCGGTTGTCCCCATCAGGATCGGCTTGCGCCGAGCCTTGAGCAGGTCGCCGATCCGCAGCGCCTTCACCGGTCCGGTCATCGTCGACTGGCGTTTCAGCGCATCGGCCTCGGCAGCCGCAGCTTGCGCCGCGCGCCGGGCCGCGGCGATGAAGTCCGATTTCGCGGCATCGGTGTCGCTGGGCTTGGCCGGCTGGCCGCGCTCGTCGCGCACGCGCTTCATGATGGCGTTGAGGTCAGGTGCGCCCGAGCCCGGCTCCAGCGGCCGATTGGCCATTCTCGGATCGAGCGGCTCGTCGAGATCGACGCTCGGTATTGGGGTGCTCGGCGCCGAGCCGGCCAGTGGCGGAATATCCGCTTCCTTCTTGCCCTTGAATGCGCGGGCCAGCCCGCCGAAGATCGATCTGCGGCCCGCTTGTTCGTTCTTTTCGGAACCCGTGTCGGAGCCCAGCGCAGCCATGGCGGCGGCAGCGGCGGCCTCGGCTGGCGTGCGGGTGCCGACACCGTGGCCGCCATGCGTGCCCAGGCCGCCATGCATGCCCAGGCCGCCATGCGTGCCCAGGCCGCTGCGAGCTTCCGGCTCATTGCGCAGGCTGGAGGCGGCGCCATCGAGATCCGCCATGTCCCCAGTCAATGGCAAGGGCTGATCGATATCCATCGACGGCGGCTCGACGGCCATCTTGGGTCGCCGTGCGCCGCGCCAGTTGCTCGGTTCGGCCGAAGCAGCGTCCAGCAATTCGCTCATCGCCTCGACCGGCTCGCTAGGTTCCAGCGAACCAAGCCGGTCGACGATCTTGAGCAACGTGTCGTGGATGGCCTCGAACGTTCGCGAATTGCGCTCGTCGGAGCGCCGCGTCAGCGTTTCAAGCGTCTTCAAATCCTGGGCAAGGCCGGAAACGGCCGTCGTGTTGGCACTCGAACCGGCCAACGATCGCACCGCGTTCTCGGCCGCTTCGCGCGCCGCGCCGAGGATGGAATCACGCGTTCCGGCCAGGGACTTCTCGATTTCGTCGAGACGTGGGCTGATGTCTTCGAATTCCGGCAGCGGCGTGCTGGGCTTGGAAAGATGGGCGGACAGGCCTGCGACCTGCGCCTCCAGGCTGCGGATCAGCGCCGGATCAATGCCGGCGACGTGCGCGGCCGACGCATCCAGCCGGCTTGAAATGTCTTCGAGCCGGCTTTCCAGGCCGCGGATCGCCGCTTCGCCCGCGGGATCGGGAACGCGCGTTTCCATGCGCTTGGCCAGTGCGGTGAAGCGGGCATCGATGGCGTCCATGATGCCGGCGCTGTCGATTTGCGGCATCCGCTGGTCAAGCCTGTCGGCAACCTCGTCAAGCCGGCGTTCGAGATCGCGAAACAGCATGTTGCCCTGTTCGATGGCGTCGCCCTGGCGGCGTTCCATCATGCCCGACAGCACGTCGAAGCGTTGATCCAGGCCGTGGAAGATGTAGTCGGCGTCAGGCATGGTAGGCGCCTGGTCGATCTTGTCGGCGATGAGTGCGATCTGCTTGGCCAGGCGCTCCATAGCCTGCTCGGGCAGATTGGCTCGGCCGGCGAGTTCGTCGACCCGGCTCGACAGAGTGCTTAGCCGGTCCATGACCGCGTTGCCGGGACGATCCTGCGCCACTTCCTCTATCTGCTGGGCAAGCGAGTCGATCCGCTTCTCGATGCGCTCGAAAGCCTCGTGGTCGAATGAATTGGCTTGTGCCGCTACCGTCGAGGCAACGATGGCGCGGGAAATCTCGTCCAGCCGCTCGTCGATCAGGCCAAGCGTGTCGCTGCCGCGGTTGTCCTGCTGGCTGGCGAAATGGTCGACGGCGCCGGCAAGTGCGCGCACCTTCTCCTCCAGCGAACGCAGCGACAGCGATTCTGGCAAGTTGTTGACGGCGTTGCTGATCTGCTCCAGCCGGTCGGTCAGGACAGACAGGCCGGGGTCGTCCGAACGCTTGCGTTGGTCGGCGTCGACACGGTCTTCAAAAGCCGTCCAGCGGCGATCGAAATCGTCCCAGCGGCGGTCGACCCTCTGCACGCTCTCTTCGCGCGCCAGCGTGTCGAGCGCGGCTTTGACCTGCTCGAGTTCGAGCCGCAGCATGTTGACGCTTCTGTCGTCGCTCTTCTCGGCCAGCGTCTGGATGGCACCGGAAAGCCGCTCGAATTCAAGTCCGAGTTCGGCACTGCCCTTGGCCTGGGTACCGGGCTTGGCACCTGACTGGAAAGCCCGCTCGATGTGCTTGCGCAGTGCTTCGAATTCACGCTGCAGCCCTGATGTCATCTGGTGGCGCAATTCCTCGCGCATGCCGCGCAGTTCGCCGGCGATCTTGCCGACCATGGCAACGCCGTCTTCCTGGCCGCGCACGCGATCGATGTCGCGGGCAATGGCCTGGTAGTTCTGCCCGAAAGCGGCGGCTCCCTGCATCTGGGTCTTCGGGCGCGGCGCGGCCTGCGGATCCTCATACCAGCGCTGCTGGCTGGCAGGTCGGGCGGCGGGATAACGCGCGTCGGCGCCATATTGACGGGGATCTGGACGTGCCATCGGGTCCTCGCGCGTCCGCTCCAGCCGCTGCTCCAGCGTCTCCAGCGACTGGTTCAACTGCTCGAGCGTGGTCTGCGGCCTGCGCTGCCTGCCGGCGTTGAGTGTATCGAGATAGGACCGCTTGCTGTTCATAGGTGCGTCCGTCTTTCAGAATGGCTGGCTCGTGGCCAGTTCCCCCAAGTCTCTGTCGGAACGAAGGCGACCGGCGACAATGCCGCGGTGGAAGACGAGCTTCCCAGGTTACCACCCGCGCTCCGAAAAACCGTGAAAAATTCGATACAGGATAAACACGGGTAGCCGACGCGCCCACATTTCACCCAACGTGGTAAACAACGCGTTAACCAAACTTAAGAAGTTGCAAGGATGTTGGATGTCGGCCTGACGGTGCGGCATAAAGTTCGGAGTGTAGAACACCCTTGCGTCACAAGGCGGCAATCGGTATAGAATTGACGTAAACGTAAAAGGCGCGTCGAGCGTGCCGTTTTGCGATTTGTTTGTTGAAACCACGACTGGAAGCAGGCCCCCGCTTCCAGTCAGGCGACGCACGGTCCAGGAGACCGCGACGCCACCAGACGGGGAAAGCCAGTGACCATGAAGCTTATCTCGGCCGGCGAGACCGCGGCCAATACCAATATGTCTGTCGAAGCCGGCGAGGACCTTGTCCGCATCGGCGAGATGGCGAAAAAATACGGAGTGACGCTGCGCACGCTGCGTTTCTACGAAGACAAGGGCCTGCTCAACCCGCAGCGTGACGGTTCGACCCGTCTCTACACGCGCCGCGACAAGGCCCGGCTGAAGCTGATCCTGCTTGGCCGCAAGGTCGGGTTCTCGCTGCGCGACGTCAAGCAGATGATGGATCTTTACGATCCGACTGGTTCAAACACCAAGCAGCTGCGGCTGGCGCTGGACAAGTCGGAAAAGCAGCTTGCCCGTCTGCAGAAGCAACGGGCGCTGATCGATGACGCCATTAGCGAGCTGAGCGCCTCGATGTCGGCGGTGCGCCAGATGCTGGCCGAGCGGTCGGCACCACAGGCGAGCGTCGCTCGCTAAAGCAATTTCGGGAGAAGCGTGATACGGTTCTCCCGGTAAGCGCATAGCGTTTCCCCTTGGGAATTGCGCGACGCCCAAAGTCATCCGCTGACTGTCTGACGATCAAAGCCGCGTGGCAATGCCGCGCGGCTTTTCGTTTTCTCGCCTCCCGACCCACAGGGTTTCGGCTCGCGCGCTGCCGCGCCGCTACGCTCATTGCTGCGATGGGCGGGAAATCTTTTCGCACCGAAAAATTGACGTTTACGCAAACGTCAATTTTTGCTATCCAGCTTTCAACATCGGTCCGCATGCCGCCCCTGGCCGTCATCGGGGCGTTCGGACCGGGTTCGCAGGGTGGAGAAAACGCATGCCGACATACAGGGCTCCGGTCCAGGATACGCTGTTCGTGCTCAACGAGGTGCTGGGCTACCAGCGCTATTCGAACCTTCCCGGATTTTCCGACGCCACGCCCGATGTGCTCGAGGCGATCCTCGCCGAAGGCGCCAAGCTCGCCGAAAACGTCATTCACCCGTTGAACCGTGTCGGTGACATGGAAGGCTGCGTTCGTCATGATGATGGCTCGGTGACGACGCCGAAGGGCTTCAAGGAGGCCTTCGACCAGTATCGCGAGGGTGGCTGGATGGGACTGGCCGCACCGGTCGAGTTCGGCGGCCAGGGTCTGCCCTACGCCGTACACACTGCGGTCTCCGAATACATGGTCTCGGCTAACATGTCGCTGATGATGTATCCGGGCCTGACGCAAGGCGCGATCGCGGCAATCATCACCCACGGCACCGACGAGCAGAAGGCCAAGTGGCTGCCCAGGATGATCGAAGGCATCTGGACCGGCACCATGAACCTGACCGAGCCGCATTGCGGCACCGATCTCGGCCTGCTGCGGACCAAGGCGGTGCCGAATGGCGATGGCACCTACAAGATTTCAGGTCAGAAGATTTTTATTTCGGCCGGCGAACACGACATGTCGGACAACATCGTCCATCTGGTGCTGGCCCGCATCGAGGGCGCGCCGGAAGGCGTCAAAGGCATCTCGCTGTTCATCGTGCCTAAACTCAAGCTCGATGCATCGGGCAATCCAGGCGACAGGAACACTGTCTCCTGCGGCTCGATCGAGGAAAAGATGGGCATCCACGGAAATTCGACCTGCGTCATGAACTATGACGAGGCGCAAGGCACGCTGCTCGGCGAGGCCAATGGAGGCCTGAAGGCGATGTTCACGATGATGAACGAGGCACGCCTTGGCGTTGGCCTGCAGGGACTGTCGCTGTCGGAGATCGCCTATCAGAACGCCGTTGCCTACGCCAAGGACCGCCTGCAGGGGCGCTCGCTGTCGGGGCCGAAAACACCCGACAAAAAGGCCGACCCGATCATCGTCCACCCCGATATCCGCCGCAGCCTGATGACCATGAAGGCGTTCAACGAAGCCGGCCGCGCGCTGGCGCTGTGGACGGCGATCAAGTCGGATGTCGCCCACCGCGCCGGTGACGACAAGGACCGTCAGGCGGCCGACGACTACACCGGCCTGATGACGCCGGTGGTCAAGGGCGTGCTTACCGACAAGGGTTTCGACCATGCGGTCATGGCGCAGCAGGTGTTCGGCGGTCACGGCTATATCGAAGAGCATGGCATGAGCCAGTTCGTGCGCGATGCCCGCATCGCCATGATCTATGAAGGCGCCAACGGCATCCAGGCCCTCGACCTTGTCGGCCGCAAGCTCGGATTGAACGGCGGCCGGGCGGTGCAGGCCTTCTTCAAGGAGGTCGGCGAATTCTGCGAGGAATACCGCGCCGACGATAAGATGGCGCCGTTCACCAAGGCACTGAAGAAGGGCCTCAGCGACCTGCAGGCCGCTACCATGTGGCTGGTGCAGAACGGTATGGCCAGGCCCGACAATGCGGGCGCCGCCTCGACCGACTATATGCATCTCTTCGGCCTTGTGGCGCTGGGCTACATGTGGGCGCGGATGGCCAAGGCGGCACTTGGCAAGACGGACGCCAATGGCGCTCAGTCGTTCTACCACAACAAGGTCGTGACGGGGCGCTTCTTCATGGAGCGGATCATGCCGGAGACATCAGCGCATCTCGCCCGCATTTCGAGCGGCGCCGACACGTTGATGGCACTGCCGGCGGAAGCGTTCTAAAAGATGGTTCCCCTCCCTTGAGGGGAGGGTGGCCCGAAGGGCCGGGTGGGGTCCTGCGTGAAGCGCGCCGACCTCAACTCTGAAGATGCGCTCTGGGAGGAGTATCGTACCAGCATGACCAACCCAGTCGAAATCCTTGGCCTTCCCAAGCCCGCCTGGGCAGTGGACGAGGTCGGCATGCTCTACGACATGGCGCACCGCTTCATGTCGGAAGAGATCGCGCCGCGCTACGACGAGTTCGAGAAGAATGAGATGGTCGATCGCGAAAGCTGGCTGAAGGCCGGTGCGGCCGGCCTGCTTTGCGCCTCGATGCCGGAGGAATATGGCGGCTCGGGCGGTACCTTCGCGCATGAGAGTGCCATCATCGAGGCCATCGGCCATGTCGGTGTCGATGGCTTCGGCATCGGCCTGCACAACTCGATCGTTGCCCCCTACATCCTCCATTACGGCTCCGAAGAGCAGAAGAAGAATTGGCTGCCGAAGCTGGCGACCGGCGAGTTGATCGGCGCCATCGCCATGACCGAGCCCGGCGCCGGCTCCGACCTGCAGGGCGTCAAGACGCGAGCGCAGAAGGATGGCAACCAGTACAAGATCAACGGTTCAAAGACCTTCATCACCAACGGCCAGCTTGCAAACTTCATCATAGTCGTCACCAAGACCGATCCGGAGAAGGGCGCCAAGGGCACCTCGCTGATCGTCGTCGAGACCGACGAAGTCGAGGGTTTCCAGCGTGGCCGCAACCTCGACAAGATCGGCCTGAAAGCCAACGACACCTCGGAGCTGTTCTTCAACGACATGCGCGTGCCGACCTCAAACCTGCTCGGCCACGAGGAAGGGCAGGGCTTCGTCCAACTGATGCAGCAATTGCCGCAGGAGCGCCTGCAGATCGGCACCGGGGCAATTGCCATGATCGAGCGGGCGCTGGCACTGACCATCGACTACGTCAAGGAGCGCAAGGCGTTCGGCAAGGCGATCATCGATTTCCAGAACACCCAGTTCAAGCTGGCCGAGCTCAAGACCGAGGCCACCATCGGCCGTGTCTTCTACAATGATTGCGTCAGCCGCCACATCAATGGCGGCCTCGATCCTGTGACCGCATCGATGGCCAAGTACTGGCTCAGCGACCTGCAGGGAAAAGTCGTCGACGAATGCCTTCAATTGCATGGCGGCTATGGCTACATGAATGAATATCCGATCGCCCGCATGTTCCGCGACGCCCGCGTCCAGCGCATCTACGGCGGCACCAACGAGATCATGAAATTGCTGATTGGACGCTCGCTCTAATGCATGTCGCCCAAAAGTGGTTCCGGTTTTGGGAGATCGACATGCATCAATCTAAAACCGTCGGATAAACCAAGGAGCAAGAGATGGCCGAAGCTTATGTCTATGACGCCGTGCGCACGCCGCGCGGCAAGGGCAAGAAGGACGGATCGCTGCACGAAGTGCCGGCGGTTCGGCTTGCCGCCAAGACGCTCGAGGCGCTGCGCGACCGCAATGGGCTGGACACCGGCACTGTCGACGACATCATCTTCGGCTGTGTCGATCCGGTCGGCGAGGCGGGCTCGGTGATTCCGCGTGCCGCCGCCTTCGAGGCCGGCTACGACACCAAGGCGCCTGGCATGCAGATATCGCGCTTCTGCGCTTCGGGGCTGGACGCCATCAATTTCGGTGCCGCCAAGATCGCGCAGGGCGCCGACGAGATCGTCATCGCCGGTGGCGTCGAATCGATGTCGCGCGTCGGCATGGGCGCCTCCGGCGGCGCCTGGTTCATGGATCCCTCGGTCGGCCTGCCCGGCTGGTTCGTGCCGCAAGGCATCTCCGCCGACCTGATCGCCACCAAATACGGCTTCAGCAGAGACGACGTCGACGCCTATGCGGTCGAGAGCCAGAAGCGCGCCGCAAAATCCTGGGCCGACGGCCGCTTCAAGAAGTCCGTCATTCCGATCAAGGACCAGAACGGCCTCACCATCCTGGACCATGACGAGCATATGCGCCCGTCGACCGACATGCAGTCGCTGGCCTCGCTCAACCCGTCCTTCATCATGCCTGGCGAAATGGGCGGCTTCGATGCCGTCGCCGTGCAGAAGCATCCTGAGGTGGAAGAGGTCAACCACGTCCACCACGCCGGCAATTCGTCCGGCATCGTCGACGGCGCGGCGGCCGTGCTGCTCGGTTCGAAGAAGGCCGGCAAGGCGATGGGTATCAAGCCGCGCGCCCGCATCCGCACCTTCGCCAACATCGGCTCCGAACCGGTACTGATGCTGACCGGTCCGGTCGACGTCACCGAGAAGCTGTTGAAGCGCGCCAAGATGAAGCTGTCCGACATCGACCTGTTCGAACTCAACGAGGCCTTCGCCTCGGTGGTTTTGCGTTACATGCAGGCTTTCGACATTCCGCATGACAGGATCAACGTCAATGGCGGCGCCATTGCCATGGGCCATCCGCTCGGCGCCACCGGTGCGATGATCTTGGGCACGGTGCTGGACGAACTCGAGCGTCGTGATTTGAATACCGCCCTGGTGACGCTGTGTATCGGTGCCGGCATGGGCACCGCAACGATCATCGAACGCGTCTGACGGGAGAGAAACGATGAGCTATACAAATTTCACCCTCGACGTCGACGCCGACGGCATTGCGCTTGTCACCTGGGACATGCCGGGCCGATCGATGAATGTCTTCACCGAAGAAGCCATGCGGGAACTGAACGCCATCGTCGATCACGTGACGGGTGACGCCGCCATCAAGGGCGCGGTGATCACCTCCGGCAACGATACCTTCTCCGGCGGCGCCGACATCACACTGCTGCAGAAGATGCTGACCACGTTCGCCGCTGAAAAGGATAAGGACGCCGAAAAGGCCACCAAGGCGCTGTTCGACAATGCCGGCATGATGACCGGCCTGTTCCGCAAGCTGGAAACTTGCGGCAAGCCATGGGTGTCGGCGATCAACGGCACCTGCATGGGCGGTGCCTTCGAGATGTCGCTGGCCTGCCACGGACGCGTTGCCGCCGACAGCGACAAGGTCAAGATGGCGCTTCCCGAGGTGAAAATCGGCATCTTCCCGGGCGCCGGCGGCACCCAGCGCGTGCCGCGCCTGACCGATCAGCAGCAGGCGCTGCAGATGCTGACCTCCGGCCAGACGCTGTCGCCGCAGAAGGCCAAGTCGATGGGCCTGATCCATGAGATTGCCGAGCCCGCCAAGCTGGTCGAAACGGCCAAGGCGATGATCAGGAATGGCTTGAAGCCGGTGGCGCCATGGGACGAGAAGGGCTTCAAACTGCCCGGTGGCCAGATCTATTCGCCCGCCGGCTTCAATCTGTGGCCGCCGGCCATCGCCATCCTGCGTCGCGAGACATATGGCAACTATCCGGCTGCTGCCGCGATCCTCAAATGCGTCTATGAAGGCCTGCTGGTGCCGTTCGACACCGCCTTGCGTATCGAGCAGCGCTATTTCACCGAGATCATGCAGACCAGGGAAGCGGCGGCGATGATTCGCTCGCTGTTCGTCTCGCTGCAGGAACTGAACAAGGGCGCCCGCCGCCCGGCCGGCGTACCGGAAACCAAGTTCAAGAAGATCGGCATTCTCGGCGCCGGTTTCATGGGCGCCGGCATCGCCTACGTCACCGCCAAGGCCGGCATCCCGGTGGTGCTGCTCGATCGTGACATGGAGTCGGCCGCCAAGGGCAAGGCACATTCCGACAGCCTGATCTCGGATCAACTGAAGAAGGGCCGCGCCAAGCCCGAGGAGAAGGACAAGTTGCTGTCGCTGATCACGCCGACAGCCGACTATGCAGACCTTGCCGGCTGCGACCTGGTGGTCGAGGCGGTCTTCGAGGACTCGGGTGTCAAGAAGAGCGCCACCGAACAGGCGGAGGCCGTGTTGAAGCCATCGGCGATCTTCGCGTCGAACACCTCCACCATCCCGATCTCGGCGCTGGCCAAGAATTCGGCGCGGCCAAAGAATTTCATCGGCATCCACTTCTTCTCCCCTGTCGACAAGATGATGCTGGTCGAGATCATTTTGGGCAAGAAGACCGGTGACAAGGCGCTGGCCACGGCGATCGATTTCGTCCGTGCCATCAAGAAGACGCCGATCGTCGTCAACGACACGCGCGGCTTCTATGTCAACCGCTGCGTGCTGCGCTACATGTCGGAAGCCTACAAGATGCTGATCGAAGGCGTTCCGGCGCCGATGATAGAGAATGCCGCGAAGGCCGCCGGCATGCCGGTCGGACCCCTGGCGCTGACCGACGAGACGGCCATCGACCTTGCCCAGAAGATCATGAAGCAGACCATCCGGGATCTCGGCGACAAGGCGGTCGATCCGAAGCAGATGGCGCTGATCAACACCATGGTCGACGATCACGGCCGCTTCGGCCGCAAGAACGGCAAAGGTTTTTACGATTATCCCGCCAAGCCGGCCAAGAAGAAGCTGTGGCCGGGACTGAAGGAGCTCTATCCGCAGTTGGCGCCGGAGAAGGTCGACTATGAGGAACTGCAGCAGCGACTGCTGGTCACCATAGCGCTGGAAGCGGCCCGGGTGATGGAAGAGGGTATCGTCACCGACCCGCGCGAGGCTGATGTCGGCTCGATCCTGGCCTTCGGTTTCGCGCCCTACACCGGCGGCGCGCTGTCATATATCGACGGCATCGGCGCCAAGGCATTCGTCAAGATCGCCAAGGGCTTGCAGAAGAAATACGGCGCCGAGTTCAAGGCGCCCAAGCTGCTGCTCGACATGGCCGAGAAGGGCGAAAGCTTCTACGAGCGCTTCGATCCTTATACGAAGGGCGAGACCAGAAAGGCGGCGTGAGGCAGCCTTGCACTGTGGACAAGAGGATGGCTCCGGGTTAGAAGCGAAAAAGGTATTTTTTCCTGTTTGAAGGAGAGCAAGAATGCTCTCGCATGACCGTGTCTGGGCCGCCATAGATGCTCTTGCCGAGCGCTATTCGCTTTCGGCCTCGGGTTTGGCCAAGCGCGCGGGGCTCGATTCCACTGCGTTCAACAAGTCGAAGCGTCTGTCGTCGGACGGCCGGCCGCGCTGGCCTTCGACCGAATCGCTGGCCAAGATCATCGAGGCGACGGGCGCTTCGCTCGATGAATTCACCGGCCTGATCGAAGGCCGAGCCGCGACCAGCCATGCCGCCGCCCTTGCCCGCACACGCTCCGTGCCGTTGCTCGGTTTTGCCCAGGCGGGCGCCGGCGGCTACTTCGACGATGCCGGTTTTCCGGCCGGGCAGGGCTGGGATCTGGTCGAACTGCCGGCGCAATCCACCGAGAACTCCTATGCGCTGCAGGTGCAGGGCGATTCCATGCTGCCGCTCTACCGCAATGGCGATGTCCTCATCGTCGAACCGGGCGCCATCACCCGCAAGGGCGATCGCGTCGTCGTCAAGACCACCGCCGGCGAGGTCATGGCCAAGGTGCTGGAGCGCCAGACCGTCAAGTCGATTGCGCTGGTCTCGCTCAATCCCGATCATCCCGACCGCGATATTCCCATGCGCGATGTCGAATGGGTGGCGCGGATCGTATGGGCAAGCCAGTAGGTCGGCTGGTGCGTCTCCTTCATGTTGCCCTTTCGGTTCTGATGGTCCCGGTGATGGCGACCATGGTCGTCACGGGCGGCCGCACGCTGAAAGGAAGCGACAGCGTTGTCGTGCTGGACCAGCTTGATGCGGGCGCCGACACGATTTCGCAGCAAGGCGCCGAGACGGTGCCCGACGAGCCGGCCACTTCGGCCATTTCAGATCCACAGCCGCCGAAGCTTGCGCCGCATTCGAGGGCGATCGATCCCGAGCTCGTTGCACCGCCTCAGCGTGCCGCCGAGGAACTGGAACGGGTCGAGCCGCGCGAGCCGCTGAGCAAGCTGGCCCTGGCCGTGCCGCCCAAACCGAAAATGCCCGACGACTGGAACGGCACAAAGCTGTTCCAGCCGGTCGCGCCGGCCGCCGGCCGGATCGAAGCGAAGGGTTACTCGATCGCGGTTTCCGGCATCGACATCGTCAGTCAGGACGAGGTTTGCAGTGATGACGGCAAATCCTGGCCATGCGGCGTCCGGGCGCGGACGGCGTTCCGTGCCTTCCTGCGCGGCCGTGCGGTGGTTTGCAGCGTACCGCCCGACGGTGGTCGCGACCTGATCGCCGCCGAATGCCGGATCGGCAAGCAGGATGTCGGTCGATGGCTGGTCGAAAACGGCTGGGCGCGCGCCGCCAACGGTGGACCCTATGTCGAGGCCGGCGACAAGGCACGCACGGCGAAGAAGGGCATTTTCGGATCGGCTCCCGATCTGTCCGGCATGCCGGCAATGCCGGCCGCGCCAAGCCCGGCGCCTCAGGCGCCGAGTTCGATCCTGGAAGAGGTGGACGGCGTTCTCAAGCCAGCTGACCAGCCAGCGCCCGCTCAATAAGCGCCCGCGTTTCGGCAATGCCATAGAGTGCTGCGAACGATCCGAAGCGCGGACCGCGCTCCTGGCCGATCAGCACCTGGTAGATCATCTGGAAAAAGGCACCAGAGACGCCGGGGCCGCCTTCCGGGCTTTGCTTGGAATGATCCTGATAGCGTTCGATCCTGCGTGCGACGTTGAGCGATGCGTTCTGGATCGCTTCGCCATTGGCGTCATCCGGCAGCGCGCCGAGCGCCGCGTCGAGAGCTTGCAATGCCTCGCGCTCGACTTCGTCGGCCGGACGGAAGGTTTTCGTCGGCTTCACGAAGTCGTCGAAATAGCGGATCGCGTGGCCGACCAGCTGGTCGAGCTCGGGATGCGTCTCCGGCGTCACGCCTTGCGTGTGGCGTAAAATGAAGCCCCACAGCACATCCTTGTTCTGCGCGTTGGAGGCGCTGACCAGGTTGAGCAGCAGCGAGAACGGCACCGGCATGTCGATGGCGGGCGGGTTGCCGTCATGCATATGCCAGACAGGGTTACCCAGCCGCTCCTTCCAGTCCTGCCGTGGATACGCGGCAAGGAAGGTGTAGTACTCGTCCACGGCGCGCGGGATGACATCGAAATACAGTTTCTTGGCCTGCCGCGGCCGCTGGTACATGTAGAGCCCGAGGCTTTCGGTCGGCGCATAGGTCAGCCAATCGTCGATGGTCAGCCCGTTGCCCTTCGACTTCGAGATCTTCTGGCCGTTCTCGTCGAGGAACAGTTCGTAGACGAAGTGCTCCGGAGCCCGTCCGCCCAGTATGTTGCAGATGCGGTCGTACACCACCGCATTGGTCTGGTGGTCCTTGCCGAACATCTCGAAATCGACGCCAAGCGCTGCCCAGCGCATGCCGAAATCCGGCTTCCACTGCAGCTTCACGCGGCCGCCGGTGATCGAAAGCGTGGTCTCGGTGCCTTCGTCGTCAAAGGTTATGGTGCCGGCCTTGGCGTCGACATGCTTCATCTGCACGTAAAGCACGCGGCCGCTCTTCGGTGAAATCGGCAGGAACGGGCTGTAGGTCGCCTGGCGCTCAGGGCCGAGCGTCGGCAGCATCACCGCCATGATCTGGTCATAGCGTTCGGCAGCGCGCAGCAGCATCGCGTCGAAACGCCCGGACTTGTAATATTGCGTCGCGCTGGCGAACTCGTAGTCGAAGCCGAACGTGTCGAGGAAGCGGCAAAGCATCGCGTTGTTGTGGTCGGCGAAGCTGGCATAGTCGCCGCCGAACGGATTGGGAACCGACGACAGCGGCTTGTGCAGATGCGGCTCGAGTGCGGCGCGGTCCGGCACGCTGTCGGGTATCTTGCGCATGCCGTCCATATCGTCTGAAAAGCACAGCAACTTGGTCGCAACCTTATCCTGCGTCAGGACACGGAAGGCATGGCGCACCATCGACGTCCGCGCCACCTCGCCGAATGTGCCGATATGCGGCAGGCCGGACGGTCCGTAGCCTGTCTCAAACAGGATCGTTTGGGGAAAGTCGGCGTCTTTGTAGCGTTCGATTATCTTTTTGGCTTCCTCGAACGGCCACGCCTTGCTCTCGGTCGCGGCCGCCAGCACCTCGGGATTGAGATCGATGATGTTTGATCCCGCCATGTCACTTTATCCAAATTGTCCACCGGCCCAAGTCATTTAAGGCGGGGGCCGGAGCAGGGGTTGTTCAATCCGGTCTCTAGGCGTGCATTGCCGGAGCGTCAACGCGTGCGGCGCTTTTTCCTTGCGATGCAGATTGTGCATTCCTACGTTCGAGTCCCGGTTGAAGGAGAAAAAATTGCCGACGCCGCATGAAGCCCTGATCTACCTGATGGTCATCACCTCGGCCTCCGATCGTGACATGACCGATGTCGAACTGGCCAGGATCGGCGACGTTGTCCGCTCCTGGCCGGTATTCGAGGATTTCAATCACGACCGGCTGGTCAGTGTCGCCCAGGCCTGCCAGAAGCGCCTGCACGAAAAGGATGGGCTGGAAGGCGTTCTGGCAGAAGTCGCCGAGGCCCTGCCCGAGCGCTTGCGCGACACTGCCTATGCCGCCGCCTTCGAGGTGGCCGCCGTCGATCTTGAAATGCGCATGGAGGAAGTGCGGGTGTTGCAGCTGATCCGGCGTGAGCTCGATCTCGACACGCTGACGGTGGCTGCGATCGGCCGCGCCGCCAAGGCGCGGCTGCGTACGCTCACCTGAATATCAGCAGCGTCCTAGCAAAATCTGACGGGGACCGGATCAGAAAAAACTGACCGGGAAATAGCGCAAATAAAATTCGGCGAACGTGCCTTTCATCGAAATCTCCTGCAGCGCGTAGTCGAGCGCGGCGGCCAGTGCCGGATCGTCAGCCCGGGTGGCGATGGCCATGCCCGAGCCCAGATATTCGGGCGCCAGGTAGGGACCGCCGGCAAAGCGGCAGCAGCTCGCCGCATCCGAGCCGCCCAGCCAGAAGGCCAGGCGCATGCCGTCGCCGAAGGCGGCGTCGAGCTTGCCGGTCTTGAGGTCGGCATAGAGGTCTTCCGGCCTGTCGAAGGGGACGATCTGAACGGTGTTGAAATAGTCGCGCAGCATGCGCTCATGCGCTGAGCCGGCGACCACGCCGACACGCTTGTCGCGCAATTTGGCAAAGATAGGTTCGGCCAGCGCCTTGCTCTTCGGCATGATGAATCGCGCCGGAAACTGTAGATAGGAGCGCGAGAAGGCATAGGTCGCGCGCGATTCCGGCGTTGCGGCGATGCCGGCGATGATCGCCTCGCCTTCACCCTTCTGCAGTGCGCCTTCCAGCTCGGCCCAGGGCAAGGCCTGGATCTGGCATTTCTCGACAATGCCAAGCTCGGCGCAGATGGCGCGTGCCAGATCGATATGGAACCCGGACAGCTTTCCCGAGCCATCGAGGAAATTGAAGGGCGGGAAATCCGTGGTCGTCAGGAATCTCAGCCGGGGCAGCGCCGAAAGGTCTGGCTTGGGCAGTCGCTCCTTGGCATCCCATAGAACCGGAACTTGAGGCGCCGCGGCGCGCGCGCCAACGGCGAACGACAGCAATCCGATCATCATCGCAAGGGCGAAGGACCTCCACTGGAACGCCAAGATAAAACTCCGCCACGGTCGTGCTCGCACCGGTTTTCGTATGAAAATGGGACAGGCACAATGGTTTTTGATTTTGAACACGCCGATTTCAGGATATGAATTAGCCGGTTTGCAAATCAGCTTTGGCCGCCTTGGTGGGAAGATCAGGGTCGAAGCCACAGAATAAGCATGCGGTTGCAATCCGTGGTCGGTGGCAAAGTGTAAATCAGGCACGCATCATCGGCTGCAATGCATGAGGCAACATGGGGTTGATGTTGCGATGAGTCAGTTCGATCGCACGCTGGAATTCATAGACCAACTGCAGCACGCCGCAACGGCGGCAGCAGTCTGCGAAACGCTGCTGGGTATAACGTCGGATTTCGGTCTCACCGCACTGATGGCGGGAACCGTCCCGCAGCCGGGCACGCCGGCCGGCCAGCAAAAGCAGCATGTGCTTCTCTGCGATTGGCCTGGCGAGTGGCTGGAGCGCTACGTCGCGCGCAACTATGTCGATCACGACCCGGTCGTCAGCCATATGAAACAGTTGCAGGCGCCCTTCCAGTGGCGCGACGCCTCGCAGAGCATTCAGATAAACAAGAGCAGCGGCGAGGTGATGGGCGATGCCGGTGCCTTCAAACTGCGCGATGGACTGGCCTTCCCGCTGATCACGCTCGACGGCCAGATCGTCATGGTGTCGCTGGGCGGCGAGGCCGTGGAATTGTCCGCTGCCGAGTTTGGCCAGGTGTCGCTGGTGTCGACCTACGCGGTTGGCCGCGCCATGCAACTCCACACCATGGCGAGCAAGACCGTCGATCATATCGTGCTGACGCCGCGCGAGCGCGAATGCCTGCAATGGGCCGCCGTCGGCAAGTCCGAATGGGAGATTTCGCAAATCCTCGGCATCTCCGAGCACACCTCGGAGAAACACCTTCTTAACGCCAAAAGCAAACTCGGTGCCGTCAACCGGGTCCAGGCCGTCGCGGAAGCGATAAGGCGCGGCTATATTAGCTAGGTCGGCCGTGCCGGCCTGGAAATTCTTGCCTACGCGATCACGCAATTTTCTCATCGAAGCACGGCCGTATCTTCCTCTGAACACAGGAGACGGCGGAAATGCTTTTTTCTCTTACAACCCAGGAATTGATGGAACGTCCCGAGCTTTGGGAGGCTGTTCATCGGCTGCGCTACAAGATATTCGTCGAAGAGATGGGGTGGGATGATCTTAGGCGCCCCGACGGACTCGAACGCGACCAGTTCGATCATGACGAGGCCGTCCATCAGATCGTCGTCAGAGGTAACGAAGTCGCAGGCTATCAAAGGATGTTGCCGACCACGCGGCCACATCTGTTGACCGAGGTTTTGACCGACCTTTCCGAGGGAACGCCGCCATCGGGCCCAAACATCTGGGAATTGACCCGCTATGCGGTGGCTCCCGGTTTCCGCGATGGCCGCCGCGGCGTTTCAACCGTCGGCACCGAATTGATCGCCGGCTTCGTCGAGTGGGGGCTGAAGCGCGGCGTCGACAAGGTGATCATCGAGTTCGAGCCGATGTGGGTGCTGCGTGCATTGCAACTGCATTTCCTGGCAACCCCGCTGGGCTATCAGCGCACCTATGGCAACCAGCAGGTCGTAGCCACCTTGCTGACCTTCAACGCGCACACGCTCGACGTGGTGCGTTCGCGCCGCAATCATTTTGCTCCGGTGCTGACCAGGGGATACCCCGACATGCTCGGGCAAAGGCGTGCGTCATGAGATCGGAGACAATCATGAGCACACATCCGCAACCTGAACTTCGCAACCACACGCTGGTGGTCACCGTGTCATCGAGTGACAGCCGGCCGGTGCTGGACAGGAGAGCCTATGAGAGCCTGGCAAAGACTTTCCATGAAGCCGCCGACAATGAGGAGGTGCGCGTCGTCGTACTGCGTGGCCTGGCAGGCTGCTTCTGTCTCGGCGGCGACTTCTCCGAATTCCTCGACGCCAGCAAACACCAGAAACTGATCGCCGCCGTCACCGATCTGTTCCGCACGCTGGCGACATTTCCAAAGCCCATCCTTGCCTGCGTCGACGGCGATGCCGTCGGGGTCGGCTGCACCATCCTGTTCCATTGCGACATGGTGATCGCGTCTGATGAAAGCACGTTCCGGGTGCCATTCGTCGATTTTGGCCTGGTGCCGGATGCGGCGACCAGCATTCTGGCGCCGCAGAAGCTTGGCTACGCCGGTGCTTTCCGCTTCTTCTGCCTCGGCGATACGCTTCGCGCCGCAGATGCCAGGGCGCTCGGCCTCGTCGCGGAGATCGTGCCGGGCGGCAGCGTCGAGGAAGCGGCGCTCGGCCGGGCAAGGCAGCTTGTCAAGAAGCCGGTCGCCGCCCTGCTGCAGACGCGCGGCCTGCTGAAGGGGAACACGCAGCTACTATGCGACCGTATCGACCAGGAGATTTCGCTTTTCCAGCAGGCGCTGCAGGACGACGCCACGCTGCGGCGATTGCAGCGCATCGCCCGGCTGGCGGCTTAGTGCATGTCGCTCAAAAGTGCCCCAGGTTTTGAGACAACGACGTGCATGGAAACAAAGATCTAAAGCGCGGCGCATGAATCCGCTTCGACGCGATGCGCTTTAAGAGAAACGAGCGAAAATCGCCGCGCGGCCTTGGCTGCGCGGCGCAAGGGCATCAGTCCTGTTTGCCCAGGAACGACGGCCCTTCGCCGATGATCTTCTTGTCCTCCTTGCCGATCACGTCGAGGTCGCGCCCGTCATAGGGCAGCGACATCAGAATGCGCCGCATGACCGCCAGCCGCGCGCGCCGCTTGTCATTGGCCCGCACGATGATCCATGGCGCGAACTCCTTGTGGGTGCGCTCGAACATGGTGTCGCGCACCTCGGTGTAATCGTCCCACTTGGTAATGCCGGCAACGTCGATCGGCGAAAACTTCCAGCTCTTCAGTGGGCTGAAGCGGCGATCGTGGAAGCGCTCGAGCTGCGTTTCCCGGCCGATGTTGAGCCAGAACTTGAAGAAGTGAATCCCCTCGTTGGAGATCATTCGCTCGAAATGCGGCGTCTCGTCGAGAAACTGCTCGTGCTGCTGCGGCGTGCAGAAACCCATCACCGGCTCGACGCCGGCGCGGTTGTACCAGGATCGATCGAAGGTGACGAATTCGCCAGATGTCGGGAAATGATCGACATAGCGCTGGAAGTACCATTGCCCCATCTCGGTCGGGGTAGGCTTGGTCAGCGCCACGTTGCGTGCCGTGCGCGGGTTGAGGTACTGGCGCACCACGAAGATCGTGCCGCCCTTGCCTGCGGCGTCGCGGCCCTCGAACAGCGCCATCACCCGTTTGCCGGTCGACTGCAGCCACGCCTGCGCCTTGACCAGCTCGATCTGCAACTTCTCGAGCGTCTCGTCATACTCCTCGCTCTTCATCTTCCTGTCGTAGGGATAGCCGCCGGCGGTCAGCTTGTTGTCCTCGACCCAGTCGGGAAGCGTGGGGTTTTCGATGTCGAACTCCCGTTCCTTACCATCGACCCTGATCTTCAGCGGCCCCGAAGTCGGTGCAGCTGAAACTTCCTTGGCTTTTTTCATCGAGACGAACCCTTTCCAGCTTCCGGACTCATGCTATTGGGAGTGCTGCAGCGCCGCGCCCGCCTTGGACGGGCAAAGGACGCTGTAGCACTTTTGATTTGCGCATGATCCTTTCAGAAAATCGATCTCCGATTTTGGGTCATGCGCTGGACCGGTCCAGCGGAAGGTTCCGTCGCCCTACAATCGGGGGCGAAGGCATGGGGTGCGGGCGCGCGAGAGATGGCTGACCTGGACGCAGAGCAGAGAAGCATCGCGCAAACCGTAGCCACCCGGCTGTGGAACAGCCGCTGGCTGCTTGCGGCCGGTGTCGTTGCGGTTGTCGCTGTTTATGCCTTGGCCGCGATTTCAGCCTATGTCGTCCTCGCGGCACTGCTGATGCTGCTTGCTGCGGCAATGCTGCCGGCCGCCGGCACGCGCCGGTCCACCGAGAGCGGCTCCGCCATCGAGGCCACCGGCTTGCAGCGGCTCTCCGGTGAATATCTGGCGGCCGCCGTCGCCGATCCGCTGATCATCTTCGACCGGACCGCCACCATCGTCCATGCCAATGCCGCCGCCTTCGCCGCCTTCGGCGGGATCGCGCCGGGCATGTCGCTGTCGTTGAAGTTCCGGGCGCCGGAAATGCAGGCTCTGCTGGATGGCGTGCTATCGGGTGATGTCGCCTCCGATGTCGTCGACTACAACGAGAAGCTGCCGGTCGAACGGGCTTACCGGGTGAGCGCATCCTCGGTCGGTCACGCCACTGATCTCTATGTGCTGGTGTTCAAAGACCAGAGCGAAACGCGCAGGATAGACCGCATGCGCGCCGACTTCATCGCCAACGCCAGCCACGAACTGCGCACGCCGCTCGCCTCCATCGCCGGCTTCATCGAAACGCTGCGCGGGCCGGCCCGCAACGACCCGGCGGCGCGCGATCAGTTCCTGCAGATCATGCAGAGCCAGACCGGTCGCATGGCGCGTCTGATCGACGACTTGTTGTCGTTGTCGCGGCTCGAAATGAAGCCTTATCTGAAGCCTGGAACCGAGGTCGATCTGCGCGAGACAGTCGACAGCGTCATCGATTCACTCGGACCGCTGGCCAAGGAAAACGGCGTTGCCATCGAGCGGGATTATGCCGATGGGCCGCTGGATGTACCCGGCGATCGCGACGAGCTCTTCCAGGTTTTCGAGAACCTCCTGGAAAACGCCTGCAAATACGGGCAGTCGGGCGGGCGCGTCACGGTGTCGATCGCGCACAGCGATGCCGGCTTGGAGCCCGGCATCGACGTGACCATCAGGGATTTTGGCCCCGGCATTCCCGAGGAGCACATTCCGCGCATCACCGAACGCTTCTATCGCGTCGATGTCGAGACCAGCCGGACCCAGAAGGGCACCGGCCTCGGCCTATCGATCGTCAAGCATATCCTGACGCGCCACAACGCCAGGCTTTCGATCAAGTCCGAGGTCGGCAAGGGCGCCGCCTTCACGGTTCATTTGCCGACGCATTGATATCGCCCTAGTTTTCGAGGGGACGGTTTCTTTTTTCTGTCATCCGGCTAGCGTATCAGCGGGGATTCGAGGAAACGACTCAAAAAGCACCCCGTGGGAAGGCATATTGCCATGCAGTCCGTGCACATCGTCAGCGCCTATGACGACGAGCTGAAATATCTGTCGAAGCGCATCGCTGCGATGGGCGGCCATGCCGAGCGCATGGTCGAGCAAGCGATCGCCGCGTTGGTCAATGCCGATCCTAGCCTGGCCGAGAAGGTTATCCGCGACGATGCCGTGCTGGATGAAGGGCAACGCGAAATCGACGATAAGGCGATCATCATCATTGCCAGGCGTCAGCCGATGGCGACGGATTTGCGCGAGATCGTCGGGACCATTCGCATCTCCGCCGACCTCGAACGGGTTGGCGACCTCGCCAAGAACGTCGCCAAGCGGGTGGTCGCCGTCACCGACGGACGCCAGCCGACCAGCCTGTTCCGCGGCCTTGAGGCCCTGGCCAACCTTGCGCTGGCCCAGCTCAAGGAAGTGCTCGATGTCTACGCATCGCGGTCCGTGGAGAAAATTGGCTTCGTTCGCGACCGCGACGACCAGATCGACGCTATGTACACGTCGCTGTTTCGTGAGTTGCTCACCTACATGATGGAAGACCCGCGCAACATCACGCCCTGCACGCATCTGCTGTTCTGCGCCAAGAACATCGAGCGTATCGGTGATCACGCCACCAACATCGCCGAGACCATCTACTATACCGTCACAGGCGAGCAGTTGCCGGCTGAGCGGCCCAAGGGCGACAAGACCGACAAGATAGGCCTTTCCGAGACGCTGCCGGGGAAGTGAACGGCCGCCTCTCGAACCGGCGCACGAATTAAGCTAAGCTTTCCGGGCTTTGCCTCTATCCTCGTCCGCGGATTTGCTTCGGGAGGTCGTGATGGAAAACGTTCGGAACCTGATCCCGGAGGCTGCGTCGGCTTCCGGCATTATCGCTTGCGGCGTCTACACGGCCGGACGCCGCATTGCCGACATTCCTATCGAGGAAGCCGGCGAATGGGCAAAGAAATCCGGTCATGTCGTCTGGATTGGCCTGCTCGAGCCCGACCGCAACCTGCTGCTGCGCGTCCAGGCGCAATTTCACCTGCATGAGCTGGCGATCGAGGATGCCGAGCACCCGCACCAGCGGCCGAAGATCGAGCAATATGGCGATGCCTTGTTCATCGTCGCCCGCACCGCGCAGCTGATCGACGGTCGGGTCACCTTCGGCGAGACCCATTTGTTCGTCGGCAGCGGCTATATTGTCAGCGTCAGGCACGGCCCCTCGACGTCCTATGCCGCCGTTCGTCAGCACTGGGAAAGCTGCCCGCATTCGCTGGCCAAGGGGGAGGATTTCGTCCTCTACGCCATTCTCGATTTCATCGTCGACAATTACATGCCGGTGCTCGAGCAGATCGAGGACGAGGTCGAAGTGATCGAGGACAGGGTTCTGCTGAAGCCGATGACCGGTCCCGACATCGAGCGGCTCTATATGCTGCGCCGCGACCTTTTGCGCCTTCGCAATGCAGCGCTGCCGCTGGTCGAAGTCTGCCGTCGGCTGACCAGTGCCGAGCTGCCGCAAATTCATACAGCCATGCACCCGCTGTTTCGCGACGTCACCGATCACATTCGCACTGTTCAGGAGAAGATCGACAGCCTGCGCGAGGTGCTGGCGTTCGCCTTCGAAGCCAGCCTGCTGGTCGGCCAGAGCCAGGAAACGGCGATCTCCAAGAAGCTCGCCTCCTGGGCAGCCATCCTGGCGGTGCCGACGGCATTCGCCGGCATCTACGGCATGAATTTCAGCGATATGCCGGAACTGAAGATGGAATACGGCTACCCGATGGTGCTGGCCACGATCGCGCTGATCTGCACGTTCCTCTACTGGCGATTTCGCAAGAATGGGTGGCTGTGAAAGAGAGCGAATAGAGAGCGAATTATAGCGAGTAGCGAATAGGGAGTAGGAAAAAACGGCTTGCTTCCTGTCACAGAAGCCAGCCGTTTCTATTCGCTATTCGCTATTCGCTATTCGCTATTCGCTATTCGCTATTCGCTATTCGCTATTCGCTATTCGCTATTCGCTATTCGCTCAGCGGCTCCGCCGCCGCTCCGATGCCGGCTGGAACGCCACGCGGGCGTGATACTTGCAGTAGGGACCGGTTTCGGCGGCCTCGTTGCCGCAGAAATGGAAGTCCTCCGAAAGCGGATCACCGTTCGGCCATTTGCAGGTCCGCTCGGTCAGCTCGACGAGTTGTAGATGCCGCGAGATCGGCAACACGACATTCTCGACCGGGCGGATGTAGTGGCGCGCCACTGGTTCGGCGTCGAACTGCGTCTGCAGGGCCGTCGCGCCGATCGACGTCGTGACGTGACGCACGGCAGTTGCTGCGCGCGACACCGATTTCTGAACGGTCGCCCCTTGCGTCGCCTTCTTTTGGCGTGCCGGGGTGGCGGTCGAACGGCCGCGGCCCGACAGCTTCAGCCGGTGCACCTTGCCGATGACCGCGTTGCGGCTGACCCCTCCAAGCTGCGCGGCAATCTGGCTTGCGCTCAGACCCTCCGACCACAATTTCCTGAGAAGTTCTACCCGCTCGTCAGTCCAGTTCATGAGACCGCGCTCCTGCTAAGCGTGCGGCAATCGGAATCCACTCCCGACCCGGCAACATTTACCGGGGCAGACACCACATATATCTGGTGATTAGGTCCGCCGCACGAAATCTAGTTATTTCTCAACTACAATTACCTTATGCGCTGACTCGGTGACAAGAGTCCCAAGTGCAACACGAATCGGTTTTTTCGGTTTTCCCCAACTTGCCCGGTCGCTTATGAGCTGGCGTCTCGTCGGAGGGCTTGCCGCGCGCCACTACGCGACGTTTTCGTTGACTTCATGGCCGAAAAACACGATAAGCCGCACAAGCCGCCGCTTTGGCGGCTTTTTTGATTTTCCGGTACCGGAGACGCATATAATGAGCGGTTCGGCGCTTTACGAGACCTTTGCTCGAGCACCCTTGGCCTTCGACCATGGGGAAGGCACTTGGCTGGTTACCGACAAGGGCGAGCGATATCTCGATTTCGCGGGCGGCATCGCCGTCAATTCGCTGGGCCACAGCCACCCGCATCTGGTCGCCGCACTCACCGCACAAGCAGCCAAGCTGTGGCATGTCTCCAACCTCTACGAGATTCCGGGGCAGAGCCGGCTGGGCGAGCGGCTGGTCGACGCCACCTTCGCCGACAAGGTGTTCTTCACCAATTCCGGCGCCGAGGCGCTCGAATGCGCGATCAAGACGGCGCGACGCTACCATTTCGTCAACGGACATCCCGAGCGCTTTCGCGTCATCACCTTCGAAGGCGCCTTCCACGGCCGCACCCTGGCGACCATCGCGGCGGGCGGTCAATACAAGTACCTCGAGGGTTTCGGACCCAAGGTCGAAGGCTTCGACCAGGTCGGCTTCGATGACATCGACGCCGCCGAAAAGGCGATCACGCCAGAGACGGCGGCGATCCTGATCGAACCGGTGCAGGGCGAGGGCGGCATCAGGCAGGTGCCGACGCAATCGCTGAAGCGGCTGCGGCAATTGGGCGAGCAGCACGGCCTGCTCTTGATCTTCGACGAGGTCCAGTGCGGCATTGGCCGTACCGGCAAGCTGTTCGCGCATGAATGGGCCGGTGTCACCCCCGATATCATGGCGATCGCCAAGGGCATTGGCGGTGGCTTCCCGATGGGCGCCTGCCTTGCAACCGACGAAGCGGCCGTCGGCATGACCGCAGGCGTGCATGGCACCACGTTCGGCGGCAATCCACTGGCCATGGCGGTAGGCAACGCCGTGCTCGACGTGGTGCTGGAAGAGGGCTTCCTCGAGGACGTCCAGCGAAAGGCGCTGCTGATGAAGCAGGGGCTCGCGTCGGTCGCCGACGAGTTTCCCGAGGTCATCGAGGACATCAGGGGTGCCGGGTTGATGCTTGGCCTCAAATGCGCCATGCCCAACACCAAGGTGAACATGGCATTGCGTGACCAGCACCTACTGGCGGTTCCGGCCGGTGACAACGTCATTCGCCTGTTGCCGCCGCTAACCGTCACCGACGCCGAGATTCACGACGCGCTCAACCGCATCCGCGCCGGCGCCAAGGGCCTGGCGGGGGCGGTCGCCGCCGCCGCCGCGAAGTAATCCCGGAACCATTGCTGATGTCAGTTCGCCATTTCACCGATCTTTCCGCTGTCTCCGAAGGCGATCTGCGCCTGATGCTGGACGATGCGGTGGTGCGAAAGGCCCGCCTCAAGGCTGGCGAGCGCACCAAGCCGCTCGAAGGCAAGGTGCTGGCGATGATCTTCGACAAGCCGTCGACGCGCACGCGTGTGTCCTTCGACGTCGGCATGCGCCAGCTTGGCGGCGAGACCATCATGCTGACGGGCACCGAGATGCAGCTCGGCCGTTCCGAGACCATCGCCGACACGGCCAAGGTGTTGTCGCGCTATGTCGACGCGATCATGATCCGCACCACGTCGCATGAGCGGCTGCTGGAGCTGACCGAGAACGCCACCGTTCCGGTGATCAACGGACTGACCGACGACACCCATCCCTGCCAGCTGATGGCCGATATCATGACCTTCGAGGAACATCGCGGTCCGGTCGCCGGCAAGACCATCGCCTGGACCGGCGACGGCAACAATGTGCTGCATTCGCTGCTCGAGGCCTCTGCGCGCTTCCGCTTCAACCTCAACGTCGCCGTCCCCGAGGGCAGTGAACCGGCACAAAAGCATATCGACTGGTCGCAGGCGCATGGCGGCAAGCTGCACTTCACCCGCTCGCCCGAGGAAGCCGTCGACCAGGCCGACTGCATCGTCACCGATTGCTGGGTGTCGATGGGTCAGGAGCATCGCGCCCGCGGCCACAACGTGTTCTCGCCCTACCAGGTCAATGCCAAGCTGATGGCCAGGGCCAAGCCGGACGCGCTGTTCATGCACTGCTTGCCGGCGCATCGCGGCGAGGAGGTGACCGACGAGGTCATCGACGGGCCGCACTCGGTGGTCTTCGACGAGGCGGAGAACCGGCTCCATGCCCAGAAGGCCGTGCTCGCCTGGTGCCTCGGCGCTTGATCTCTGGGAGCTTGATCTCCGGGCGCGTGATGCCTATTTGCGCCGCATCACGCAAATCAAGCGCGTCTCGACGCATGCTCCCGAGAGGGCGGCATGGCCGCGCCCTGGAGCTTTGTTATGTTGGAAACCTATCGAGTGACTGAACATCACCCCAAACTCGGCGAATTCGGCTACGCCGGCGACGATCATGTCGTGCCCTTCGAAGTCGGCCCGCTCGACGTGCGCGGCCGCACCGTCCAACTCGGGCCGATGCTCGATGCCATCCTCAGTCGCCACGATTATCCCGAGCCGGTCGCCCGGCTGCTGGCGGAGGCGTGCGTGCTGACGGTGCTGCTCGGCACCTCGCTCAAATTCGAGGGCAAGTTCATCCTGCAGACGCGCACCGACGGGCCTGTCGACATGCTGGTCGCGGATTTTTCCACGCCCTCGGCGCTGCGCGCCTATGCGCGTTTTGATGCCGACCGGCTGGAGGCGCTGGTCGCGGCGGGCGAAACGTCCCAGCAGACCCTGCTCGGCACGGGCGTGCTGGCGCTGACCATCGATCAGGGCGCCCACACGCAGCGCTATCAGGGTATCGTCCAACTCGACGGCGAGACGCTGGAAGATGCGGCGCGTACCTATTTCCGTCAGTCGGAGCAGATTCCGACCGATCTCAGGCTGTCGGTGGCCAAGCTCTTGACGCCCGGCCCGGGCGGCACCCGTGAGCAGTGGCGCGCCGGTGGCATCCTGGCGCAGTTCCTGCCGCAGTCGCCCGACCGCATGCGCGTGCCGGATCTGCCGGGCGGCGATGGCGATCCGCGCGAGGAGATCCACGATCCGGCCGACAATTCCTGGCAGGAGTTGCTGGCGCTGCTCGGCACCACCGAGCCGACCGAACTGATCGATCCGACGATCGGTGCCGAGCGGCTGCTCTACAGGTTGTTCCACGAGCATGGCGTGCGCGTTTTCGGCAGCGTTCCGGTCGCCGACCAGTGCTCGTGCTCCCGGGACAAGATCCGCGGCATCCTCGAAGGCTTTTCCGCCCAGGAGATCAAGGACAGCACCGAGGACGGCGGCATCCACGTCGCCTGCGAGTTCTGCTCGAAGCAATATGACTTCGACCCGGCGGAGTTTGCGGCGGCCCAGTAGAACACGCCTTGCCGGCCGCCTCGCGGCCGGTGAGGCAAATTAATTCACCGTCCGCCGCGTCCCCGGCAGGTCGAGTGAAAATGCGGGGATGGCGATGTCGAACGTCTCGCCCCGCTTGTTGCGCATCGTGTAGTGCCCGACCATGATGCCGGACGGTGTCGAGAGCGGGCAACCGGACGTGTATTGGTAGCTGTCGCCGGGATTGAGTTCGGGCTGGTCGCCGACGACGCCAGCGCCGCGTACCTCTTCGACCCGGCCAGTGCCATCGGTGATGTGCCAATAGCGCGACAACAGCTGGACGGAATCGTCCGACTGATTGTCGATGGTTATCTGATAGCCCCAGACATAGCGGTTCTCGGACGGATCCGAGCGATCCTCCATATAGAACGGCCTGACCTGCACTTCGATGTTGCGCGTGACGGCGCTGTACATAAGCGGCTCCAATACAATCCGGTAACTTTCGGCGCTCCGTGATGGCCGGTCAACGGTGCGCGTCCTATCGTCGCGGTCTGCAGGGCAGGTGCCGGCAAAGAATGTCATTTAAGTGACACGTGACGATGGTCAATGATGGTGTGTGCCGATCAATGCTGCGCGACTCGGGCGCTCCGTCGAACTGTTGAGATCTGTCGTCATGCCCCTAGATTGTTCTGGTGGGCGGCTTTCCTGGAGTTACCGGATCTCGATGGAACTCACTCTCGTAGTCGCCACGCTTTCAATTGCTCTCATCCTCTCAAATCTCGCCAGCATCGTGCTTGCGGCTTCGCGTCTGAAACGGCGCCGCGCTATGGCGCCGCCGGCCGGCAAGCCGCGGCCGGTGTCGATCGTCGTGCCGTCGCGTGGCGTTGAGCCGTTCACGCTCGAGACGCTGGAGCGCGCCTTCTCGCTCAACTGGCCGCGTTACGAGCTGATCTTCTGTGTTGCCCATGCCGACGATCCAGTGGTCAGGCTGATAAACAGGGCGATTGCCCGGTTTCCCAAGGTGCCGGCCCGGCTGCTGGTCGGCGACGACCGTATCAGCGCCAATCCGAAGCTCAACAATTGCGTCAAGGGCTGGGAAGCGGCGCGGCACGACTGGGTTGTCCTGGCCGATTCCAACGTGCTGATGCCGAGAGACTACGTCCAGCACCTGATGGCTGCATGGCGACCCAATACCGGCCTTGTCTGCTCGACGCCAATCGGCTCGCGACCGGCCGGCTTCTGGGCTGAAGTCGAATGCGCTTTCCTCAACACGCTGCAGGCGCGCTGGCAATATGCGGGCGAGGCGCTTGGCCTTGGCTTTGCCCAAGGCAAGAGCATGCTCTGGAACAAGCCGATCCTCGATGCCAATGGCGGCATTCGCGCGCTGGCCGCCGAGATCGCCGAGGACGCCGCCGCGACCAAGCTGGTCAATGGCCTCGGCCTGCGCGTCAATCTCGTCGCCGCGCCTTTCGAGCAGCCGCTCGGCCGGCGCACATTTGGCGAGATCTGGTCGCGCCAGGCCCGTTGGGCGCGCCTGCGCCGCGTCACCTTTCCGCTGTTCTTCGCGCCTGAAATCCTGACTGGCGCGGTGGTGCCGCTGGTGCTGGCGCTGATTGCGGCGGCAAGCGCCGGCATCAGCCCCTGGGCAACCGCCATTGCCGTGCTGGCCGCCTTCTATCTTCCCGAGTGCGTCCTCGCCCGGTCGAAGGGCTGGTACCTGTCGCCACGCCTGGTCGCAGCTATGGTAACGCGCGACCTGATCCTGCCGGCGATGTGGGCGCGCGGCTGGCTCGGCGGTGCCGTCGAGTGGCGCGGCAACGCGATGACCATCGGCACCAAGGCGGCCAAGCTGGAAGAGACGCCATCCGGCGCCTGAAAGGTAAAGGCTTGCTATTTGGCCTTCAGCGCCTGCGCGATATCCTCAAGCAGATCTTCGGTGTCTTCCAGGCCAACCGACAGTCTGAGCGTGCCCGGTCCGATGCCGAGTTCGGCGCGCGCCTCATCGCTCAGGTTCTTGTGAGTTGTCGTCGCCGGATGGGTGATCAGGCTCTTGGCATCGCCGAGATTGTTGGAGATCAGCACGATGTCGAGCGCGTTCTGCAAGGCGAAGGCCGCCTGCTTGCCGCCTTTGACATCCAGGCAGATCAGCGTCGAGCCGCCCGACATCTGCTTCTTTACGACATCAGCCTGCGGGTGGTCGGCGCGGCCGGGATAGATGACGCGGGCGATTTCCGGCCGCTCGGCCAGGAAATCCGCGATCTTGCCGGCGCTTTCCGTCTGCTGGCGCACGCGCAGCGGCAGCGTCTCCAGCCCCTTCAGCAGCGTCCAGGCGTTGAAGGGCGACAGGCTGGGCCCGGTGTGGCGGAAATAATCATGCAGGTTCTCGTCGATCCACTTCTTGTCCGACAGGATGACGCCGCCGAGACAGCGCCCCTGGCCGTCAATGTGCTTGGTCGCCGAATAGACGACGATGTGGGCGCCGAGTTGCAAGGGCTTCTGTTGCAAGGGTGTGGCAAAGACGTTGTCGACGACCAGCCTGGCGCCGATGGAATTGGCGAGCGAGGCAACCGCGGCGATATCGACCACTTCCAGCGTCGGGTTGGTCGGGCTCTCCAGAAAGAACAGCTTGGTGTTCGGCTTGACCGCCTTTTCCCAATTGGCGACGTCGGTGCCGTCGACCAGCGTCGCCTCGATGCCGTATCTTGGCGCCAGCGTCTCGACCACCCACCGGCAGGAGCCGAACAGTGCACGGGCCGCCACGATATGGTCGCCGGCCTTGGCGCTGCACAGAAGCGCTGCCGTTACCGCAGCCATACCGGAGGCGGTGGCGCGGGCGTCCTCGGCACCCTCGAGCGCGCACATGCGCCTTTCGAACATGTCGACGGTCGGATTGGCGTAGCGCGAATAGATGAAGCCCGGCTCCTCACCCTTGAAACGGGCTTCGGCGGCCTGCGCCGTTTCGTAGACGTAGCCCTGGGTGAGGTAAATCGCTTCCGACGTTTCGCCGAAACCGGAACGCAGCGTTCCGCTGTGAACGAGTGCCGTTTGAGGCTTCCAGTTGCGCTTGTTGGTGCTCATCGCTCTTCTTCCAGACACAAAAAAACCGGCCGCGAAAGTCGCAACCGGTCCATACGGCCTTGCGGCCCGACGGTCCTTTAGCGACTTGTTTAACGTGGCTGCAAGCCGACCGGCCAAATCACCACGGGATAACGACCCTTTAGACCCGCGCCACGCTTGCGTCAATTGCCGGCTTGATTAAGAGGTTTGTACCAGCGGCGTTGCAGCGGAGTCAGCTTTGCGGCAAACAGGCATTCTTCCCGATCAGGACATTTCGGCGCTCTTCCAGTCCGGCGCGCTGAAGTCGGCGCGTGCGCTCGATGCCGACCAGATCCAGCCGGCCAGTCTTGATCTCCGGCTCGGCGACAAGGCCTGGCGGGTGCGTGCCTCCTTCCTGCCGGGTCCCAACCACAAGGTTTCGGAAAAGCTCGACCGGCTGCAGCTGCACGAGATCGACCTGGCCGAGGGCGCGGTGCTGGAGACAGGCTGCGTCTATATCGTGCCCTTGCTTGAAAGCCTGGCATTGCCGGCGAACATTTCGGCTTCGGCCAATCCCAAGAGTTCGACCGGGCGGCTCGACATCTTCACCCGCGTCATGACCGATCGCGGCCACGAGTTCGACAAGATCGCCGCAGGCTATCACGGGCCGCTCTATCTGGAGGTCAGCCCGCGCACCTTCCCGATCGTCGCGCGCACCGGTTCGCGCCTGTCGCAGATACGCTTCCGCACCGGCAATGCGCTGCTGTCGGAAGCCGAACTGCACCAGTTGCATCGCGCGCAGATCTTGGTTGCCACCGAGCCGCCCAACATCTCCGGCGGCGGCATCGCGCTGTCGATCGACCTCAACGGTGATCAAAGCGGTCTGGTCGGCTACCGCGGCAAGCATCACACCGGTCTCGTCGATGTCGACAAGCGCGCTGCGCAGGAAGTCGTCGACTTCTGGGAGCCGATCCACAAGAGCGGCGCTGGCGAACTGGTGCTCGACCCCGATGAATTCTACATTCTTGTGAGCCAGGAAGCGGTGCATGTGCCACCGCTCTACGCCGCCGAGATGACGCCCTTCGATCCGCTGGTCGGCGAATTCCGCGTCCACTACGCCGGCTTCTTCGATCCGGGCTTCGGCCATTCGGCGTCCGGTGGCACCGGCAGCCGGGCGGTGCTGGAAGTGCGCAGCCACGAAGTGCCGTTCATCCTCGACCATGGCCAGATCGTCGGCCGGCTGGTCTACGAGCACATGCTGAAGCGGCCGCAGGCGCTCTATGGCACCGATCTCGGCTCCAACTACCAGGCGCAGGGTTTGAAGCTGTCCAAGCATTTCCGCCCCGCGCGCTGAGCCGATTACCCGCAGGCAAAATACTTGCCTGGGCTGCCTCGCCATGCTTGGCTGCCTTTCTGGTCGTCAAGCTGGCGGCGTTCAAGGGGAACCAAGAAAATGCAGATTTCGAAATGGATCATATCGGCAGCAGGCGCTGCCATGCTGGTGATGGCGGCTGGCTCTCTGTCGGTGCAGGCAGCTGAGAAAATCAAGATCGGCACCGAGGGCGCCTATCCGCCATTCAACACCATCACCTCGGATGGCAAAGTCGAAGGCTTCGATATCGACATCGCCAACGCGCTGTGTGCGCAGATGAAGGTCGAGTGCGAAATCGTCACCCAGGACTGGGATGGCATCATTCCAGCCCTGCAAGCGAAGAAGTTCGACGCCATTATCGCCTCGATGAGCATCACCGAGGAGCGCAAGAAGCAGGTCTCCTTCACCAACAAATACTACACGACACCGCTCGCCCTGGTGGCGCCGAAGGACAGCGACCTCACCTCGACCGAACCGGCGGCCCTTGCAGGCAAGACAGTCGGCGCCCAGGCCTCGACCACGCAGGCCGACTATGCCCAGAATACCTATGGCAAAGCGGGCGCCGAGGCCAAACTCTACCCGACCCAGGAAGAAGCGATCACCGACCTGACCAACGGCCGGCTTGACGCCGTGATCTCGGACAAGTTCGTGCTGATGGACTGGCTGAAGAAGGCAAGCGAGGGCTGCTGCAAGCTGGTCGGCGACGTCAAGGGCACGGAGACACAAGCCGGCATTGCCGTCCGCCTGGAAGACACGGCACTGCGCGACAAGCTCAATGCTGCCATCGACGCGATTGTCGCCGATGGCACCTACAAGAAGATCCAGGCCAAGTATTTCGACTTCGATATCTATTGAAGCAGCAATCTCCCCACTTGAGGGGGAGATGGCCGGCAGGCCAGAGGGGGTCGGCTCGACCGGATGCAACCTTCTTGCGACAGATGGAGGTTGGCGCTTTACGCGAGGCACCCCCCTCTGTCGCCTTTGGCGACATCTCCCCACGAGGGGGAGATCACCCTTTCAAAGCGCCTTTACCGCCACCTTCACCGGCTGTTCGATCTCGAGCGGATTGCGCAGCGGCAGGCCGAAATCACTGGCCTCGATCTCGAACACGTCGCCTGGCTCGGTCTTGATGCCGTCGGCGAAGGACAGTGTCGCCGTGCCGAACATGTGCACATGCACGTCGCCTGGTTGGCGGAAGGCGGCATATTTGAAGTGGTGATGTTCGAGATTGGCGATGGTGTGGGACATGTTCGCTTCGCCGGACAGGAACGGCTTTTCCCACAGCACCTCGGTGTCGCGCACGATGCGCGAGGTGCCGCGGATGTCAGACGGCAGGTCGCCGATCAGGATCTCAGGGCCGAACGAAGCGTTGCGCAGCTTGGAATGGGCGAGAAAGAGATAGTTCACGCGCTCGGTGACGTGGTCGGAAAACTCGTTCGACAGCGTGAAGCCAACGCGGAAGGGCGCGCCGTCATCGCCGATGACGTAGATGCCGGCCACCTCAGGCTCTTCGCCGGCGTCGTTGGCGAAGGCCGGTGACAGGAGCGCCGCGCCTGGCGCCACCGCCATCGTGCCGTTGCCCTTGTAGAACCATTCCGGCTGCACGCCGATCTGGCCTTTCGCGGGCTTGCCGCCGTCCAGCCCCATGCGGAACATCTTCATGGAATCGGTCAGCTGCTCCTCGCCGTCGGCGCTGAGCTTCTTGTGCATGGAATCGCGCGTCGCGGCCGAACCCAGATGCGTAAGCCCGGTGCCGGTCAGGTGCAGATGCGCCGGGTCTGGATGGTTGATCGGCGACAGCAGCCGGCCCTTCTTATAGGCGGCCTCGAGGTCGACCGTCTCGCCAAGCCCCTTGCGCTCGATCAGCGCGACGAGGCCGACGCCGGTGCGGGCGGCCTCCATCGCCAGCGAGTACACGCTGCGGGCGCCATTGATGATCCGGGTCTTGCCGCCGTTGCGGGCAACGACACGGATGGTCTCGGCGTCATCGAGAATCTGGGAGATCAGCATGATGGATCCTCTCTCATTTGTCTTGGCCCGGCTGCCATTTGGCAAACCTTAACCTGCGCGGCGCGGACCTCGCCGCGCCACGGGTTGAACTCTTCGTCCGGATTGCGCTCGCGGGCCTGGTCCTTGAGGGACTTCTTTCCGCCGGCAGGTTTACCGGCAGCGCCGCGATCGTATGCCTCCTGCTTGCCTCGCCTAAAACCTGTTCAAGCCTTGTTCTTGTTGTAGACGTCGAAGATCACGGCGCCGAGCAGCACCAGGCCTTTGACCACCTGCTGCCAGTCGACATTGACGCCCATGATCGACATGCCGTTGTTCATCACGCCCATGATGAAACCGCCGACAACCGCGCCGATGACCTGACCGACACCGCCCATCGCCGAGGCGCCGCCGATGAACACGGCCGCAATCACGTCGAGCTCGCTGCCGAGGCCGGCCGCCGGCACAGCTTGTCCCAGCCGCGCCGCTATGATCAGGCCGCCAAGCGCAGACAGCACGCCCATATTGACGAACACCATAAGCGTGAGCCGCTCTGTCTTGATACCCGACAGCTGCGCCGCCTTGGCGTTGCCGCCCATTGCATAGATGCGGCGGCCGATGGTCATGCGCTTGGTGACGAAGACGAACAGCGAGATCAGCACGCCCATGACGAGCAGCACCACCGGCAGGCCCCTGTAGCTGGCGAACTGGTAGACCAGGAACAGTGCCAGCGCGCTGCCAACCAGCGTCTTGATGACGAACAGGGGAAAGGGCTCGGCCTCATAGCCATGGCGTTCGCGTTTGCGTCGTGTGCTCAGCCCGAAATAGGCGTAGGCCAGCACAGCGATCAGGCCCAGCACGATCGTCGTCATGTGCAGCGTCAGTCCGCTGCCTATGATGGTCTTGCCGGCCGCGTTCACCGTCGGCGGGATAAGCGTCAGTGGCCCGATGACATCCGGGATAAAGCCGGAGCTGAGGGCCTTGAAGCCGTCGGGAAGCGGTCCCACCGAGGATCCGCCGCCCAGCAGCGCCTGGCAGATGCCGCGGAAGATCAGCATGCCGGCCAGCGTGACGATAAAGCTCGGTATTCGGTGATAGGCGATCCAGTAGCCTTGCGCCGCGCCGATCGCGCCACCCACGATGAGGCAGATGATCGACACCACCAGCGGATTGCTCAATGGGCCGAGCGGCCAGATGACCATCATCATCGCCGCCAGTGCGCCGATGAAGCCGGCGACGGAGCCGACGCTGAGATCGATGTGGCCGGAGACGATCACCAGCAGCATGCCCAGCGCCATCACGATGATGAACGAGTTCTGCTGCACCAGATTGCTGAGGTTCACAGGCTTGAACAGCGTTCCGGAGGTGGTGAACTGGAAGAACACCATGATGGCGATCAGCGCCAGTATCAGGCCATATTCGCGCAGGTTCGACGTCAGCGCCGAGACGGCGATACGGGGGCGCTGCTGCACGTCTTCGGCAACGCTGCTCTGCGGGGCGGGGGCGCTTTCTGTACTCATGCTGCTTTTCCTTCTCCCCGAACGATGGCGCGCATTATTTTTTCTTGGCTGGCGTCAACCGCGGGCATTTCGCCGACGATGCGGCCTTCGTTCATGACGTAGATGCGGTCGGTGATGCCGAGCAGTTCTGGCATTTCCGACGAGATGACCACGATCGCCTTACCTTCGGCGGCGAGGCGGGCGATGATCGTGTAGATTTCATATTTGGCGCCGACATCGATGCCGCGCGTCGGCTCGTCGAGAATCAGCACGTCCGGGTCGGCGAACAGCCATTTCGACAGGACCACCTTCTGCTGGTTGCCGCCGGACAGATTGCCGGTCATCTGATAGACGCTGGAAGCGCGGATATTGGTCTTCCCGCGATAGTCGTTGGCGACGGAGAGCTCGCCCAGGTCATCGATCACGCCATGGCGCGACACGCCGCCGAGATTGGCCAGAGTGATGTTGTGCTTGATATGGTCGATGAGGTTGAGACCGTAGGTCTTGCGGTCCTCGGTGACGTAGGCAATGCCGTGTTCGACTGCCCTGCTCACCGAGGAAACATCGATCGGCTTGCCCTTGAGCAGCACTTCGCCGGTGATATGGCGGCCATAGGAGCGGCCGAACAAGCTCATCGCGAATTCAGTGCGGCCGGCGCCCATCAATCCGGCAATGCCTACCACTTCGCCCTTGCGCACATTGATGTCGATGCCCTTGATCACCTGCCGGTCGGCGTGGAGCGGATGATAGACCGACCAGTTTTTCACTTCGAACACGACCTCGCCGATGTCAGGCTCGCGCGGCGGATAGCGGTCGTCGAGCGAGCGGCCGACCATCGAGGTGATGATGCGGTCTTCCGAGATGTCCTTCTTGGCCAGCGTCTCGATGGTACGCCCGTCGCGGATGACGGTGACCTTGTCGGCCACCCGGTTCACCTCGTTGAGCTTGTGCGAGATCAGGATCGAGGTCATGCCTTGCCGTTTGAATTCGAGCAGAAGGTCAAGCAGCGCCTGGCTATCCTTTTCGCTGAGCGATGCCGTCGGCTCGTCGAGGATCAGCAGCTTGACTTCCTTGCTCAGCGCCTTGGCGATCTCGACCAGCTGCTGCTTGCCGACACCGATATTGGTGATCAGCGTCTTGGGGTCCTCCTTGAGGCCCACTTTCTTCAACAGGGCGCTGGTGCGCGCCTCGTTGGCATTCCAGTCGATGACGCCGTATCTGGCGTGCTCGTTGCCGAGGAAAATGTTTTCGGCGATCGACAGCATCGGCACCAGGGCAAGCTCCTGGTGGATGATGACGATGCCCTTGTGTTCACTGTCGTGGATGCCTTTGAAGTGGCATTCCTGGGCGTTGAAGATGATCTGGCCGTCATAGGTGCCTGTGGGATAGACGCCCGACAGCACCTTCATCAGCGTCGACTTGCCGGCGCCGTTCTCGCCGACCACGGCGTGGATTTCGCCTTCCTCGACGCTGAGGTTGACATTCGACAACGCCTTCACGCCGGGGAACGTCTTGGTGATGTCGCGCATCTCCAAAATCGTCGAGACCATGGGGACTACCGCTCCTTGAGAGGTCGGCAAACACTGCCGGCGAGGTCGGTGAACAATACCGGGCTCGCTGGTTAACGAAAAGGGGCCCTACGTTGCGCAGGACCCCTGACTTTGTAACCGGGGTTACTTCAGTTCGTCGGCCTTGATGTAGCCGGAGTCGACGACCAGTGCCTGGTAGTTCGACTTGTCGACGTCATGTGGCGTCAAGAGGATCGAGGGGACGACCTTGACGTCGTTGTTGTAGGTCTTTTCATCAAGCCCGTCCGGCTTGCCGCCCGAGAGCACCTTGTCGACGAGCTGGACGGTCGCCTTGGCCAGTTCACGGGTGTCCTTGAACACGGTCGAGTACTGCTCGCCCGAGATGATCAGCTTGACCGAGGCGGTCTCGGCATCCTGGCCGGTCACAACAGGCCAGGGCTGTGCGTCCGTGCCGTAGCCGACGGCGCGCAACGAGGCGGTGATGCCGCGCGACAGGCCGTCATAGGGCGACAGAACGCCATCGACGCGGCTGCCATCCGAATAGTTGGCCGACAGCAGATTGTCCATGCGCGCCTGGGCAGTGGCGGCGAGCCAGCGCAGCGTGCCGACCTTGTCCATGCCGGTCTGGCCGGACTTGATCTTGATCGAACCGTCGTCGATCAGCGGCTGCAGGACGGATATCGCACCGTTGTAGAAGAAGAAGGCATTGTTATCGTCCGGCGAGCCGCCGAACAGTTCGACGTTCCACGGCTTGGTGTTCGGGAAACGCTCCTTGAGGCCCTTGACCAGCGAATTCGCCTGGATGACGCCGACGCCGAAATTGTCGAAGGTGGTGTAGTAGTCGACATTGCCGGTCTTCTTGATCAGGCGGTCGTAAGCAACGACGACGACGCCCGCATCAGCGGCCTTCTGCAGCGCATCCGACAGGGTGGTGCCGTCGATCGAGGCGATGATCAGCGCCTTCGGCCCCTTGGTGATCTCGTTTTCCAACTGGCTGAGCTGGTTGGGGATATCGTCCTGTGCGTACTGCAGGTCGACAGTGTAGCCGAGAGCCTCGAGCTGGGACTTGACGGCGTCGCCGTCATTGATCCAGCGCTGCGAGGTCTTGGTCGGCATCAGCACGCCGACAAGACCTTTATCGGCTGCATGCGCCGAGTAGGTCATGGCAGCGATGCCAAGGGCCGCGACGGCGGCCAGTGTCTTGATGATTTTCACTATAACTCTCCCTGGTTGATGGACGCGGCACCCCGGGGGTCGCGGGCCGCGCAATCGTGCAGAAGTGCCAAAGCACTGCTGCCGTCATATGGATCTCCGGTATCCTCCCATGGCCCCGAGGCGCTGATTTCAATCGATACGATTTTTCTCGTCATCGACCGTCACGTCTCGGAACGCGCGAAGGGTGTGATCCTTTGCCATAACTGTCAAATGCGATCTTTGATGGTTGCTATATCACATTTGGTATGCACTAAGAGGCGAGATCGACCGGCGCGTTCTCCGGCGACGGTAAGGGCAAGTAGGGGAAACGCAATGCCTGCGCTGCGGAATTCTGGTTCAGGTTCAAACCGTTACAAAGAAAAACCGGGCGATGGCGAAACCCTTCTGCGCAGCGGTCTCAGTCTACGTCACATGCGAATGATCGTCGCGCTCGACGACCATGGCCGGGTCAGCGCGGCGGCCCAGGTGATGAACATTTCGCAGCCGGCGGCCTCGCGCATGATCGGCGAGATGGAGGCGGTGCTGGAGGTCAAGTTGTGCGAGAGACTGCCGCGCGGCATAACTTTGACGCCCTACGGCAAAGCTTTGGCCAGGCGCGCGCGGTCGATCCTGCTGGAGATGCGCGAGGTGGATCGTGAGATTTCCGAGCTCAAGGCGGGCAAAGGAGGGGCGGTGTTCCTAGGTGCCGTTACGGCGCCGGCGATCGAACTGGCGGTGCCGGCAATCCGCGAAATCCGCCGCATCTATCCGCGCATCGAGATCACCATGCAGGTCGAAACCTCCAACGTGCTGGCGCGCGAGCTGATCGCCACGCGCCATGATTTCATCATCGCGCGCATCCCCGATGATCTCAACCCGCGGCTGTTCGAGTCGCGCGTCATCGGCGTCGAGAAGGCTTGCCTGATCGTGCGCCGCGGCCATCCGCTCACCAAGGGCGAGCCGGTGCGGCTGGAAGACACCGCCGCCTATGATTGGGTTTTCCAGTCGGGCGGCTCGCCCTTGCGCCAAGCGATGGAGAGCAATTTCCTCAACCGCAACATCGCCTTGCCGGATCGCATCCTCAACACCAGCTCGCTGCTCTTGACCCTGGTCATGGTTGCGCAGTCCGATGCCATTGCGCCGGTATCGATCCAGGTGGCGAAGTTCATCCAGAATCCCGACGGGCTGGCCGGCGCCATCGATGTCGTCCAGACGGAATTCGACATTGAGGTCAGGCCCTACAGTCTGATCACTGTGAGGAACCGCGCGCTGTCGCCAGCCGCCAAGATGCTGCATGATTTCATTCTGAGAGAGGTGGGATGACAGCAGCTGGAGCGGGTAGCGGGAATCGAACCCGCGCGTTCAGCTTGGGAAGCT
>NZ_JAMYSC010000005.1:0-194573 GCF_040321755.1 Mesorhizobium sp. M0276 | reverse complement strand
ACCTCGCTCAAGCGTAAGCGCCTCAAAGCCCTCATGAACCCGACCTACCGCCAAGCCGTCCTTGCAGGTTAACGATTCATGATTTCGCCCTGCACACGATTGTCAGCGCCAGCGACACCGCCAGCACCGTCGCATAGGTCGGCACCAGGAAATAACCCGCCGACAAGAGCAGCGACGCAGCCACCAGCGCTACATAGACATCGGCGCGGTCCCTGGCACGGTCGGCGAGCGCAGTCAGCAACGGCGTCGTCACCACGCGCAGGAACATGGGCGCCGCCAGGATGACGGCGATCTGCTCGGCATGAAAACCCTTGGCCTGCAGCCACAGCGGAAAATATGGCAGATGTGTTCCGAGCGGCACGAACAGCGTCGCGAAGATCATGCTCATGCGCAGTTCGAAATGGCGAGGCTTGACGAGTTGTTCGGGCGAAAGCGGCGGCAGGGACATGAATCGATCCAATCACGCTGCACTCGACCTGACGGCAACGTGTATCGATCCCTTAACATGGGCAAAAACCCAGCGGAACCGGTTGGACTAATCGATTGATCCCAGAGCCGGGACGACCGCCGGCGCTATGCCGCCTGCCCTACCCGTTCTTCGATGAGCAGCGGGATAAAGGGCTCGTCCGGCGCTTCGGGCAGCACCTGTGCCCAGGTCAGGATTTGCATCCGGCCGTCAAAATGTTCGACCACGGCCGTGCAACTTTCCACCCAGTCGCCGGTGTTGATGTATTGGACATCGCCAAAATTCTCGATGACGGCATGATGGATGTGGCCACAAATGACGCCGTCGACATGCGAGCGGCGCGCCTCGTCCGCAAGCATGGTCTGGAACGAGCCGATGAAGTTCACCGCCTTCTTGACGTTGACCTTGGCCCAGGAGGAGAACGACCAGTATGGCAGTCCGAGCAGCTGGCGCAGCCGCGTCACCACGCGGTTGACCAGCATGGCCGCGTCATAGGCGTGATCGCCGAGATAGGCCAGCCAGCGCGCATTGTGGACGACGGTGTCGAACTGGTCGCCATGGATGACGAGCAGGCGCTTGCCGTCGGCGGTCTCGTGGATGGCGCGGTCGGCGACGACGATGCCGCCGAAATGCACACCTTGGAACTGGCGGGCGAATTCGTCATGGTTGCCGGCGATGTAGGTGATGCTGGCGCCTTTGCGCGCCTTGCGCAGCAATTTCTGCACGACATCATTGTGGCTTTGCGGCCAGTGCCAGTTCCGCCGCAGCCGCCAGCCGTCGACGATATCCCCGACCAGATAGATGATATCGGCATCGTGATGGCGCAGGAAATCGATCAGGAATTCGGCCTTGGCCGCCTTCGAGCCCAAATGGACGTCGGAAATGAACATGCTGCGGAAAGTGCGGGGCTCTTGGCCGGACATCGCGATTTTCACCGTTGCTTTCGCGACAGCCTATGCCCCCATTCATGCAACAACCGTATGACGGTTGCGATTGGTCCAGCCGAGGGACTAGCTTGCCGCCGGCTCACAAGGAGAAATCATCATGGATCTCGGCATCAGCGGGAAAAAGGCCATCGTCTGCGCTTCGAGCAAGGGACTTGGACGCGGTTGCGCGATGGCGCTGGCGGAAGCCGGCTGCGACATCGTCGTCAACGGGCGCAATGCAGATCTGGTGGCGAAAACCGCCGCGGAGTTGCGCCAGCGTTACGGCGTCACGGTGACGGAAGTCGTTGGTGACGTCTCCAAGCCCGAGGTGCAGAAGGCGCTGCTCGCGGCCTGCCCGGAACCGGATATCCTCGTCAACAACAATGGCGGACCGCCGCTTCGCGATTTTCGCACGCTCGACCGCGAAAAGATCCTCGAAGGCGTCACCCAGAATATGGTGACGCCGATCGAGCTGGTCCAGGCTGTCCTCGACGGCATGGCGGCGCGCGGCTTCGGCCGTATCGTCAACATCACTTCACTATCGGTCTACGTGCCCATTCCCGGCCTCGACCTGTCGTCCGGCGCGCGCGCCGGCCTGACATCGTTCCTGGCCGGCGTGGCGCGGACGGTGGTGGATCGCAACGTGACCATCAACAGTCTTTTGCCGGGCAAGCTCGACACCGACCGGCTGCGCGGACCGCACGAGGCCGGCACATCAGAAGATCCTGCCGCAGCTGCCGCACGCAAGACCCGCATCAGCGCCGATGTTCCGGCCAAGCGGCTCGGCACGCCGGAGGAATTCGGCCAGATCTGCGCCTTCCTGTGCTCGGTCCATGCCGGCTATCTGACGGGGCAGAACATACCGGTCGATGGCGGTCTCTACGTCAGCGCCTTCTGATCGAAGCGCCTGCCAACCAGCAGGACTCATTTGCTATCGAATCGCATAAGTCATTGATAGTTAACCGTTTTAGACGCACCGCCGGGTAAAGCTGCCGGCGCGTCATTTAGCGTCGCGAAAAACCTCGGCTGCATGCTAAAAGGGGTCTTCACGCAGATTCCGAGGGAGCAGCCGCATGGAAGGCGAGAGCAAAAAGACGGCACGTTCGGACCTCGACGAAGCCGCCCTCTACTTCCACAAGCACCCAAGGCCGGGAAAGCTCGAGATCCAGGCGACCAAGCCGCTCGGTAACCAGCGTGACCTCGCGCTCGCCTATTCGCCAGGCGTCGCCGCCCCTTGCCTGGAAATCCGCGACGATCCGGCGAGCGCCGCCGACTACACCGCGCGTGCCAATCTGGTCGGCGTCGTCTCCAACGGGTCGGCCGTGCTCGGCCTCGGCAATATTGGCCCGCTGGCCTCCAAGCCGGTCATGGAAGGCAAGGCCGTCCTGTTCAAGAAGTTCGCCGGCATCGACGTCTTCGACATCGAGATCGACGCGCCGGGGATAGAGCGCATGGTCGAGACGATCTCGGCGCTGGAGCCGACCTTCGGCGGCATCAACCTCGAAGACATCAAGGCGCCGGAGTGCTTCGAGGTCGAGGAGCAGTTGAAGGCCCGCATGGGCATTCCGGTCTTCCACGACGACCAGCACGGCACCGCCATCATCGTCGCCGCCGCCGTGCTCAACGGACTGGAATTCGCCGGCAAGACCATAACGGACATCAAGATCGTCAGCTCTGGCGCCGGCGCTGCCGCCCTTGCCTGCCTCAACCTGTTGGTTTCGCTTGGTGCGCGGGTGGAAAACATCTGGGTCACCGACCGTTTCGGCGTCGCCTATAAGGGCCGCACCGACGAGATGGACCGCTGGAAAGATCCTTATGTGAAGGACACGGACGCACGCACGCTGGCCGATGTCATATCAGGCGCCGACGTCTTTCTCGGCCTGTCGGCGGCAGGCGTGCTGAAGCCGGAACTGCTCCAGCATATGGCGCCGAAGCCGCTGATCCTGGCGCTGGCCAACCCGAATCCCGAGATCATGCCGGAGGTGGCGCGCGCCGCGCGCCCCGATGCGATGATCTGCACCGGCCGTTCCGATTTTCCCAATCAAGTCAACAATGTACTGTGCTTTCCTTACATCTTTCGCGGCGCACTCGACTGCGGCGCCAGCGCCATCAACGAGGAGATGAAGATGGCAGCGGTGCGGGCGATCGCAGCACTCGCCCGTGAAGAACCTTCCGATGTCGCCGCCCGTGCCTATTCCGGCGAGACGCCAATCTTCGGCCCCGAGTTCCTGATCCCCTCGCCCTTCGATCCGCGCCTGATCCTGCGCATCGCCCCGGCGGTCGCCAAGGCTGCCTGTGATACCGGTGTCGCGACCAGGCCGATCACCGACTTCGCCGCTTACATCGACAAGCTCAACCGCTTCGTCTTCCGCTCCGGCCTGGTGATGAAGCCGGTGTTCTCGTCGGCCAAGGCATCGACCGCCAAGCGCGTCATCTACGCCGACGGCGAGGACGAGCGCGTGCTGCGCGCTGCCCAAGTGGTGCTTGAGGAAGGTATCGCCGAACCGATTTTGATCGGCCGCCCGCATGTGATCGAGGTGCGCCTGAAGCGTTATGGGCTGCGCATCAAGCCCGGCGTCGATTTCGGTCTGATCAATCCAGAGGACGATCCGCGCTATCGCAACTATGTCGACCTGCTGATCGAACTCGCCGGCCGCCGCGGCGTGACGACGGAGGCCGCGCGCACCATGGTGCGCACCGACAACACGGTGATCGCAGCACTTGCGCTGAAGCGCGGCGATGCCGACGCCATGGTCTGCGGCCTCGAAGGACGCTTCGAGCGACATCTGCGCAACGTCACACTGATCATAGGCCCGCGCACCGGCGTCCGGGATCGCGACCTCTCCACGCTCTCGATGCTGATCTCGCAGCGCGGCATCATCTTTCTCACTGACACGCACGTCTCCGTCGACCCGACGGCCGAGGAGATCGCCGAGATGACAGTGCTGGCAGCAGAAGAAATCCAGCGTTTCGGCATCGAGCCGAAGGCAGCACTCCTGTCGCATTCCGATTTCGGCTCGCGCGATTCGCCGAGCGCGATCAAGATGCGGCAAGCGGCGGCCATCCTGGCGCGTATCGCGCCCGAGTTGGAGTGCGACGGCGAGATGCACGCCGATACTGCGTTGTCGGAGCATCTGCGTCAGCGCGTCTATCCCCACTCCAGGCTGAAGGGCGAAGCCAATCTGCTGGTGTTCCCCAACCTCGATTCGGCCAACATCACGCTGACCGCGCTCAGGACCATGATGGATGCACTGCATGTCGGGCCGATCCTGCTCGGCACCGACATGCCGGCGCACATATTGACGCCTTCGGTCACGTCACGCGGCGTAGTCAACATGACGGCACTGGCCGTGGTCGAAGCCGCCCACAAGGCGCAGGCGGTCGTCAATCTCGGCTGAACGCGGATTTCGCGGTAAACTGCAGTTAACCGCGAACACGGTAGCCTTGCGGGCCAGCGGGCGGGATTTGGGCAGGCGGAGTTTGGGTGGATGCCAAGCGGAGGGTGGAAGCAGGCGCATGCTGCCGTGCTGCTTGGCCTTCTATTGTCCGCAACATGGGGGGTAGCCGAGCCACAGGCCGCCTCGCGAATCTGCCGCCAGTTGGAAAACGACCTTGCCGCAGCCTCTCGCGCTGGCGGCGGTCCGGCGCTGATCCGGAAATACGAGTCCGCAATTGCCCGGCAACGCGAGCAGATTTCGAAGGCTCGCAGCCAAGCGAGCCGGGCTGGGTGCGGCTTTTCGCTGTTTGGCCGCAACCTCGATCAATGTGCCGGGCTCAACGCCACCATCGACCGTATGAATGCCAATCTCGATGCGCTGCAGAGCAAGCGCGAGCGGCTGGCCGACGGCGGCTCGCGCCGTGACCGTGGACGCATCCTGGCGGCGCTTGATGCCAATGGCTGCCGCGACGACACAGTTGCGCCAAGGCGCGCGCCGCTGCAGGAAGCCAACCGCGAAGGCGGCAGCACAAATCTGTTCGATCAGCTTTTCGGCGACAACAGCCAGCAGCTCGATACATCGGGTACGCTGGACCAGCTTGACGATCCCGGCGAGGAGCGCAGCGTCCGTCGGATGCTCAACCGGCCCGGCGTACCGGACTTTCCGAGCGTCGGCGGCGAATTCCACACCTCCTGTGTGCGCACCTGCGACGGCTACTTCTTCCCGATGTCGAACTCGGCCTCGGCAGGCGATTTCGAACGTGACCAGAAGAATTGCGAATCGAGCTGCCCCGGCACCGAGATGCAGGTTTTCTATTCGCGCGGCATGGACGACGATTCGGCCTCGATGACATCGTCAGTCACCGGCAGGCCCTACAGCGAATTGCCGACCGCCTATCTCTACAAGCAGCCAGACATGTCGCGGCCCCCGGCCTGCGGCTGCAACGCCGCGCAGAATTTCCAGGTCATCGCCGGCAACCCGCCGAATCCGGAACGATCCCAGCCCGAAACGAATTCTGCACCGATCATCCCGGTCCCGGTTTCCAAGCCGGACCCCGGTTCCGATCCGGAAACCTTGGCCAATCTGCAAGGCGGGCTCGACCGCGAGGCGATCAAGAGGCTTTCCGCCAAACCGGTGACGTCGCCGGTATCAGCCTTGCCGCCGGACCAGCGCAAAATCAGGGTCGTCGGGCCAACGTTCCTTCCCGACCCATCAGCGGCAATAGATCTGCAAGCTCAGGCCCCGAAGGCAGCCCGGTAAGGGCAAGCCTGAGCGGCATGAACAAGGCCTTGCCCTTGCGCTCGGTCGCTTCCCTTATCTTGCCCGTCCAATCCTTCCAGATCGTCGCGGTCCAGGGTTCCTCCGGCAGCAGATCGAACGCCTGTTGAAGGAAATTGCGGTCGTCATCGGAAAATTCCGGCTTCTCCTGCGGTCCTTCGCGCAGGATACGCCACCAGTTGGCCGCATCGGCCAGCCTGTCGAGATTGCCACGCACTGCCAGCCAGAACGGTTCGGCCTCTTCGCCCGAGACGCCGAGCACGATCAGCCGGTCTTGCGCCTCGGCGAATGGCATGTGGTGCAGCAGCGTCCGGTTGAGCACGAACAGCTCGTCCGGATCGAATTTGGCCGCGGATTTCGATGTCGCCGAGGGATCGAAATGTTCGGCGAGTTCACTCATCGTCGGCATCGCCGCGACATTCTCCGAGGTGCCGACCAGCACGGCCAGCGAAGCGACCGCCATCGGCTCGATGCCGTCCTCGCGCAGGCTTTCGATGGAGAGCGCGCCGGTGCGCTTCGACAGCCCCTCGCCCGATGCGGTGGTCAGGAGATTGTGGTGGCCGAATACTGGCGGCTCGGCCGCCAGCGCCTTGAACAGCGCAATCTGCACGCCGGTGTTGGTGACGTGGTCGTCGCCACGGATGATATGACTGATGCCCATCTCGATGTCGTCGACCACGGAGGGAAGCGTATAGAGGTAAGTACCGTCCTCGCGAACCAGCACTGGATCGGAAAGCGAGGCGAGATCGACGGTTTCCTCGCCGCGCACCAGATCGTTCCACTGGATTTCGGTGCGTTCCGGCTGTTGCGGATCGCTCGAGAAATTGGGGAGGAGAAAACGCCAGTGCGGCCGGCGGCCATCGGCCTGGTATTCGGCGATCTGCTCGTGCGTCAGGGCCAGCGCCTCGCGGCCATAGACCGGCGGCAGGCCGCGCGTTCGGCGCACCTTGCGGCGGAGATCGAGCTCCTCCGGCGTTTCGTAGCAAGCATAAAGAACACCTGATGCTTTCAGCCTCTCAACCGCCGCGTCATAGAATTCGAAACGCCGCGACTGGTACTCGGTGGCGTCCGGGAAAATGCCCAGCCAATGCAGATCGTAGAGGATGGCGTCGGAAAATTCCTGCTTCGAGCGGGCAATGTCAGTGTCGTCGAAGCGCTGGATGAAGCGGCCCTTGTTGTTCATGGCAAACAGCCAGTTGAACAAGGCCGTGCGCGCATTGCCGATATGGATGCGGCCGGTTGGCGACGGGGCGAAACGAACGGTAACTGTCATAAGCGGGGCGTACCGGATGCTTTTGCGGTTGACAAGACGCGCCCCCGCGTTGCCCGGCAGACATAGAACATGGCGGCTGGAATGAAAAGACCGGCCGGCGTGCGCCTCAGTCGGCGCTTAGGCGGCGGCCAGCCTCCGACCGCAGCCGGCCGGTGGCGCCCCCAAACGGGGCGTTGAAGGCGATCAGCGGCCGAAGTCATCGGAACTGAGGCGGGTCCAGCGATCGCCCATCACCCCACCGATAAAGATATCGCCGGAGCGGACCGCTTCCGTAACCTCGGCGATTCGCGAGCGGACCATCGTCCCCCCGGCATAGCGGAAGAAGAGATTCTTATAGCCGAAGAGTTGGGGCATGAATCTGCTCTGTGTCTGCCCGGTGATACCCACGCAGCCCATTTCCCACGCGGCCGCGATAAGCCCATCCAGCGTCGCGCGCCAGTGCGATCCGGACGCCTGGATTTGCAACAGGCTCGCGATGTCGCCGGCTCGACCGTAGAAGGCATAACAACCGAGCATTTTGCCCGTTTCGTCGTAGCTTCCACCAAAATGAAGTGGGCCGTCGGCCCGCTTCTCGGCCGCCAGTGCGAGCAGCCGTGGCAACTCGCCATTCTTCCAACTCGGACGAAGGGAGTAATCGGACAGGAGGGTCGGCAGCCGCTCGGCAAATTGCGCGGCATCGATCGGCTCACAGTGGACGCGTTGCGACGGCGAAGCCTGGACGGGGGGCTCGAACCGTCTTTTCGCAAGGCTATCCAGTGCTCGTGCGCAGGGATCGAGCGCCAAGCGAGGCAGGCCGGGCCATTTACGGTGCAGCGTGGCGGCGGCCATCGCGGCCGGCCGGAAAACATAGGTCCATTCGAGACAATGCACCGGCAGAAGCTGATATTTCATCGGGCGCGCGAAGGCCAAAGATGTCCGGTTGGCCGAATCGGTCAGCTGCAGATCGAATTCGCCTTGGTGCAACGCGCGCAGCAATTGCGGTCCGGCCGTACCGTCATCGGTGCCGGGGTCCGCCATGAGTGGACCGATGATCGCCGCATTCAATGCCGCTCCCTTGAGCTCGTAGCGGGCTTTCAGGACGCCGAGGAAACCACCCAGACGACCCTGCCGGTTGATCTGGACAAGAGCGTTGCTCACGCCGGCCTGGCTGGCAGGGTCAAGATAAATCTCTCTCATATAATCGGCCGTCTCCGCGATCGCGCGTTCGAGGAGACGACGCCGCCGCCGGCGAAACTTGGTCAGGAAGAGTGTGGCGACGCCCTCGAGATCCAGGCAGCGAGCGGCCGAACCGAGCCGTGCCGAGATTCCAGCACCGACGGCGCAGCAAGCTTTTCGGGACCGCCATTTGCGGAAACAAGATGCATCGTAAGGACCGCTCCGGGCTGCTTGCGTATGTTTATATTAGGCAATGACGGACACAACGCATCTTCGGTGGGTAGCGTAAACAGACGTCTCAAACTCAGGAGTTGGAACAGCACTACACAGTCGGATTTGCTTGGCCGGTAAACGCTGGGTGTGAGGTGTGCGCTGCGCCGCTCCCGCTGGCTGATAGTGCCCAATCGAGGTGGCCGTCGGCCGAAGCCGGCGGCCACCTCAGGGTCAGATCACCAGCCCCTTGGTCAGTTCCAGCGCCTGGCGCTCGAACAGGCGGCGGTAAATGCCGCCCTTGAGCCGGATCAGCTCGTCATGCGAGCCTTCCTCGACGATCTTGCCGCGATCGAAGACCAGCAGCCTGTCGAGCGCCCGCACCGTCGAAAGCCGGTGCGCGATGACCAACGTGGTGCGGCCGACCATCAGCCGCTCCATCGCCTGCTGGATCAGCACTTCCGATTCGAAATCGAGGCTCGATGTCGCCTCGTCCAGGATCAGGATGCGCGCATCGGCAAGAAAGGCTCGCGCGATCGCCACGCGCTGACGCTCGCCGCCCGACAGTTTCACACCGCGCTCGCCGACCAGAGTGCCGTAGCCCTTCGGCAGGTTGGTGATGAAATCATGCGCGCTCGCCAGCCGCGCCGCATGCTCGATCTCATCCTGCGTCGCGCTCGGCCTGCTATAGGCGATGTTTTCGGCCAGCGACCGATGGAACAGGATCGGCTCTTGCTGGACGATGGCGATCTGCCCCCGCAGCGACGCTTGCGCCACCTGCGAGATGTCCTTGCCGTCGACCAGGATTTTTCCCGCATTCACGTCATAGAGCCGCTGGATGAGCTTGACGAAGGTCGTCTTGCCCGAACCCGAATGGCCGACCAGCCCGACTCGTTCACCCGGCGCGATGTCGACCGAAAAATCACGATAGAGCGCCGATCGGTGACTGCCGTAGTGAAAGGTGACGTTATCGAAGCCGATCCGTCCTTCAGTGATCCGGATCGGCTTGGCGCCGCGCCGGTCCTCGATACCGAGCGGTTCGGACTGGAAATCGACCAGCTCCTCCATATCGTTGATCGAGCGCTGCAGATTGCGGATATGCGTGCCGATATCTCTGAGATAGCCCTGCAGCACGAAAAACGAGGTCAGAACGAAGGCGACGTCACCGGCGCTCGCCTGACCCCACGACCACAGCATCAGCGCCAGGCCGATCACCGCGGCGCGCATGGCCACCAGCAGCGCCCCTTGCGTGGTGCCGTTGATGGTGCCGCGCACCCAGGTGCGCCGTGTGCGCGCACGCCATTTGGCGACGACCCTGGCGAGGCGTCGCTCCTCGCGCTCCTCGGCGCCAAAGCCCTTGACCACGGCGTTGCAGCTCACCGCGTCGGCCAGCGAGCCGCCGAGGCGCGTGTCCCAGGTGTTCGCGAGCCTTGCCGCCGGGGCGACATAGCCAAGCGACAGCATCGTCGTGACCATGATGAACAGCACCGAACCGGCGGCAACGACCGCGCCCATCAGCGGCCAGAACCAGCCGAGCAGCAGCGTCGAGCCGACCAGCATGACGACGGACGGCAGCAGCGCGATGAGGATCGTGTCGTTGAGCAGGTCAAGCGCCCACATGCCGCGTGTCACCTTGCGCACGGTCGAGCCGGCAAAGCTGTTGGCATGCCAGTCGGTGGAAAAGCGCTGGACGCGATGGAAGGCGTCGGCAGCGATATCCGCCATCATTTTCAGCGTCAATTCGACGATGCCCATGAAGGCAAGGTTGCGCAAAACAACGCCGGTCAATGCAAGGGCCATCAGCATCGAAAACGCCGTCACCGCGGCATTCCAGGCAATCGCGTCGGCGCCGGAGCTGCTGGCGACGGCGTCGACCAGCCGGCCGGAATAGAGCGGCGTCAGGACGTCGGCCAGCGTCGACAGCAGGAAGCCGCCCATGATGAGCGAAAGCCGCCACGGCTGGCGCCGCCAATGGGCTAGCGTGAAGCCAAGAACGCTGCGAAACGCGCCTGCGCGCAAATCGATTCGAAAACGAGCCATGATGTCATTCGGGCGCAAACGAGCCCGATCCCAGTAAGGTCGAAAATTGAAGAAGCCGCGCAAGGGGCCAATGAGTGCCCGGAAAGCGGAGCGGCATATTTGGCGTCTCGCCCGTAATCGGGCGGCGACCGGCATCGGCATAAGCCTGTGCTCAATCCGGCATCGGCTCGAAGGGCAAACCTTCGCGGAGCGCCGGGTGAGACCTAAGCTTCGCGGCCTCGCATTACCATTTGAAATACTGCCATTCAGACCTCCCGCAAATGAATCGCGGAGAGGCCCTTATAGAGACGCCCCGATGCATCGCCAAGATCAGCGCACGCTAAAAGTGTATCTGGTCCAACCACTGCGATTATTTTGCAACAATGGCTGATGTAAGCCAGCCGCGGGCTTTCAGCGTCTAGCCTCCATCCCTGAAACGATTGGTAATGGGGTAGCGGCGGTCGCGGCCGAAATTCTTCTTTGTGATCTTCACCCCCGGAGCCGCCTGCCGGCGCTTGTATTCGGCGATGTAGAGCAAGTGCTCGATGCGCGTCACCGTCGCCCTGTCATGGCCGCGCGCAACGATGTCGTCGACGCCCATTTCGTTCTCGACCAGGCATTCGAGGATGTCGTCCAGCACCGGATAGGGCGGCAGCGAGTCCTGGTCGGTCTGGTTCTCGCGCAATTCCGCCGACGGCGCCTTGTCGATGATGTTCTTCGGGATCACCTCGCCCGAAGGCCCGAGCGCGCCCGGCGGCACATGGCTGTTGCGCCAGCGCGATAGCGCGTAGACCTGCATCTTGTAGAGGTCCTTGATCGGATTGAAGCCGCCATTCATGTCGCCATAGAGTGTGGCATAGCCGACCGACATCTCGCTCTTGTTGCCGGTGGTGACGACCATCGAGCCGAACTTGTTGGAGATCGCCATCAGAATGGTGCCGCGCGCGCGGCTCTGTAAATTCTCCTCGGTGATGCCTTCCTTGGTTCCTTCGAACATCTGCGTCAAAGCGTGCAGGAAGCCTTCGACCGGCTCGAAGATCGGCACGATGTCATAGCGGCAGCCGAGCGCACGCGCGCAGTCCTCGGCGTCCTTCAGCGAGTCCTTCGAGGTATAGCGGTAAGGCATCATCACCGCGCGCAGGCGCTCCTCGCCGAGTGCATCGACGGCAAGGGCCGCGCAGATCGCCGAATCGATGCCGCCCGAGAGACCAAGCACGACATTCTTGAAACCGTTCTTGTTGACGTAGTCGCGCAGGCCGAGCATGCAGGCGCGATAATCGGCCTCTTCCCTGTCCGGGATTTTCGACATCGGTCCTTCCGAGCAGACCCATCCTTCGCCTTGCCGTTTCCACGTGGTGACGTCGATTGCTTCCTCGAATTGGCTCATCTGGAAGGCCAGTGTCTTGTTAGAACCTATGGCAAACGAGGCGCCGTCAAAGATCAGCTCGTCCTGGCCGCCAAGCTGGTTGGCATAGATCATCGGCAGCCCGCATTCGATGACCTGGCGGATGACGACCTGGTGACGAACATCGATCTTGGCGCGATAATAGGGCGAGCCATTCGGCACCAGCAGGATTTCCGCCCCGCTTTCGGCCAGCGTCTCGCAAATGTCGACATCGCCCCAGATGTCCTCGCAGATCGGAATTCCGATCCGCACGCCGCGGAAATTGACCGGCCCCTGAATTTCGGGCCCGGCCTGGAAAACGCGCTTCTCGTCGAATTCGCCGTAATTCGGCAGATCGAGCTTGTAGCGCTCGGCGATGATCTTGCCGCCATCGGCGAAGACAATCGAATTGTGTGTGCCGCTCTTGCGCTTCAGTGGCGTGCCGATGATGACGCCCGGACCGCCGTCGGCGGTATCGGCGGCAAAGTCCTGTGCCGCCTTTTCGCAAGCCTTCAGGAAAGCCGGCTTCAGCACCAGATCTTCCGGCGGATAGCCGGCGAGGAAAAGCTCGGTATAGAGCACGAGATCGGCGCCTTGGCGGGCAGCATCGGCTCTCGCCTCGCGGGCTTTGGCGAGATTGCCGGCGACGTCACCGACGGTCGGGTTTAGCTGGGCGATTGCAATGCGCAGGATGTCGAGGATCTTGGTCATGCCTGCTGACTTAGCGCGGCAAATTTCGTCGGGCAATGGCGTTCGTTTGGACCAATTCGGACTGATTGTGGCCGCACTGCCGGCGATCAGTCGTCACCCATATATTCGCGCAATGATTGCGGAGAGTGGTTCTCTCCGATCGACATAGCCAGGATGCGCGATATGTGGCGGCGCGGCAGACGTGTCTGCGCCGCCCACTGATTGATCTGGGCCTGGATCTTGTCGAGATCTCTCTTCGAGGTCGGGCTTTCGGCGATTTCGAGCCCCGAGTCGCGCAATGCCGCCGCCATATCGCCCGAAATGACGAAGGCATCCCAGCGTAGCCAGCGCAGGAAATACTGGCCGGTGTTGCCGCCGAGCCGGCTGCCATGTTTGCCGAGATAGGCCATCAGCCCGACTTGGTCGTCGGCCGGCCATTTGGCGAGGAATTCGCCGAAGCCACCATGCTCCTTCGACACGCGCTCGACGAAGGCAGCGTTGTCGCGAACGGATTTGATCTTCTGCGGATTGCGCACGATGCGCTGGTCGGAAGCCAGATCGTGCCAGAAATCATCGGGCTGGAACAACAGCCGTTTCGGCTCGAAGTGGAGAAACGCCTCTTCGAAGCCCGGCCATTTCTGTTCGATGACGCGCCAGACGAAACCGGCGGCAAAAACGCGCTCGGCCATAACAGACAGAATGCGATCGTCCGCGATCTCAGCCACGGCGGCATTGTCGGGCACGGGGCCCAGCAGTGACGAAAGCTCCGCTTCGCCACCCTTGCGTTTTGCGGCACGTGCGCGGATTTTTGCGAAATCGGCCATTCTGCTTGCGTCCTCGCGTCATGCTTTTGACGACCGGCATCTTCCTATATGGAAATCAGGCTGCCAAGCCGATGCTTTGTATGGAGACATCCATGAACAAGACCGTGCCGGAACTCGCCAATCGCTGGCTGAGGCGAACCCCGGAGAGCCTGAGCGAACTTGAGAGGCGGGTGCTGCAGAGTACCGTCGACGCAAGCCCATAGCGCAGGACATCAATGTCAATCTTGCCGGCCTTCAGGGCATGGGCGACCGTATCGCCGACGCCATTGCGCGCGTCGGCGGCTCGTGGACGTTCATCCTGTCCTTCATCGCCTTCCTGATCCTCTGGATCGGTGCCAATTGGTGGCTGCTGGGGCGAGAATCGTTCGACCCCTACCCTTTCATCTTCCTCAACCTCGTCCTCTCGATGATTGCCGCCTTGCAGGCGCCGGTGATCATGATGTCGCAGAACCGACAAGCGGCGCGCGATCGGATCGACGCCGCGCACGATTACGAGGTCAACCTCAAAGCCGAGATCGAGATCATGGCGCTGCACGAAAAGCTGGACGAGCTGCGCCACAGCCAGATCATCGGCATGCGCGACGAGATCGCGCAGATAGCCGAACAGGTGAAGCGGATTGACGAGCGACTTGCCCCCCAGACCCAGCCCTCATGACGGAGGCCATCCATCATTTCATCGAACAATATGGACTGCTTGCCATATTTCTCGGCTGCGTTGCCGAGGGTGAAAGTGCCGCCATCCTCGGCGGCTTCTTCTCGCATCAGCAGGTCTTCGTCCTGTGGCACGCCTTTGTCGCGGCTGGCCTCGGCGCCTTCGTCGGCGATACCTTCTTCTTCATCCTTGGACGAAGCTTTGCCGACCATCGCTATGTCGTCAGATTGCGCAAGCGACCCGGCTTTCGCCGCGCCTTTCGCCTGCTCAACACCCATCCGAACATTTTCGTCCTGTCGAACCGCTATATCTACGGCATGCGCCTCGTCGGCGGCATCGCGGCCGGGCTTTCCAATATCCCCGCGCCGCTCTTCGTCATCCTCAACGCTATTTCGTCGGCGATCTGGGCGGTGCTGTTCGGCACGATAGGTTATGTCTTTGGACTGGGAGCCGAGCACTTCATCGGCCAGGCATTGATGCGCCACGAGCGGTTGCTGGTCGGGCTGGGCATCGGCCTGACCGTGGCGATCCTTGCTTGGTTCGTTGCCCGTCACATCGCTAACAGGGAGCACGCCAGGGAGAGCTGAGCTGGATGTGCTTGAGATTCAGGTCATGCCGCCATCACCTGGATATTCCAGCACCTCCTGCTAAATCGGTAGGCCCGTGATCCGCTCGATGATGGCGATGCCCCAGACGCCGGCGACGATGAGCACCGAAATCAGCACCGCCAGCGAACCGCAGTCCTTCGCCAGTTGAATGTCGACATTGAACTCGCGGCTGAAGGCATCGCATGCCGCCTCGATGCCGGTGTTCAGCACTTCGACCAGAATCAGCAGCAGCACCGCGCCGATCAACAAGGCATAACCGCGCCATGAGATCGAAACGAACCAGCCGAGCGGCAAGGCAAGCGCAAGCAGCACCAGTTCCTGCTGGAAAGCCTTCTCGCTGGCCGCCAGCTTGCGAAACGCCCGCACCGAATTGAAATAAGCGCCGATCAGCCGCTGCATGCCAAACCCCTTTCCGAATCACCGGCACGGGATAATGCAATTGCTGGCCAGATCAACGAAATAAGGCGATTTTTCCAAGAATCATTCGGCGACCGGTATGGACGGTGTCGATTTCTCAAACTGTGGCAGGCCGTCGTCGATCGAATAATAGTCGCCCTTGTCGCCGACGAAAATATGGCATTCGCCCTCAAGGCCTGTCGGCTTGTCGAACGACCCTGCCATGACTGAGATGTAGTCCTGGTGTCGCGGCTCCCAGAACATCACCGATCCGCACGCCTTGCAAAAACCACGCCTGGCGAAGGCATACGCCTCGTACCAGGTGATGTTTTCCTTGCCCTCGATCACGATATCGGCATTGGCAACATTGGTCGCGGCGTAGAAATGTCCGCTCTGCTTGCGGCATTGCGAACAATGACAATAGACGACGCCACGCAGCGCTCCGTGCGTTCTGAAGCGGACCGCTCCGCACAGACACGAGCCTTGATGACCATCACTCATGGCGACTCCTTCTTGGAGAAAACTCTGCCTGGCACGAGCTTCGCCATCACGTTTCCAGCTTTGCGGCAGCCACGCGCCAGCAAATGCGACACATGCTGGCGCCGCGAACCCGAAATTCAGTTTCATTCAAGCTTCTACAGCCGCAAATAGAGAAAAACGTGTCCGCACTTTACAAATTAAGGAAACTTTAGCGCCGGCGCATTTATGGTCACGGCAAGCGAAGGTCGTGGGTGGGGACGCGTCTCGTCGCAAATTGTGGACTATCGGGTGGCATTCCCCAGGACGGCGACACGTGGAACCTGCAAATTCTACGGCGGGATCCGAGGGGAAGAGTGATCAGAACATGCAGCTGGCAGCCGTCCCCACAGAACGAAAGACCGACATCGCAGCCAGTGTCATCGCCACAATGCGCCAGCTGGGCGTGCTCGGCCTGCCGCGCAACTACGAGATCTTCTACGAGGCCCTGAGCGGCACGAATCGCGAACTCAGCCTCGCCGTCGTTTCGCTGAGCAACCGGCCGACACAGGATGAACTGGACCAGATCGGGCGCACTTTCTTTGCCCAGAACCATGGCCCCGGCATCGTCGAGCATGCCAGGGACGTTATTGCCAGGGAGCTTGAAGAGGTCGCCTCGCTGTTGCGGAGCGAGCGTAGCCACATCGAGAAATACGGCAGGATCCTCGATGAGACATCGAGTGGCCTCAGCGGCCGCAGCCTTCTGTCTCAGGATCTTTTGCAGAAGATTGCCAATGCCATGTCGGTTGCCACCAATTCGACGATCGATCACGGTCGGCAGGTGGCCTCGACGCTCCGCGACAAGACTGCCGAACTGGAGAGCGTCAAGTCGAAGCTCGAGGAATACAAGCGGCTGGCCGATACCGATCCCTTGACCCATATCTGGAATCGCCGCGCCTTCGACAAGGAAATTACGAAGATCTACAACAGCAACAAGGGTATCCTGTTCAACGCCTTGATCCTTGCCGACATCGACCGTTTCAAGGACATCAACGACCGCTACGGCCACCCGGTCGGCGACAAGATCATCCAGATCATAGCCGACATTTTCCAGACAGGCATTCGCGGCGACATGTTCGTTGCCCGCACCGGCGGCGAGGAGTTCGCGCTGATCATCGAGGGCGCCAGCGAGGATGCCACCTACGAGATAGCCGAGCGCATTCGCGCCCTGATCGAGGAGACGCCGTTCACCAGCAGCCAGACCGGTACCAATTACGGCACCGTCACCGTCTCGATGGGCATCTGCATGGCATCCGAGGCCGAGGGGCCCGAGGACCTCTACACCAAGGCCGACCGGGCGCTCTATCGCTCGAAGGTCAGTGGCCGCAACCGCGTCACCAGGCACTCGACGATGGCCGGTCGGGCCGGCAAGAGCTGGCTGCTCTACAAGAAGGACTGATACCTTCGGTTCCTGCCTGCCCCTCGCGCCTGTGCCGGCAGCACGAACGCAGGGCTGAAAACAAAAAGCGCCCGATTTCTCGGGCGCCTTTTCATGAATTCATCCGGATCGCGGCGAAAATCAGCCGTTGACGGCGTGCTTGTGCTGCACCGGGTGGCTCTTCTTCAACAGATCCGAGACCAGGAAGGCCAGTTCGATCGCCTGGTCGGCGTTGAGGCGCGGATCGCAATGGGTGTGGTAGCGGTCCTGCAACTCCTCGGCGGTGATGGCGCGCGCGCCACCGGTGCATTCGGTGACGTTCTTGCCGGTCATCTCGACATGGATACCGCCCGGATGCGTGCCTTCGGCGCGGTGCACCTCGAAGAAGGTCTGCACCTCCTTCAGGATTCGGTCGAACGGCCGCGTCTTGTAGCCGGCGGCCTCGATCGTGTTGCCGTGCATCGGGTCCGACGACCACACCACGCTGCGGCCTTCCTTCTGCACCGCGCGCACCAGCTTCGGCAGATGGTCGGCGACCTTGTCGGAACCGAAGCGCGCGATCAGCGTCAGCCGGCCTGGCTCGTTCTCGGGGTTGAGCAGGTCGATCAGTTCCAGCAACCCGTCCGGCGTCAGCGACGGGCCGCATTTCAGGCCGAGCGGGTTCTTGATGCCGCGGCAATATTCGACATGCGCATGGTCGGGCTGGCGTGTGCGGTCGCCGATCCAGATCATATGGCCCGAGGTGGCATACCAGTCGCCGGAGGTCGAATCGACGCGTGTCAGCGCCTCCTCGTAGCCGAGCAGCAACGCCTCGTGGCTGGTGTAGAAATCGGTTTCGCGCAGGGCGTAATTGGTTTCCGAGGTGATGCCGACGGCCTTCATGAAGTCCATCGTCTCGGTGATGCGGTTGGCGAGCGATTCATACTTTTCGCCCTGCGGGCTGTCGGACACGAAGCCGAGCATCCAGCTATGCACATTCTCCAGGCTGGCATAGCCGCCCTGCGCGAAGGCGCGCAGAAGGTTGAGCGTCGCCGCCGACTGGCGGTACGCCATCTCCTGGCGGGCAGGATCGGGAATGCGCGACTTGGCGTCGAATTCGATGCCGTTGATGATGTCGCCGCGATAGCTGGGCAGCGTCACCCCGCCCTTGGTCTCGTTGTCGGACGAACGCGGCTTGGCGAACTGGCCGGCTACGCGGCCGACCTTCACCACCGGCTGTGCGCCGGCGAAGGTCAGCACCACCGACATCTGTAGGAAGACGCGGAAGAAATCACGGATGTTGTCCGCGCCATGCTCGGCGAAGCTCTCGGCGCAATCGCCACCCTGGAGAAGGAATGCGTCACCGGCAGCGACGGCCGCAAGCTGCTTCTTCAGCTTGCGTGCCTCACCTGCAAAAACCAGCGGCGGAAAGGTCGCGAGCTGGGCTTCCGTGGTCTTCAGCGCGGCAAGGTCCGGATAGGCAGGAACCTGCTTGATCGGTTTTGCTCTCCAAGAATTCGGCGACCATTTCGTCATCGCTGCACCCAACGCTCTCTCCGAGCAATTCCAGGAAAAGTATGAAGCGGTTTTCCGCCCGGAATTGCGTCTAACAAACAAATGGGCGCCATCGCCCGCCAACCCGCCCCATAAAGGGATCGCGGCTCCATACACGAAGCCGATTTCCTATTCTAGACCGGATTTGGCTGCGTGGCGAATGCCCGCCTGGCGAGGCGGTGTCCTATCCCTGCCCTACGCCGCCGCCTTCTCCACCAGCTGCGCCAGTTGTGTCATGACGACCGCGGAGCCCGCCAGCCGCTTCTCGGCCGTTGGCCAATCGCGCACGAACACGACGCTGTGATCCGGCCGGATCTTGGCCAGCGAACCCTGCTCGCCGATGAACCGGACCAGCCCGACCGGGTTTGAGAATTCACGCTTGCGGAAATGGATGACGACGCCCTTCGGCCCGGCGTCGAGCTTCTCGACATTGGCCTTGCGGCACAGCGCCTTGATGAAGACGATCTTCAAGAGATGCTTGACTTCCTCCGGCAGCGGGCCGAAGCGGTCGATCAGCTCGGCGCCGAAAGCATCGATTTCCTCGGTGTTTTCGAGATCGCCGAGACGCCGATAAAGCGCCAGCCTGAGCTGCAGGTCCGGCACATAGCCTTCCGGAATCATCACCGCCGTGCCGACGGCAATCTGCGGCGACCAGCCGCCATCCTGCACCTCGCCGGAGTCCTTCACCTCGGCGACGGCCTCTTCCAGCATCTGCTGGTAGAGTTCGAAGCCGACCTCCTTGATGTGGCCGGACTGCTCTTCGCCCAGAAGATTGCCCGCGCCCCTGATGTCGAGGTCGTGGCTGGCCAGCTGGAAGCCGGCGCCCAACGTGTCGAGCGATTGCAGCACCTTCAGTCGGCGCTCAGCGGTGTCGGTCAGCTTGCGGTTGGCCGGCAGCGTGAACAGCGCATAGGCGCGCACCTTCGAACGCCCGACGCGGCCGCGCAATTGGTAGAGTTGCGACAGGCCGAACATGTCGGCGCGATGGATGATCAGCGTGTTGGCCGTTGGGATGTCGAGGCCGGATTCGACGATGGTGGTCGACAGCAACACGTCGTACTGGCCGTCGTAGAAGGCATTCATGATGTCGTCGAGTTCGCCCGACGGCATTTGGCCATGGGCCACCGCAACTTTCAGTTCAGGTACGGATTCTCTCAGGAAATCATGGATTTCTGAGAGATCGCTGATGCGCGGAACGACATAGAAGGAATGCCCGCCGCGATAGCGTTCGCGAAGCAGCGTCTCACGGATCACCAGCGGATCGAAGGGCGAGATGAAGGTGCGCACCGCCAGGCGGTCGACCGGCGGCGTGGCGATCAGCGACAGCTCGCGCACCCCGGTCAGCGCCAGTTGCAGCGTACGCGGGATCGGCGTCGCCGACAGCGTTAGCACGTGCACATCGGTCTTCAGGTCCTTCAGCCGTTCCTTGTGCTTGACGCCAAAGTGCTGCTCCTCGTCGATGATCAGCAGGCCAAGGTTCTTGAACGAGATCGCGGAGCCAAGCAGCGCATGGGTGCCGATGACGATGTCGACCTGGCCCTCGGCAATGCCCTTCTTCGTTTCCGTCAGTTCCTTGGCACCGACCAGACGCGAGGCTTGGGCAACGCGGATCGGCAGGCCTGAGAAACGCTGCGAAAACGTCTTGAAATGCTGGCGCGACAACAGTGTCGTCGGCACCACCACCGCCACCTGAAATCCTTCCATCGCCGCGATGAAGGCGGCCCGCAACGCTACCTCGGTTTTGCCGAAGCCGACATCGCCGCAGATCAGCCGGTCCATCGGCTTGCCGGCGCCAAGGTCATCGCGCACCGAGTCGATCGCCGTCTGCTGGTCGTCGGTCTCCTCGTAGGGGAAGCGGGCGGAGAACTCGCCGTAGAGGCCTTCGGCCGGCACCAGCGCCGGTGCGGCGCGCATCTGCCGTTCGGCGGCGATGTGGATTAATTGCCCGGCCATGTCGAGCAGGCGCTTCTTCAGCCGCGCCTTGCGCGATTGCCAGGCGCCGCCCCCGAGCTTGTCCAGCGTCGCCTCGGCGGTGTCAGAACCGTAGCGCGACAAAAGCTCGATGTTTTCGACAGGCAGGAACAGCCGGTCGTCGCCGGCATAGTGGATTTCCAGGCAATCATGCGGCGCGCCGACCGCTTCGATGGTACGCAGACCGACGAAACGGCCGATGCCATGGTCGGCATGGACGACTATGTCGCCCGCCGACAGCGCCGAGGCTTCGGCAATGAAATCCGAGGGACGCTTCTTGCGCTTCGAGCGCCGGATCAGCCGGTCGCCGAGAATATCCTGTTCGGCGACGACGACCAGCTTCGCGGTCTCGAAGCCGGATTCGAGCGGCAGCACGGCGAGCGCCGCCTGCCCCGGCTCGAGCTTTTCGGCTTCCGCCAGGGTCGCGACCTGCTTGAGGTTGCCGAGATGGTGCTCGCCAAGGATCTGCCCAAGCCGGTCGAGTGAACCTTCGGTCCAGCCAGCAACGACGACGCGGCGGCGCGTCGCGCGCTCGTCGGCGATGTGTTTGACGACGACGTCGAACACATTGATGCTGGGGTCGGCGCGTTCCTCGACGAAGCTGCGGCCGTGCCGCGAACCGGCGTGGTAGACTTTCTTCGCGCCGGCATCGGGTGCGTCGAACGGCGTGAAATCGATCGCTTCGCGCGGCCCTAGCGAGGCGATCAGGTTTTCCGGCGAGAGATAGAGCAGGTCCGGCGACACGGGCTTGTAGGGCACGGCATCCCTGAGCGCACTGTCAGCCTGCTTCTTGCGCGCCTCGTAGTGATCGAGGATCAGCGTGTGGCGTTCGGCCAGCGCCTCATGCGCCAGATGGTCGAAGACGACAGGTGTATCGGTGAGATAGTCGAACACCGTCTCCAACCGCTCGTAGAAGAACGGCAGCCAGTGCTCCATGCCGGCGAAGCGCCTGCCTTCGCTGACCGCCGCATAGAGCCCGTCGTCGCGCTGCGGCGCGCCAAAAGCTTCGATATAGGAGCGGCGGAAGCGGCTGATCGTTTCCGGCGTCAGCGCCACTTCACTCATCGCCTGCAGCGCCATCGACTTGCGTTGGCCGGTGGTGCGCTGGGTGGCGGCATCGAAGACACGAATCGATTCCAGCGTGTCGCCGAAGAAGTCTAGCCTGAGCGCCTCCGTCCAGCCGGGGGCAAACAGGTCGAGAATGCCGCCGCGCACCGCGAATTCGCCGATGCCGCGCACCGTCGGCACGCGTTCGAAGCCGGATGTTTCCAGCCGCGACACCAGTGCGTTCATGTCGATCTGGTTGCCGGGCCTGGCGTGGAAAGTCTGTGCCTCGACCAGTTCGGCCGGCGGAATGCGCTGCAGCAGTGCATTGGCAGTGGTGAGGATGACGGCGCGATGAGGCTTTTTCGCCAGCGCGATCATGGCGGTCAGCGCATCGAGGCGCTTGGCGGCCGCGTCCGAACCGGGCGACACGCGGTCGTAGGGCAGACAATCCCAGGCCGGTAGTTCGAGGATCGGCAGACCTGGTGCCGCGAAGGACAGTGCCTCGATGATCGCCGGCAGCCGCTGGCCGTCGCGCGCCACGAACAGCACCGGCTTGTCGGGCGCGATCTCGAGTGCCGCCTGCACAAGCGCGAAGGCTTCGTAGCCGTCGGCGACGCCGTCGACGATGAACTGGCCGGCGCGGCCTTTCGGCAGACCGATGATGGGAATGAGGCTCATGAAATCACTGTCTTGCTTGTCGCAATTCCGGACGGAAAACCGCTTCGCACTTTTCCTGGAATTGCTTGTGTTCAGAATGTCATGGAGTGGCGGAAAGCCAGGATCTTTTGCAGGACGGCACAATCGATATCTGCCGGGACCGGGCGTTCGCCGGTGACCATGGGCAGGAATTCAGTGTCGGGAATGTCGAGGAGCTTCTCATATTGGTCGATTTCCTCGCCGGTCAAGGCACCGATCTCGGCGTCGGCGAAAGTGCCTAGGATCAGGTCCATCTCGCGCATGCCGCGATGCCAGGAGCGAAACAGAAGCTTACGGCGGTGGGCGTCCAGCCCCTCGCTTGATCTCGTCGTTCCGGTCATTGTGCCGCATCCTCGCTTGCTGCGGCGCATATAGCGTGGATAGAAGGTGCTGTCAGCCTTGCGCTGTACCCGTCGCAACATAAGCTGACATCATGCGCCCCACCATCCTCGATCCCTTGTTTGTCCCGATCACTTCGCTTGCCGGCGTCGGGCCGAAGGTTGGCGCCCTGATCGAGAAAGTCGTCACCGCCGATCTCGGTGATCGCGCCGCCCGCGCCGCCGACCTTCTGTTCGTGCTGCCGCACACCGTCATCGACCGCCGCAGCCGTCCGGGTATCGCAGGATCCGCCGAAGGCCAGATCGTAACGCTCGACGTGCGCATCGACCGCCACCAGCCGCCGCCGCGCGGCAACAGGTCGGTACCCTACCGGGTCTATGCCCATGACGACACCGGTGAGATCGCGCTGACCTTCTTTCATGCGCATGCTTCCTATCTCGAAAAGGCGATGCCCGAGGGCGAGCATGTGGTGGTCTCCGGCCGCATGGAATGGTTCAACGGCCGCCCGACCATGGTCCACCCCGATCATATAGCGCTGGCCAGCGAAGCGGAGAACCTGCCGCTGGTCGAACCGGTCTATCCGCTCACCGCAGGGCTCTCGGGCAAGGTGCTGCGCCGGGCGATCGGCCAGGCGCTTGCGCGCGTGCCTGAATTTCCCGAATGGCAGGACGGCGCCTTCATGCGCCGGCACACCTTTTCGGCCTTTGGCGATGCGCTCGCCCGCATCCACAATCCGGCAGACCCGATCGACGTCTCTGTCGACGCCGCCGCATGGCGGCGGCTGGCCTATGACGAGTTGCTGGCGGGCCAGGTATCGCTGGCGCTGGTGCGGGCAAAAGTCCGCCGCCTGTCTGGCCGTCCCCTGGTCGGCGACGGCAGCATCGTCGAGAAACTGCGTGCCGCACTGCCCTACTTGCTGACATCAAGCCAGGAGTTTGCGCTGGCCGAAATCAATGCCGACCTCGCCGATCCCGAACGCATGCTGCGGCTTTTGCAGGGCGATGTCGGCTCCGGCAAGACGGTTGTGGCGCTGCTGGCCATGGCGCGTGCCGTCGAGGCCGGCGGCCAGGCCGCCTTGATGGCGCCGACGGAAATCCTGGCGCGCCAGCACCTGGCGACGATCGCGCCGCTTGCCGCCAAGGTCGGACTGCGCATCGCCATTCTAACCGGCCGTGAAAAGGGCCGCGAGCGCACCGATACGTTGGCAGGCCTGGCCAGCGGCGAGATCGATATCGTCGTCGGTACCCACGCGCTGTTCCAGGAGACCGTCACCTTCCACGACCTGGTCCTCGCCGTCATCGACGAGCAGCACCGCTTCGGCGTCCACCAGCGCCTTGCCATCACCGCCAAGGGCGATGCACCAGACATGCTGGTGATGACGGCGACACCAATCCCGCGCACGCTGGTGCTGACCGCCTTCGGCGACATGGACGTGTCGAAGCTGACGGAAAAGCCGGCCGGCCGCCAGCCGATCCGCACCGTCACCTTGCCGCTGGAAAGGCTGGACGAACTGGTCGGCCGCATGGTCGACGCCGTTGCCGGCGGCCAGAAGATCTACTGGATCTGTCCGCTGGTCGAGGAATCCGAAGAGATCAAGCTGATGTCGGCCGAGGACCGTTTTGCCTCGCTGAAGCCGCTGTTCGGCGACCGCATCGGCCTTGTCCATGGCCGCATGAAGGGTGCCGACAAGGACGAGGCGATGCGCGCCTTCAAGCAGGGCGAGACACGCATCCTGATCGCAACGACGGTCATCGAGGTCGGCGTCGATGTGCCGGACGCCACCGTCATGGTCATCGAACATGCCGAACGCTTTGGCCTCGCCCAGTTGCACCAGTTGCGCGGGCGTGTGGGGCGCGGCGACAAGCCGTCCTCCTGCGTGCTGCTCTACAAGGACCCGCTCGGCGAGACCGCGAAGCGCCGGCTGTCGGTAATGCGCGAGACCGAAGACGGGTTTCTGATTGCCGAGGAAGACCTGAAGCTGCGCGGCGAAGGCGAATTGCTGGGCACCCGTCAGTCCGGCACGCCGGGTTTCCAGGTGGCGCGCATCGAGGCGCATGCCGACCTTCTGGAGGCTGCTCGCGACGACGCCAGGCTGATCCTGTCGCGCGATCCGGAGCTGCAATCAGACCGAGGCAACGCGTTGCGCCTGTTGCTCTATTTGTTCGGCCGCGACGAGGCCGTGCGGCTCTTGCGCGCCGGCTGAGCCAGGGCGGCAACCGACGGATTGGCAAGCATTCCCTCGATCGGCTCGCCGTTCACGACAACCATCTGCTTGACCTCGGGCGCCACCAGCCCGGCCGAGACGATCAGCTTGGCGCCGTCCTCGATCGTCATGTCGAGCAGCACGATGTCCGACTTCGGCACATACATCAGGAACCCAGTGGTCGGGTTCGGTGTGCAGGGCATGAAGACGGCAATCAGCGGATCGCCTGCCTGGTCGAGCTTCTGGTTGATCTCGGTCTCCTTCTCGCTGGCGACGAACACCAGCGACCAGACGCCCTTGCGCGGATATTCGACCAGCCCGACCTGTCGGAACATGTCGCCCTTGTTCGACAGCACGGTCTCGAAAATCTGCTTCAGCGAGCCATAGATGCCGCGCACCAGCGGCATACGGCCAAGCAGGCGTTCGCCGAAATTGACGATGGCGCGGCCGACGATGTTGGCCGTCAGGAAACCGATCAGCGTGATCAGGATCAGCGCCACGATCAGCCCGAACCCCGGAACCGGAAACGGCAGGTACGTATCAGGACTGTAGCGCAACGGAATATAGGGCTTCACCCAGGAATCGACCCAGCCGATAAACGACCAGGCGATGTAGGCGGTGATCGCCAGTGGCGCGCAGACGACGAAGCCTGTGAGGAAATAATTCCTCAGCCGGGTCATGCCGGAGGTCTTAGGGGAGTCGGACATGGTTCACCGGGGACGCGGGTTGCACCGCAACATAGTGAACCAGAGGGCGCTTTGGAACTGCGAAGTTTTTAAAGCGCCGATTATGCCGCCGCTTCCAGCGGTTCGATTTTCTCGAGTTCCGGCGCCAGTTTCTTGGCTTCGGTTTCAAGCTCATAGGCCTGTTGAAAATTCATCCAGAATTCGGGTGTGGTGTTGAAAAATCTGGCGAGGCGGAGGGCCGTATCGGGGGGCAAGCCGATCTCCTCCTTGGCAATGCGCTCGATACGGGTGCGCGGAAGATTGAGCTTTTTTGCCAGCGCGCCGGCACTCATGCCGAGCGGGGCGAGATATTCTTCGCGCAGGAATTCTCCAGGATGAACTGGACGTGCGAATTTCGATGCCATTCGGCTCAACCTCCCGATTTGGGGGCAAAACTTACTCCACTGTCACCGATTTCGCCAGATTGCGCGGCTGGTCGACGTCCGTGCCCATGAACACGGCGGTGAAATAGGCCAGCATCTGGATCGGCAGCGCGTAGATGATCGGCGAGATGATTTCCGGCACGTCGGGCAGCACGATCGTCTCCATCGTCTTCACGCTCGTCAGTGCCGCACCCTTGCTGTCGGTGATCAGGATGATCTTGCCGCCGCGTGCCGCCACTTCCTGCATGTTCGACACGGTTTTTTCGAAAATGCGGTCATGTGGCGCGATGACGATGACCGGCATGTTCTCGTCGATCAGCGCGATCGGGCCATGCTTCAGTTCGCCGGCGGCATAGCCTTCGGCATGGATATAGGAAATTTCCTTGAGTTTTAGTGCGCCTTCCATGGCCAGCGGAAAATTGGTGTCGCGGCCGAGATAGAGCACGTTCTTGTAGTGCGCGAGCTCGCGCGCGATCTTCTCGATTTGATGATCGAGCTTCAGCACCTGGTTGGCAAAGCGCGGCGCCTCCGAAAGCTCGCGCACGAAGGTCTTTTCCTGCTCCTTCGAAATCGTGCCACGCGCCACGCCGGCGCGCACGGCGAGCGATGCCAGCACCGAAAGCTGGCAGGTGAACGCCTTGGTCGAGGCGACGCCGATCTCCGGCCCGGCGAGCGTCGGCAGCACGACATCGGATTCGCGCGCCATGGTCGATTCCCGCACGTTGACGACTGCGCCGATCTTCATCCCCGCCTTGCGGCAGTAGCGCAGCGAGGCCAGCGTGTCGGCGGTCTCGCCCGACTGCGAGATGAAGAACGCCGCGTCGCTTTTCGACAGCGGCATTTCGCGGTAGCGGAATTCGGAGGCGACATCGATGTCGACCGGCAGCCGCGCATAGCGCTCGAACCAGTATTTGCCGATCAGGCCGGCGAGATACGCCGTACCGCAAGCCGAAATCGCCAGCCGGTCGATCTCTGCGAAATCGAACGGCAGATCGAGCGGCTTGGAGACGCCGCCGACAAAGTCGAGATAATTCGCCAGCGTGTGCGAGATCACCTCGGGCTGTTCATGGATTTCCTTCTCCATGAAGTGGCGCCTGTTGCCTTTGTCGACCATGAAACTGGTCGAGAGCGACTGCTGGCGCTTCCGGTCGACCTTTGTGCCGTCAATGTCGAAGATGGCGACGCCATCGCTGCGCACCACCGCCCAGTCGCCATCTTCGAGATAGGTGATCGAATTGGTGAACGGGGCGAGCGCGATTGCGTCGGACCCTAAAAACATCTCGCCATCGCCATGGCCGACAGCCAGCGGCGGACCGTTGCGGGCGCCGACGATCAGGTCTTCATCGCCCTTGAACATGATGGCCAGCGCGAAAGCGCCTTCCAGTCGCTTCAGCGCCTGGTGCGCGGCATCAACCGGCTTCAGCCCTTTGGCGAGTTCGCGCGCCACCAGATGCGCCACGACCTCGGTGTCCGTCTGCGACGAGAAAGAATAGCCGTCGCGGATCAGTTCGTCGCGCAGCTCGGCGAAATTCTCGATGATGCCGTTGTGGACGATGGCGACGCCGTCGGAAAAATGCGGATGCGCATTGGTTTCGTTGGGCACGCCATGCGTCGCCCAGCGCGTGTGGCCGATGCCGATCGTGCCGTCGAGCGGCTCGTTTTTCAGCAAGCGCTCGAGGTTGACCAGCTTGCCTTCGGCGCGGCGGCGGCCAAGCTGGCCGTGCTCGATGGTGGCGACGCCGGCCGAGTCATAGCCGCGATATTCGAGCCGCTTCAGCGCATCGACGATGAGCGGCGCAACCTGCGAGTGGCCGACGATTCCAACGATACCGCACATACAGACAGCCCCCGATTCCCCATGGAAAACCAGCGCTATTTAGGGATGGCCGGCCTGCCGCGAAAGTCACATTGCATTTCGTCCCGTGTAACGGAACGCTTATTCCTGTCGATGCACCATGACAGACCGCTCTTGCAATCCGGTTACTGCATTCGTTCGCGTTTTTGCAAGACCGGGCTTACTTTTTCTTCGCAGCCGCGGCCGAAGCAAAGCGTTCGCGCAGCTCCTTGCCCTTGCCGGGGATCGTCTTCTGGCGGGCTCGGCCGAAGGCCAGCGCATCGTCGGGCACGCTTTCGGTAATGACGCTGCCCGAGGCGATGTAGCCACCCTTGCCTATGGTGACAGGCGCCACCAGCGACGAATTCGAGCCGATAAAGGCGCCCTCGCCGATATCGGTGAAGAATTTCGAATAGCCGTCATAATTGCAGGTGATGGTGCCGGCACCGATATTGGCGCCCGCGCCGACGCGCGCATCGCCGATATAGGTCAAATGATTGACCTTGGCGCCCTCCTCGACAACTGCCTGCTTGACCTCGCAGAAATTGCCGACCTTGGCCTTCTGCCTGAGATCGGCGCCCGGCCGCAGCCGCGCGAACGGCCCGATATCGCAGTTGGAAGCGATGGTGGCGCCTTCGATATGGCTGAAAGCATGGATCTTGGCGCCCGTGGCGATCTTCACGCCCGGACCAAACCAGACATTGGGCTCGACGATCGTATCGGCGCCGATCTCGGTATCGTGCGAGAAGTACACGGTCTCGGGCGCAATCAGCGTCACGCCCGACAGCATTACCTCCTGGCGCCGACGCTGCTGCCAGATGCCTTCGGCCTGCGCCAGTTCAGCGCGATTGTTGATGCCGAGCGCATTCTCGAAACTGGCCTCAGTCGCAACGACATCGAGACCGCGCCCGCTGGCTATCTCGACGATGTCGGTGAGGTAATACTCGCCCTTGGCATTCTTGTTGCCGACGGCTTCGAGCAGTATCAGAGCTTGGGCGCCGGCCACCGCCATCAGCCCGCCATTGCAGAAAGTGATCTTGCGCTCTTCCTCGCTGCAATCCTTCTCCTCGCGGATGGCGACCAGTTTGCCACTCTTTTCGATCAGCCGGCCATAGCCAGTTGGATTGGGGGTCCGAAAGCCGATGACGACGACGGCAACGCCTTGCGCCAGCTTACGCCGCGCCGCGATCAGCGCGCCCGGATCGATCAGCGGCGTGTCGCCGAACATCACGAGGACATCGTCATAACCCTTTGATATCGCATCGCGTGCGGCCAGAACGGCATGTGCGGTACCGAGGCGCTTTTCCTGGACAAAGGTCTCGGCCTTGGGCGCGAATTTTGCCGCAGCCTTGCGCATTTCCTCTGCGCCGTGGCCGATCACCAGCGCCTGGTCGCCGGCACCGGCGGCCTCCGCCGCCTTCACCACATGAGCGACCATCGGCAGCCCGGCAATCTGGTGCAGCACCTTCGGCAGCGCGCTCTTCATGCGCGTGCCCTCGCCGGCGGCAAGGATGACGGACAGGCAGGTTCTCTGGCTCATGAAGGTAAACCATATGAAAAGGGTTGGGAATCAAGACACGATAGCAAGGGCGCCATGCTGCACCAATGCGGTTAAATTCCGGTGAGATGGTGGAGCAGTTGACTCTTAATCAGTGGGTCCAGAGTGGAGATCTAATGTCGGGCGCCTACCCCAACCTTCCCAACATCGGAAAATTCTCAAGCAGCCAGTAGGACACGGCCTGCACGCCGCCCGTGAGGAAGAACGCGCCGGCGACGACCAGCAGCGCGCCGATCGCCTTTTCGACTACGCCGAGATGGACGCGGAATTTGCCGAGGAAGCGCATGAAGGCGCCCGAAAACAGCGCCGCAATCAGGAACGGGACGCCAAGGCCCAGCGAATAGGCGGCAAGCAGCAGCGCGCCCTCGCCCACCGTCTCGCGGCCGCCGGCCAGTGTCAGGATCGGCCCCAATACCGGGCCGATGCATGGCGTCCAGCCGAACGCGAAAGCCAGCCCCATCACATAGGCGGCGATCACACTCGCCGGCTTGCCTTGCGACTGGAAGCGCGCCTCGCGCGACAAAAGCGGGATGCGCAGGATGCCGAGGAAGTTCAGGCCCATCAGGATGATCAGCACACCGGCGCCCATCGCCAGTTGCTCCTGCCAGACCCGTAGCAGCCGGCCGATGGTCGACGCACCGGCTCCGAGCGCAACGAACACGGTGGAAAAACCGAGCACGAAGGCGATCGAGGAATAGAGCAGCGCGCCACGTGCACCTTCGCGCGCCGTCGCACCCGCATTGCCGCGGAAATCGTCGACCGAGACGCCCGCCATATAGCAGAGATAGGGCGGCACCAGCGGCAGCACGCAAGGCGACAGGAACGAGATCGCTCCCGCCCCGACCGCGCTGACATAGCCGATGTCCAATGCCATTTCCAAGAACTCCAGTGCCGTGGCTGATATAGCGACGCGCAGCCTTGTTCACCAATCACCATTGTGTTGGCAAGATCATCCCTTGCCGAACGCACTTGCCGGGGAAGAAACGGCGACGTTCAGGCGTTGATACGATGAGGCCGCGATTTCCCGCGCGTCTCCAGATATCAGTCAAGGAGATCTCCATGAAAACCATAACCGTTGGGCTGGCAGCGCTGTTGCTCAGCACCGCTGCATCCTTCGCTGCCGACGCGTGGACGGAAGCCGAGGTCAATGGCACCAAGATCTACACCGACGCCAACGGCATGACGCTTTATACCTATGACAAGGACGAGAAGGGCAAGAGCAACTGCTACGACAAATGCGCCACCAACTGGCCGCCGCTGAAGGCCGCAGCCGGCGCCAAGCCGGAAGACGAATGGAGCGTTGTCGGCCGCACCGACGGCACCAAGATGTGGGCCTATGACGGCAAGCCAGTCTATACCTTTATCAAGGACAAGAAGCCCGGCGATGTGAGCGGCGACGGCGTCGGCGAGGTCTGGCATATCGTCAAGGCCGACTAGCGTACTCGGTACCCAGCCGCCTGATGGCGGTACAAGGGCTGGTCGCCGGGCAATCTTCATGCAGCGGGCCACCGGCGTCGACCACCTTGCAACAAACCTCCGGTTTCGGTTCAGCGACTCGGGTGGAAAGCAGATCGGGTCGTTTCCGATGACATAGGGTCATTTCCGACGACTAGGGATCACCATCCCCTTTTCCAAAATTCTGTGATTTCCTCCATACACTCTAAGAGTGTATTGCTGCGGAGAGCCCCGCAATTTGGGCGCTTCCCCTTGACCGGATGCAAAAGCGCCGCCATGTGAGCGACACTTGAACGAGATTTCGTCGCGCGCAGCGGAATTCTTCTGCCGCACCACAGCTGATATGAGACCTCATGGACGTCGTCGTCGTCGAATCGCCGGCCAAGGCAAAGACAATCAACAAATACCTCGGCAAGAACTACAAGGTTCTGGCCTCGTTCGGCCATGTCCGCGATTTGCCAGCCAAGGACGGCTCAGTGCGTCCGGACGAGGATTTCGCCATGTCCTGGGCGGTCGACACCGCTTCGGGCAAGCGGCTTGCCGACATCGCCAAGGCGGTCAAGGATGCCGACGGCCTGATCCTCGCAACTGACCCGGATCGCGAGGGTGAAGCCATCTCCTGGCATGTGCTGGAGGTGCTGAAGCAGAAGCGCGCGCTGAAGGACAAGCCGGTCAGCCGCGTCGTCTTCAACGCCATCACCAAGTCGTCGGTGCTGGAAGCGATGGCCAATCCGCGCCAGATCGATGCGCCGCTGGTCGATGCCTATCTCGCCCGGCGGGCGCTGGATTATCTCGTCGGCTTCACGCTGTCGCCGGTGCTGTGGCGCAAGCTGCCGGGCGCCCGCTCGGCCGGACGCGTCCAGTCGGTTGCACTGCGCCTGGTTTGCGACCGCGAATCCGAGATCGAGCGCTTCATCCGCGAGGAATACTGGCAGATCGCGGCTCTGCTGGGCACGCCGCGCAACGAGAATTTCGAAGCGCGGCTGACCGCCTTCGATCGCAAGCGGCTGCAAAAGCTCGACATTTCCAACAAGGCGCAGGCCGACGACATCAAGACGATGCTCGAAGGCGCGACCTTCAAGGCCGTGTCGGTCGAAGCCAAGCCGACCAAGCGCAATCCCGGCCCGCCCTTTACCACCTCGACGCTGCAGCAGGCCGCCTCATCGGGCCTTGGCTTCTCGGCCAGCCGCACCATGCAGGTGGCGCAGCGGCTCTATGAAGGCATGGAGATCGGCGGCGAGACCACCGGCCTGATCACCTATATGCGAACCGACGGCGTCCAGATGGCACCGGAGGCGATCGACGCCGCACGCGATGCAATCGCCAAGGAATTCGGCCCCAAATACCTGCCGGAAAAGCCGCGCTTCTACACGACCAAGGCCAAGAATGCCCAGGAAGCGCACGAAGCGATCCGCCCGACGGATTTCATGCGCACTCCGGCATCGGTCAGGCAATATCTCGATTCCGACCAGATGCGCCTCTATGAGTTGATCTGGAAGCGCGCCATTGCCAGCCAGATGCAGCCGGCCGAAATCGAGCGCACCACCGCCGAAATCGAGGCGGTCAACGGATCGCGCACAGCCGAACTTCGCGCCGTCGGCTCGGTCGTTCGCTTCGACGGCTTCATTGCCGCCTACACCGACCAGAAGGAAGACGACGCGGAAGACGAGGAAAACCGTCGCCTGCCCGAGATCCGCGCCGGCGAGCAGCTTGCCCGCCAGGCGATCAACGCCACCCAGCACACCACCGAACCGCCGCCGCGTTATTCCGAGGCTTCGCTGATCAAGAAGCTGGAAGAGCTCGGCATCGGCCGGCCTTCTACCTACACGGCGATCCTGAAGACGCTCGAAGACCGCGACTACGTCACCATCGACAAGCGCCGGCTGGTGCCGCAGGCCAAGGGCCGCCTGCTGTCGGCTTTCCTCGAAAGCTTCTTCAAGCGCTATGTCGAGTACGACTTCACCGCGTCCCTCGAAGAAAAGCTCGACGAGATTTCCGACGGCAAGCTCGCCTGGAAGGATGTGCTGCGCGATTTCTGGAAGGATTTTTCGGGCGCCGTCGGCGACATCAAGGAGTTGCGCGTCACCGACGTGCTGGATGCGCTCAACGAGGAACTGGCGCCGCTGGTGTTTCCCGCGCGCGAGGATGGCTCCAATCCGCGCATCTGCCCGAAATGCGGCACCGGCAACCTGTCGCTGAAGCTCGGCAAGTTCGGTGCGTTCGTCGGTTGCTCGAACTATCCCGAATGCTCCTTCACCCGCCAGCTCGGCGACGCTGCCAACCCCAATGGCGAGAATGGCGGCGGCGAAGACGGTACCAAAGTCATTGGCAAGGATCCTTATACGTCAGAGGAAATCACGCTGCGCAGCGGCCGCTTCGGCCCCTATCTGCAGCGCGGCGACGGCAAGGAAGCCAAGCGCTCCAGCCTGCCCAAGGGCTGGACGGCAGAATCGATCGACCACGAGAAGGCGCTGGCGCTGCTGTCGCTGCCGCGCGACGTCGGCCAGCATCCGGAAACGGCCAAGATGATCTCGGCCGGGCTCGGCCGCTACGGCCCGTTCGTCCTGCATGACGGCACCTACGCCAATCTCGACAGCATCGAGGACGTGTTCTCGATCGGGCTGAACCGCGCCGTGTCGGTGATCGCCGAGAAGCAGTTGAAGGGCAAGGGCGGCCGCAATGGCGGCACCGCCGCAGCGCTCAAGGAGCTTGGCGAACACCCCGACGGCGGTGGCAAGATCGTCGTACGCGACGGCAAATATGGGCCTTACGTGAATTTCGGCAAGATCAACGCCACCTTGCCCAAGGGCAGGGACCCGCAGTCGGTGACCATCGAGGATGCGCTGGCGCTGATTGCCGAGAAGGAAGCCAAGGGCGACGGCGGCAAGAAGCCGTTCCGCAAGGCGGCCGCGGCCAAAGCCCCGGCAACCAAGAAAACGGCAGTCAGGAAAACGGCGGCCCAAAAGCCGGCTGCGAAGAAGCCGGCAGCGAAGAAAAAAGGATAGGACGGCGTGGCGCGCAAGATCACCGGTAGAACCCACGGCGATCCGCGCACCGCCGACACGAGGGCCAAGGTCAAGGACGACTATCGGCCATCGCGTGACGAAATCCTGCGCTACATCGCCGAAAATCCCGATCGCGCCGGAAAACGCGACATCGCCAAGGCGTTCGCTCTGCGCGGCGACGACCGCATCTGGCTGAAGGATCTGCTGCGCGACCTGCAGGACGAAGGTTTCCTGACCAAGGAGCGCAAAAGGTTGGCACGCGTCGGTGCCCTGCCCCACGTCACGGTCCTGGATATATTTGACCGTGATGCAGATGGCGTGCTGTTGGCGCGTCCCACCGAACATACAGCCAATGGACCGCCACCCATCGTTTCCATCCGCCTGTCGCGCAGTGGTGGTGGACCGGCGCCTGGCATTGGCGATCGCGTGCTGGCCAAGACCTTCCCCGCCGACGAGACGAATGTCGCCCTGGGAGGTCCGGCATACACCGGACGCGTGGTGAAGATCTTCGAAAAGCGCACCGACGCCGTGCTCGGTGTCTTTCGCATCCTGCAGGACGGCACCTTCCGCATCGAACCAGTCGAACGGCGCCAGCCCGAACTGATCGTCGACAAGGAATTCCAGAACGGCGCCAAAAACGGCGACCTGGTCGAGGTCGAGCCCGCGCGCGCCTCCCGCTATGGGCTGCCGAGAGCCAAGGTGCTTAACGTGCTGGGCTCGCTGACCAGCGAAAAGGCGGTCTCGATGATCGCCATCCACGCACATGACATTCCGCATATTTTTCCGGCCGACGTCATCGCCGAATCCGAAGCCATCAAGCCGGCGGCCCTCGCTCACCGCGAGGACTGGCGCGACCTGCCGCTGGTCACCATAGATCCGGCCGACGCCAAGGACCATGACGACGCCGTCTTCGCCACGCCGGATCTCGACGAGAAGAACCCCGGCGGCGTGGTCGCCACCGTGGCGATCGCCGATGTCGCGGCTTATGTGCGCTATGGAACGGCGCTCGACCGCGAGGCGCTGAAACGCGGCAATTCGGTCTATTTCCCGGATCGCGTGGTGCCGATGCTGCCCGAGCGCATCTCCAACGATCTCTGCTCGCTGCGCGAGGGCCAGGACCGTCCGGCGCTGGCGGTGCGCATGGTGTTTTCGGCGCAAGGCCGCAAACTCAGGCACTCCTTCCACCGCGTCATGATGAAGTCGGCAGCAAAGCTCGCCTACAGCCAGGCTCAGGCGGCGATCGACGGCGCGCCGGACGAGAAGACCGGTCCGATCCTCGATACGGTGCTGAAGCCGCTGTGGGAAGCCTATGCGATCCTCAAGCGCGGCCGCGAGGGCCGCCAGCCGCTTGAGCTCGACCTGCCGGAGCGCAAGATCGTGCTCAAGCCGGACGGCACCGTCGATCGCGTCATCGTGCCGGAGCGACTCGATGCCCACAAGCTCATCGAAGAATTCATGATCCAGGCCAATGTCGCGGCAGCCGAGACGCTGGAGGCGAAAAAGCAGGAGCTGGTCTACCGCGTCCATGACGCGCCATCGCTCGCCAAACAGGAATCGCTGCGTGAGTTCCTGCAGACGCTAGGCCTGTCGCTGGCCCGCGGCGCGCAGATGCAGCCGAGCCAGTTCAACGGCATCCTGGAGCGCGTGCGCGGCGCCGACAATGAAGGTCTTGTCAACGAAGTGGTGCTGCGCTCGCAGAGCCAGGCCGAATACTCGCCCAAGAACATCGGCCATTTCGGTCTCAACCTCAGGCGCTACGCTCACTTCACCTCGCCGATCCGGCGCTACGCCGATCTGATCGTGCATCGCGGACTTATTGCCGCACTCGGCCTTGGTCCGGGCGGGTTGACGCAGGACGAAGCGGCACGGCTCGAAGACGTCGCGGTACTGATCTCAGGCACGGAACGCCGCGCAATGGCGGCAGAGCGGGACACGGTCGACCGTCTGGTCGCCGCTTATCTCGCCGAGCGCATCGACGACCGTTTCGACGCCCGCATCTCCGGCGTCACCAAATCAGGACTATTTGTCCAATTGCCGCAGTACGGCGCGGATGGTTTCATCCCGGTGTCAACTTTGAACGGCGATTACTACATATACGACGAAACAGCCCGTTCCCTGTTCGGAGAACGCTCGGGCAAAGGCTACCAGCTCGCGGACCGGGTCGAGGTCCGGCTCGTCGAGGTGGCGCCGATGGCTGGCGCGATGCGCTTCGAGATGTTGACCGACCCGAAGCCTTTGCCGGGCTCCAAGCGGTCGTTTCACAAGGCCAAAGGCCGCGCCCGCGCGTCGCAATCGCGACCGGGTTCGCGCGGCAGGAGACGTTGATGACAACAGCCACGGAAGAACAGGTTTTCGGCGGAGAACATCACTCGGGCCGGGCTGCCCGCCCACTGTGGACGGCGATGAAGCGCGGCCTGCTCGGTCGCTGCCTGCACTGCGGCGAAGGCAAGCTGTTTGGCGCGTTCACCAAGACCGTCGATACATGCAGTGTCTGCGGCGAGGAACTGCATCATCACCGCGCCGACGACCTGCCTGCCTATCTCGTCATCGTCATCGTCGGCCACATCGTGCTCGGCGCCTTCATGGGCGTGGAGGCAACGTCCACCCTGTCCACGTGGCAGCACATCGCCATCTGGGTGCCGCTGACCATACTTTTGTCGGTCGCGCTGCTGCAGCCGGTCAAGGGTGCCGTCATCGGACTGCAATGGGCCTTCTATATGCATGGCTTCGGCGGCGAAAACGATGTGATCGAGCCGCATCCCGGAGCCTGAATCGCAGCCAAGAATGCGACCTGGCGCAACATCCCGACCGTGAAAGGCCACTTTCGCTTGCCAGAAGTTTCCGTTAGTTCCTGCGCATGGACGGTATGACCAAGGCGGAAGTCGACAAGATCGGACGGAGCATGATCGCCCAAAGCGACCAGCCAATTCGCCCCCGTGATGCCGCGACGCTGATCCTGCTCGACCGCAAGCGCGATGACGTGCTGGTCCTGATGGGTCGCCGCCATGCCGGCCACGCCTTCATGCCAGGCAAGTTCGTCTTTCCCGGCGGCCGCACCGATCCGGCCGACAGCCGCATCCCTGTCGCTGCCGCATTGCATCCGGAGCAGGAAGCCAGGCTGATCGCCGGGCCCGGCCGCACAAGCACCGCACGAGCTCGCGCCATCGCCTTGTCGGCCATCCGCGAGACTTATGAAGAAGCCGGATTGCTGATCGGCCGCAAAGGCGCTTTCACCACCGCCCGGCCCGACTGGCAAGGCTTTGCCGAACACGGCGTGCAGCCCTCCCTGGACATGCTGCGTTTCATCGCACGCGCTATCACGCCGCCCAACCGGGTGCGCCGCTTCGACACCCGTTTCTTTAGCGCCTGGCGCGACGATGTCGCGGTCGAACTGCCGGGTGGCGGTCCGACCAACGAACTCGAAGAGCTGGTCTGGCTGCCGCTTGCCAAGGCCCGGGAAGCCGACATACCCGACATCACCCGAATGATCCTGGACGAGCTGCAAAGGCGCCTCGCCCATGATCCGCTGCTGCGTCCGGCCGGCCCCGTACCCTTCTACCGGCTTGTCCGCAACCGCTTCACCCGCGAACTTCTCTAGAGCAATTCCAGGAAAAGTGTGACGCGGTTTTCCGTCCGGAATTGCGTAAGATCAAAAAGACAGAGTAATCAGCACCCATGACGGTCGATACCCAACAACAGGGCGACGAACGCGTATACTGGCTGCCGATGGTGGCGGCGATCTCGTCGATCAGCGTCGTCGGTATTGCCATCGGGCTCGGCATGCCGCTGCTCAGCGTCATCCTCGAAACACGCGGCCATTCAGCCTCGATGATCGGCCTCAACACGGCCGTCGCCGGCCTCGCCTCGATCGCCGGTGCACCGCTGGCCACACCGCTTGCGATGCGCTTCGGCGTCGCGTGGACCATGATTGCCATGATCGCCGCCGGCGCGCTGGCCTTTGTCGGCTTTCATTTCGCACCCGACTTCTGGATGTGGTTTCCACTGCGCATCGTGCTGCACATCGCGCTGACGGTACTGTTCATCCTGTCTGAATTCTGGATCAGCACCTCGGCGCCGCCGCACCGGCGCGGCCTTGTCCTCGGCATTTACGCCACGGTTCTGTCGCTCGGCTTTGCCGCCGGACCGTGGCTGTTCGCCCATCTTGGCAGTTCCGGTTTCAGGCCGTTCGGCGTCATCATTTGTCTGGTGACGCTGGCGGCAATACCGGTGCTTGCAGCGCGCAACGAGAGCCCGACCATCGTCTCCGACGGCGAGACCAGCAATTTCCTGCGCTACATCTGGCTGGTGCCGTCGGCGACCGCAGCCGTGCTGGTGTTCGGCGCGGTCGAAACCGGCGGCTTTGCGCTGTTCCCGATCTATGGCAGCCGCATCGGCTATTCCGAGGCCGACGCGGCCCTTCTCCTGACCATGATCGGCCTTGGCAACGTGCTGCTGCAGATTCCCATCGGCATGATCAGCGATCGCGTCAGCGACCGCCGCTATCTGCTGATTGCCTGCGCCATGGTTGGCCTCGCCGGCACGGCCTTCATGCCCTTCTTCGCCCAGAACTGGCACCTGATGGCGGCACTTCTGTTCGTCTGGGGCGGCGTCGTCGCTGCCATGTACACGATCGGCCTTGCCCATCTCGGCTCACAGCTTTCGGGCCATGAACTGGCGTCGGCCAACGCCGCCTTCGTGCTCTGCTACGGCGTCGGCATGGTTCTCGGTCCGCAGGCGATCGGCATCGGCATGGATGCATTCGGTCCAACCGGCTTCGGCTGGTCGCTCGGCCTGTTCTTCGCCGCCTATATTGCCCTGGTCGCCTTCAGGCTGGTCCGCAAGATCCTGCTGTAGCGCGATTGCTGCCAGCCCGCATTGGCATGGCACTGTGAGAGGCTGCTGACAGAACCGTGTCAGGAGCACAGGCCTAAAAGGGTGTCCCAAAACACTTGAGGACACTTCCATGATCGACAGCGGCTTTGAAACCACATCGCTACGAATGACACTGCTTCTGCTTGTGACCTTCCAGGCCCCGGCCGCCGATGTCGACCGCGTCATGGACGCGGTGGTCGCGATCGCGCCGCTGGCCATAGGCAAATATGACCGCAATGCCTATCAGTCGGCGCATGGCATCGAGCGCTACAGGCCGCTCGACGGTGCGGCCGCCGGGGCCGAAACCGAATTGCGGCGGCGCCCCGGCACTGTCGAGGTTTCCTTCGAATTGCCCGACGACCAGGCATTGGCCGCCCGCGTCGTCGAGGCGATTTTCCAGGCCCATTCCTACCAGGAACCGGTGATCCGCATTCAGCCGATCCTGGCCAGCCGTTCCAAGGGGCTGGATGACCGCGCCAATCCGAATCGCTGGTGGAACACGACCGGAGACTGGAAGAAGGTAGCGGCATCGGCGACAGAAACCGCATGATCTCCAGTTACCGGCAGGCTTAGGCGGGTCGCACGAGGCCAACCGGGCTTGACTTTCCAGGCGCGTTCTTTATGTGTCGCGCCAAGTTTCCCGCGTCCGGGTGTTTCCCCGTGCTCCAGCGGCCAAAACCCCACGAACAAACGGACTGATATCATGGCCAAAGCCGCAAACATCAAGATCAAGCTTCTGTCGACCGCCGACACCGGTTTCTTCTACGTGACCAGCAAGAACAGCCGCACCAAGACGGACAAGCTGTCGTTCCGCAAGTACGACCCGGTCGCCAAGAAGCACGTCGAATTCAAGGAAACCAAGATCAAGTAATCTGGGTTTCCCTCTGCAATGCCGAAACGCCGCCCAATGGGCGGCGTTTTCGTTTGTAACGTGCGGAGGCGCGCACCTCGCGCACTTCACGCCCTCACGCCTTCACCAAGTCTGTGAAGTGTATCATTTTAACACAATCGCCAATTGGTAGACTCCCACGACGGATAGGCAGTTAGTTCAGCGTCAGGCTAAAGGGGGGATGCCTCGAAATGGGAGAGAAACATGTCCATTCAGAAAGGCGACTATCGAACCAACAGAGCCGACTATGCGATTGCCGCGATGCATAGGGGAGTGACCGCCGAAGATAGCGTTCGGGACGATATTCTGGCAGCAAGAAAGAAATCCCTATGGCTAAAAGAACGGCGATCAGGCAAGTCGGCTGAGAACCCCTTGGATAGCTCGCCGCTGCCCAAAAGAAGCCCTCGCGGATAGAGCCACGGCACCCTCACGCGATCGCACCATAATCATACACCGCCGACTCGCTCATATTTGCAGATGCAGCCGGCGGTATTTGCCTCTCGCATGGCGGCCCAACGCGTGGCGAAATGGCTCCCGTTCTTTTAGAAGGCGGCAGGACTAAAGTCTTGTTGTCTACACGCAAAGGTCTGAGGGGTCTCGTTAGGTTCCGCAAATGTCTGTTGGACGTTCCGTTACTTTAGTTAATGGAGATGTAGTCATCCCTTGTATTTCCCACCCGGGAACGGTGCCTGCTGCGGCCATTCGTAATGTATAGGCCTGTCGTTCAGATGGTTCAGCGCGCTGTACAGATCGCTGTGCAACTGGTCGATCGCATGCCAAATCCCCTCCCCGGCTGAGTTCCGTCAGCCGATGCGATCACCGCTTTTGGGATCGAACAGATGCAGCGACGCCGGATCGGCTGCCAACCGTACCACGTCGCCGGGCTTTACCCCGGCACGGCCCATGGCGAAAACGCAAAGCTGCTGGCTGGCCAGCCTGACGTAGAACTGCGTCGAAAGCCCAAGCGGCTCCACCACCCCCACCTCGCCCTTCAATGCGCCCTCGTCTGCCAGCCGGATATGCTCGGGCCGCAGACCGACGGTGATGGCGTCGCCGGACTTCAGCGGCAGGTCTTCCGGCAACAGCAGCGCCTGGCCATCGGCCAGCACGGCCTCCGAGGCACCGCCCTTGCGAACCGTCGCCGGCAGGAAATTCATGCCGGGTGAACCGATGAAACCGGCGACGAACATGTTGGCTGGCCGGTCGTAGAGATCGAGCGGCGCGCCGACCTGCTGGATCAGCCCGTCATGCATGACGACGATGCGGTCGGCCATGGTCATCGCCTCGATCTGATCGTGGGTGACGTAGACGGAGGTGGTTTTAAGTTGCTGGTGCAGCGCCTTGATCTCGGCGCGCATATGGACGCGCAGCTTGGCGTCGAGGTTCGACAGCGGCTCGTCGAACAGGAAGACCTTGGGATCGCGCACGATGGCGCGGCCCATGGCGACGCGCTGGCGCTGGCCGCCGGACAATTGCCGCGGCAGGCGTTGCAGGAAATTGTCGAGCCCGAGCCGCTTGGCCGCGCCGTCCACCCGGGCGTCGATCGTCGTCTTCTCCGCCTTCTTCAACAGCAGGCTGAAGCCCATGTTCTTCGACACGTCCATATGCGGATAGAGCGCATAGGACTGGAACACCATGGCGATGTCGCGGTCCTTGGGTGCTACGTCATTGACCAGTCGCTCGCCGATGCGGATCTCGCCGCCGGAAGCCTCCTCCAGCCCGGCGATCATGCGCAAAAGCGTGGACTTGCCGCAGCCTGACGGCCCGACCAGGACGACGAATTCGCCATCGGCGATTTCAAGGTCGACCGCGTGCAGGACACGGACGGCGCCATAATCCTTGCGGACCTTGTCGAGCGTAACAGAAGCCATCGGTCTATCCTTTGACGGCACCGGCGGTCAGGCCGGTGACGAGATAGCGTTGCAGGAAGGCGAAGAAGATGCAGACCGGGATGAGTGCCAGGATGGATGCCGCCATCATCTGTCCCCAGTCGACGGCGAACTTACCGATGAAGGTAAGCAGGCCCACCGCGAAGGTCTTCTGGTCGTCACTGGAAATCAGCATCAGCGCGAACAGAAGCTCGCTCCACGCGGCTGTGAAGACGAAGCCGAGCGTCGCGCCCATGCCGGGTAGCGTCAGCGGCACGATCACCTTGCGCATCGCTTGCGCCCGGGTGCAGCCGTCGATCATCGCCGCCTCTTCCAGGTCCTTCGGGATGCCGTCGAAGAAGGACTGCATCAGGAAGGTGGCAAACGCAGTATTGAAGGCGGTGTAGATGATGATCAGCCCGGTCAGGCTGTTGATCAGGCCGATCTGACCCATCACGCGGTAGATCGGCGGAATGACCATCACCAGTGGAAAAGTCTGGGTCAAAAGCAACATCAGCGCAAGTGCTGCCTTGCCGCGAAAAGTGAAGCGCGACATGGCATAGCCGGCGAGCGACGCAATGATTGTCACCAGTGCCGCCGTCGACACCGAGACGATGACGCTGTTGAAGAAGTACCGCGGAAAATCGGTGGCCTCGAGCACTGTGACGAAATTCTGCAGCGTCATGAGCGACGGCCAGAAAGTGATGCCTTCGGAATACAGAAGCCGCTCCGGCGTAACCGAGATCTTCAGCGTCCAGTAGATCGGAAACAGGGCAAAGAGCACGTATGCCGCGATCGCCGCGTAGAGGCCGATGCCGCCGAAGAAGCGCTGCGAGGTTGAACGCCCTGCGATCATCAGACGTGCCTCACCAGCGTGCGACGAATGCCGATCAGGGCAATCGCATAGGCAATGAGCAGGACCAGCAGCAGCACGGCCACCGCCGAGGCATAGCCCTTGTCCAGCGACTTGAAGGCGCTGACGTAGATGTAGACCGGAACCGTGTTGGTCGAGCCGGCCGGTCCACCCTCGGTCATGACGAAGATCAGGTCGGCGAAAGTGGCGATCCAGATGGTGCGCAGCATGACAGTGATGGCGATGGTCGGCGCCAGGAACGGCAGCGTCACCTTGGTGAAGCGCTGCCAGGGCGAGGCGCCGTCGATCGCTGCCGCCTCATGCAGTTCCGATGGAATGGATTTCAGCGCCGCCAGCAGCGTGATGGCGAAGAACGGAATACCGAACCAGACATTGGCGACGATCGGCCCCCACATGGCAGTTGAAGGATCGGACAGCACATTTGTCGGCTCGGCCTTCAGTCCCAGCGCAAACAGCCAGTGCGGCAACGGGCCGATGATCGGATTGAACAACCAGGCCCAGGTCAGGCCCGACAGGAAGGATGGCACCGCCCAGGGCAGGAACACCAGTGCCTGCACCAGTTTGCGGCCGCGAAACGGTTTGTCGAGCAGCAGCGCCAGGCCGAGGCCGAGGAAGAACTGGAAAAGCAGGCTGGCGACGGTCCACCACAGCGTGTTGACCAGCGCCTGCCCCAACACCTGATCCGACAGCATCGCCTGATACTGCCCGAGCCCGACATATTCGGACTTGAACGCCGAGAATTTGCGGAAGGAGTAGCTGATACCGATGACCAGCGGCACCAGAAGCACCACGACCAGAAGGATGATCGCCGGGCTGAGATACAGCCATGGCTCGATTGCGACGTGCGATAGCCGCTTGCGATGCGGCTTGCCGACGGATCGTATTTCGGACACGGCATAGGTCATTGGCTGAGGATCGGCTCCCTGGAGCGACGTCGGAGCAGCGTGCTTCTCCCCGTTACTACGGGGAGAAGGACGCCGGCAGGCAGATGAGGTGCAGCGCGAACCTGTCGAGGCATGGCGCCGCCCCTCATCCGGCCCTATCGGGCCACCTTCTCCCCGTGAACGGGGAGAAGGAAGAAAAGGCGCTTACTTCTTGTTCTTCGCCAACCAGTCCTGCTGTTCCTTGGTCAGGAAGGCAGCCCATTGGTCGGCGACATCCTTGGCCGTCTTCTGGCCAAGAAGCACTTCCTGGAAGTTCTTGATCGCCACCTGGTCGACGAAGTTGCCGAGATTCTCCAGATGCGTCGGCGGCGTCACCATTTCATATTTGGAGCTGTCGCTCAGCTCCGTGAACCAGCCCTTGAACTGCTCGGTCTTGAAATGGGGATCCTGGTCGGCGCCGTTGTGGATCGGGACGACCCCGACTTCCTTGGCCCATTCCAGATTGTCCTTCGGCGACAAAAGCGTCGCCATCAGCTTCCAGGCGTCGTCCTTGTGCTGCGAGTTGGCAAACATCGCCCAGCCGGCATAGCCGAGCGTCGGATAGGACTTGCCGCTCGGCCCGACCGGCAATGGCGCCACGGCGAAGTCGTCGGCGCTCATCTTGTCGGCAATGCCGAGCAGCGCGTCCGGATCCTGGTTGAGCATGGCGCAGGTGCCGGAATAGAAGCCGGTGACCGTTTCGTTGAAGCCCCAGCTCACCGAATCCTTCGGCGCCAGGCCGTCCTTGTACATGTCGGCAAGCATCTGCAGACCCTTGACCGAGCCTTCTTCGTTGATCGTCGAGGTGCCGTCCTCGTTGAAGTAGCCACCCTTGCCGGCGGCGATGTTCATGAACATGTGCATGCCGTTGAAGGCGCCCGGCCCGCCGCGCAGGCAGTAGCCGTACTTGCCCGGGATCGCGGAAATCTTCTTGGCATCGGCGATGAAATCATCGAGCGTCGCCGGCGGGCCATCGAGGCCGGCCTGCTTGAACAATTTCTTGTTCCAGAATAGCGCGTTCACATAGTAGCCGTAAGGGATCATGTACTGGGTGTTGTTGACGGTCGAGCCGAACTGCTTGGCACGGTCGCCGAGCGTCTTGGCGTCGTCCCATTTGGCCATGTAGGGCCCGAGATCCTCAAGTTGGGCATTGTTGGCATAGAGGCCCATCCAGCGTTCCGGCATTTCGACAATGTCAGGCGTATCGCCGGCCTGCACCATGGTCAGGAATTTTTCGAAGGCCTGGCCCCAGGGCAGCGAGATCAGCTCGACCTTGACGCCGGGATTGGCCGTCTCGAACTCGGCGATCTGCTTCTTCAGGAATTCGGTGCGCGGCGGGCTGGTGATGACTTCGACCATTTTCAGGGTCGAATCGGCCATAGCGCTTCCGGCGGAAATCGCCAGCCCCGCAACGGTGGCAAGCATGACGGTCAGTTTTTTCATGTTCAAGACTCCCATTTTGAACCCGCATGTTATTTTCTGGCTTTTTCGAAGGCCTGGGCGACGTCAGCCCATAGGTCCTCGACACTCTCCAATCCGACATTGAAGCGGATGGTTCGGGGGCTGACGCCGAAGCGCGCCATCGAATTCAGGCCCGGCGTCTGCTCCAGCGACGCCTTGGCCGGTACGACCAGGCTTTCATGCCCGCCCCAGCTGACGCCAATGCGGAAATATTTCAGCGCGTCGACGAAGACGGGAATGTCGATGTCGTCCGTCACCTCGAAGGAAAACAATCCGGCGTAGCCTGCCAGCGTCGCCTTGCCCGGATGGTTCGAATAGACGGGGTGGTTGACCCGCTCGACATTGCCATGCGCCTTCAGCCGTTCTGCGATGATCAGACCACTTTTCATATGATGCGGCAGGCGCAGCGGCAGTGTGCGCAGACCGCGCAGCAGCAGCCAGGCCTCGAACGGCGACAGCTTCCCGCCGAGATAGGAATAGGTCTGCTCATTGATGTGCTTGATATGAGCAGCAGAACCCGCCACCACGCCGGCCACGGTGTCGCTGTGGCCGCCGAGATATTTCGAGGCCGAGTGCAGCACCAGATCGACGCCATGCGTGATCGGCTTCTGGAACACCGGCGTCGCCCAGGAATTGTCGATCGTGGTGACGATGCCTTGCTCCTTGGCCAGCCGCGTCAGATGCGCGATGTCCTGCACCTCGAACATCATCGAGGTCGGGCTTTCCAGATAGAGCAGCTTGGCGCCGGGAAGTGCTGCCGCGACCGCATCGGGGTCGGAACCGTCGACGTAGTCGACCTTGATGTTGAGCCGCGGCAACAGCCGCTCGAACAGCCGATAGGCATCGCCATAGCAATTGCGCACAGCCACGATGCGCTCGCCGGCACCGACAAAGGCAAGCACCGTGGCGCTGATCGCCGCCATGCCGCTGGAAAAGCCGCGCGCCGCCTCGGCACCCTCGAGTGCGGCCACACGCGCCTCGAACTCCATCACCGTCGGATTGTCGCCGCGCGAATAGATCGGCTGCTTTCGTTTGCCGGCAAAAGTGTCGGCCATTTCGGCATAGTTGGCGAAGGTAAACAGCGAGGTTTGATAGATCGGCGGCACCACGGCACCCCCGGGGAACGGCTCGTCATGCGCCAGCAATGTCGCCGCCTCGGCAAGATAGTCGTGATCGAAACCGGATGGATGCTCGTTCATGTCTGGCTCGAAAGCTTGAGTTTGGCGGCACCGCGCTTCAAATCATCCTCGACGGTGGCGATCAGCTTGAGCGCCTCGGCACGGGCGCCCTGCGGGTCGCGGGCGGCGATGCGTTCATAGATGGTTCGGTGATAGGGAAAGCTGGCGTGGCCGAAATCACGAACGCCCAGCGGATGCTCCCAGAAGCGATGGAACAATTCATGCATGGCGGCGATGATCTGCTCGAACAGCGGATTGCCCGAGACCCGGTAGATCGCCTGGTGGAACTCCCAATCCTCTTCCGACGACATGCCTTCGCGCGTGCGGAACGCCTGCTCCATGATGTCGAGCTTACGCGCGATCTCGGCGATATCGGCCTGGCTCGCACGTTCGGCGCAAAGGGCCGCGGCTTCCGCTTCCAGCGCCCGGCGGATCTCCAGTGTCTGCATCAGGCTGGTAAAATCATTGCCGCCCGCCAGCGTCAGCGGCATGTGCAACATGTCGGGTGAGACGGCCGCCTTGAGGTAAGTCCCGCTGCCTTGCCGGCGCTCGACGAGGCCGAGCCCTTCCCAGCGAGTCAGCGCCTCGCGCACCGTATTGCGGCTGACTTTCAGCCGCTCGGCCAGGATACGCTCGGTCGGAAGTCTCTCGCCGGGCTGCAAGGCCTCGGCGCGAACAAATCCCACCAACGCCTTCAGCACGGCGTCATCGCGCGCCGTCGTCTGAATGGGTGGCAGGCTGTTCTGGTCCACACTTCCTCCAAGTGGTCCAATGGTCCAACCAATTTCTGCATAGATGAAAGATCCTGTCAATCGATTGTCAGGACATCCGTCCGTTTTCATGCTGTTGACGGTTGAGACAATCCGTTTCAGCAGGTCGTGCCAGCCAGTTCCAGCCTTCTGCTAATCCACAGCGGCAGGCGTCACTCCCGCTTTGCGCACCTTGGTTCGGGTCGCGGTTTTACGGGAGGAGCCGGGTCTTGCCGCAAGCCCCTTGTGCGCCATATGTACGAAATGGAGGGGGTGCTGTTCCCCCCGATGTTCGGTTGCCACGAAAGAGCTTGTCGCGCCATCCATAGCGACTAAGGAACGGCCGTCGCCGCGCCAAGACAGTACCAGATCTTCACACGCAAAAAAGCAGAGCCCCGTCTTTGGTACGGAGTTCTGCTGTTCTTTTGGAAAGAAGGGGGCCGGTCGGCGTTTGGCAGCGGTACGAGGAGGCCACTATGTGCCAGCGCCGGCCGGCCGACCCCACGGACCCAGGAGATGCGGCGGACCTGAGCATCATGGGGTATTCCTGGAGATCGGAGCCGGTTGTCTATCCTCGTGCCGGCTTCGTCTTGGCCTTCACACTTACGCAAGAGCTTATGAAAATCAACAGTTTCTTAACCAAGGCTCGCGAATCGCTTGGATTAAGGTAAACGGGTAACCCTGTCGGCTTGACTGGATAATTGGGGCTGAACCGGTTATGCCGCCTTGGCAACGACTCGGTTGCGGCCGCCGCTCTTGGCTTCGTAGAGCGCGACGTCGGCACGCTTCATCAGCGCCGCCACCGTATCTACCCCCTTCAGCACCGACGACACGCCGACGCTGACGGTGACTTCGATCTTCGTGCCGTCCTGGCCGATGGCAAAAGGCGCCTGGGCAATTTCGGCGCGAATGCGTTCGGCCACCTTCTCGGCCACCGCGCCTTCGGTGTCCGGCATCACCACGACGAACTCCTCGCCGCCAAAGCGGCAGGCAAGGTCGATACCCCTGACATTCTTGCGCAGCCGTCGCGCAAATTCCCGCAACACCTCGTCGCCGCCGTCATGGCCGTGCGTGTCGTTGATCGCCTTGAAGCGGTCGAGGTCGGTGATCATCACCGACAGCGGCCGGCGCCGCGCCACGGCGCGATCGAACAATGTCTGCAGATGGCTGTCGAGATAGCGGCGGTTATGCAGCCCGGTCAGTCCGTCGGTCACCGCCATTTCGATGGTCTGGGTGACGCTGGCACGCAGCTGGTCGTTGTAGCGCTTGCGGCGCACTTGGGTACGCAGCCGTGCCGTCAACTCCTGCTGGTCGATCGGCCGCATCAGATAGTCGTTGATGCCGAGCTCGAGGCCGCGGATGATGCGTTCCTCCTCGCCCTCCTCCGCCAGCAGGATGATCGGCACGAAACGAGTGCGGTCCAGCGAGCGCAATTGCGAACAGAGTCTCAGCGGATCGAAATCGGCGAACGCCGTCGAGATCATCACGCATTCATAGGACGTCTCGGCAGCCTGGAAGAAGCCGGCATGCGGGTCACTGGAGATGTCGAGGTCGGCACGGTCGCGCAGCATTTTCTGGATGCGCTCGACGGATGTTTTGCGCTCGTCGATCAAAAGCACTTTCGGCATCGTGTCTTCGGCTGCGAAATTGCGGCTCAAAAGCTCTTCGATGCCGATGTTGCGCGTCGTCGAGGCGCGCAGCCGCAACTCGTCGGTCAGCGATTTCAGCCGGACAAGGCTCTTGACGCGCGTCATCAACTGCAGATCGTTGACCGGCTTGGTCAGGAAGTCGTCGGCGCCGGCTTCGAGCCCGCGCACCCGGTCGGAAACCTGGTCGAGCGCCGTGATCATCACCACCGGAATATGCGATGTCGCCGGATCGCTCTTCAGCCGCCGGCAGACCTCGAAGCCGTCCATATCCGGCATCATCACGTCGAGCAGCACGACATCGACCTTGCCGTTCTCGCAGGTCTCAATCGCATCCGGCCCGTTGCTGGCGGTCAGCACCTCGAAATATTCGGCCAGCAACCGGACTTCCAGCAGCCGAACATTGGCAGGGATGTCGTCGACGACGAGGATCCGTGCAGTCATTTCACAAAGCTCCGGCTCGGCTGAAAAGGTACATCACGCATCGCCCAAATAGGATTTGATGGTTTCGATAAAACGCGGCACCGAGATCGGCTTCGAAATATAAGCCTCGCAGCCCCCCTGGCGGATGCGTTCCTCGTCGCCCTTCATCGCGAAAGCGGTCACCGCGATGACCGGGATGACGTGCAACTCGTCATCCTCCTTCAGCCATTTCGTCACTTCCAGCCCCGACACTTCAGGCAGCTGGATATCCATCAGGATGAGGTCCGGCCGGTGCTGGCGCGCCAGGTCGAGCGCTTCCAGACCGTTTCGGGTGCGCACGGTCTCGTAACCGCTTGCCTCGATGAGGTCTCGAAAGAGCTTCATGTTGAGCTCATTGTCCTCGACGATCATGACCTTCTTCGGCATCGATATCCCGTCCCGGTCGTCCTTCCGCTCAAAGGCGACCGTCATGCGCCCACGTCCAGACGCACCAAACCCTGCTTCACTTTACGGCAATATCATTGACGAAACGGAAATCCGCGGCTGGAAAACTGCGCAAATTCCACCTCGTCTCCTGCGCGTCCAAGGGCGCGCTACGCTCTAATGGCTTGCCGCAAGCAACTCTTGCCATTACTGCGGGAGAGACTCATTCCACACACTGAAGGTAATGATGGCAAACGCAGCGTCAATGCGTGAAGAGGCGGAAACCATCGCCGTGAAGGCCCTGGGCTTTGTCGCCTCCGATCCGGAATTGCTGCCGCGCTTTCTGGCGATCACCGGCATCGAGGCGCATTCGATCCGTCAGGCTGCAAGCGAGCCGGGCTTCCTGGCTGGTGTCCTGCAGTTCATTCTTGCCCATGAGCCGACGCTGATGCGCTTTGCCGAGGAAACCGGCACGCCGCCGGCTGCCATCGGCAAGGCCTTGCGGGCGCTGCCGCTAGGTGACGACAACCACGAGCATTCCATATGAGCGATGATCCTGAAACCGCGCGTCAGATCGAGGAACTGATGGCTGACGACCGTCCGCTGCTGGTGCTTGACGTCGACGACGTCTTGCTCGAATTCATCCGCCCGTTTCCGAATTTTCTCAGGGCGCGCGGCTATGATCTCACATTGGCCTCCTTTCAGCTGACCGGAAACATCGCCGAAACGGCGAGCGGCCGCCTGATCGAACAGCCCGAAGTCACCGCACTTCTGGGCGATTTCTTCGACGCGCAGGCTGACTGGCAGAGTATCACGGAAGGTGCAGCGGAAGCCTTGACAGAGCTCGGCGACCGCGCGCAAATCATCTTGCTTACGGCTATGCCGCATAGGCACCGGGCCGTGCGCCGCGCCCATCTCGATACCCTCGGGGTGAGCTATCCGCTTCTGACCACGGAAATGGCCAAGGGGCCTGCGGTGGCCAAGCTTCGCGGCAAAGGCGGCCGGCCGGTCGTCTTCGTCGACGATCAGCCGCGCAACCTGGCGTCGGTACAGAATGCGGTCGCCGATGCCGAGCTGTTCCACTTGATGGCTGACAATTCGCTGCGCGCATTCCTGCCGCCAGTCCCGGACGACGTCATCGTGGTCCAGGATTGGCATGAAGCCGCGCCAAAGATCACGAGCGCGCTGGGGCTCTAAAGCCCCCGGCCCTCATGGGTTCAGTTTCGCACCCGCCCCGCCGCTGTCGTTTCCGCTGTCATCGTCCCCGCCGGCACCATCATCCACGCTGTCGTCGACCGCCGGATCGGCAGGCTTCAGCATGACGCCGTTGACGGTAACCGAACCATCGGCCTTGGCGTTGACGACCCATTCCAGCCGGCCGTCGGGCAGCGCCTTGCCAAAACCCTTCGCCATGAGCGCAACGGGCACATATTGCGCCACCTCCGGTTCCGACTTTGCCGCCTCCTGCAAGCCTTCGATCATCTTGTCGAAGCCGGTGACATCGACCGTCACGTTTCCTTCGGGCTTTTCGCCGGGGAACGTCATCTCGCCTTCCAGCGCGATCTCCGTGTCTTTGTTCTTCACGGTGCTGTGGCCGAGCACGACCTTCGGCGTCTTGGCCATGAAGTCGGCTTTGAGCTGCTCGCCGAATTCAGGCGACAGCGGCGGATCCCGATTAAGATCAAAGGCTTCGATTGCCTTCTTCGCCATGGTATCGAGATCGATATTGGCGCCGCCGAAGTTCAGATCGATATCGGTGGGCAGCAGCGCGACGCTCCAGCTCGGCAGAAGCTGCTGCGGCACGGTTAGCCCCGATGCCTTGATGCCATAGGTGATTTTGCCGCTCTGGGCGACACCGTCGGTGCCGAACACGGTGGAGAGCTGGTTGGCGCCGAAATTGCCGACCGGGCTTTCCACCACAAAATCCTTGAAGCCGTAGGTTCCCTCCACACGGTCCCAAAGCGGCAATGCGGCGCGCAGGAGCGATTTGAGTTGCGCCTGGTTGGCCTTCAGCGTTGCCTCGTTCTCATTGGCAACGGCAAATGCCAGGAGATCAAGCAACGGCCTTGTCCGCACGCCCTTGCCGCTGGCTTCGACCGACAGTTCCGGCGACCTGAGGGTGACCGGGAATTTCAGCCCGCTCTCGGGATCGTCGAAATTGATCGCCTCGACAAAACTCGACACCTTTTGCGAGCTTGTGAAATCGATGCCGCCGGTCGCGGACTTGCTCGCGGCAATAGTCGCGGTGCCGGCGCCGGTGCTGGCTTCGATGTGCTGCTTGGCATCCTTCGATGCCATCGTCAGCCCGGCGATGGAGCTGGTGCCGCTGGTAAAAGCCGCCAGATTGGGATCGTAGACGCCCGTCCCCTTGCCGTCCTTGATGGAAAGCTGCGTGCTTTGCAGCCCCTCGGGCCCGTTGAACTCGAATGAAGCGTTTTGCGAAAAGTCCATCGAGACATCCCAGGACCCATCGCTGCGCGGCTTGACCATGAGCGCATAGGGCGCGAAGTCGAATTTCACCAGCTTCTGGTCCGGAAACGATGCGGCAAGTGCCTTGAAATCAAACAGGATCTTGTAGGCATCGCCTTCGAGCGAAACCTTCACAATGCCCTTGTCGATCGCCTGCTTGCCGACATACCGGGACAAGTCGCCGGACAATTGCTTCGCACCCTGACTGTCGACGGTCTGACCGAAAGCAGGCGCACTCAACGCAAGAAGGAACACGAATGGCAGGGCGCGGTTCACGTGAATTCTCCGTTTTGGCGTAATGCATGTCACCCATAAGTGGGCCCCGGTTTCGGGAGAATGACATGCATCAAACAAACAACCTAAAGCGCATGCGCTTTAGAAGGAACGCTTTATTCGTCTGGTATGAAATTACCGTCACGACCGCAAGGCGGGATCAACAACAACGCTGCCAAGCAGAATGCCTCGATCAAAGCACGAGCCGCATCAATGGCCGGCCCACCTTACGTTCCACAAGCCTTTCGAAGCCGGCCTTCTCGAACACCCGCGACGAGCCGACGAACAGGCCAATCGAACGCGAATCGCGAGACAGGTCCATCGGGCAGGCCTCGACCAGCCGGGCGCCATTCCGGCGGGCGAAATCAATGCCGCCTTCGACCAAGCGATGCGTCATACCCCTGCCGCGCGCCTTGCTGCGGATGAAGAAGCAGGAGATGGCCCACACGGCCGGATCCATGGCGTCGGCGGGATCGACCGGCGCCGACCCCCTGCCCTGATTGTTCCATTCGGGCACGTCGGCGCGCGGTCCGATCTGCATCCAGCCGACCGCCTGACCATCCTCGAATGCCAGCAGACCCGGCGGCGGGCCGGCTTCGATGCGCGCCTTGATGTGATCCTTGTTGCGCTCCCGGCTGCTTTCGCGGCGCACCGCCGGCGCCATGCGGAAATGCGTGCACCAGCAACCGTAGCAGGCACCCTGCTTGCCGAAGAGGTCCTCGAAATCCGCCCATAGCGCGGGCGTCAACGGCGCTATGGTCGTGCTCATGCGTTCTCCCCAGACCACCCTTGTCGCTGGTCTTGCGCTGTCGTAGTATTGCGTTTGTTCTCTGTATGTTCCCACAAATGGCGGCTCCTGTCAACAATCCCGACCACGGTTTTTGCCGCGACTGCCTGACATTTCAGCGCAGCGAGGCGCGCCGTTGCGAGCGCTGTGGCAGTCCCAGGCTCGCCCGTCATCCCGAGCTTTACCGGCTGCATCTGGCCCATATCGATTGCGATGCTTTTTATGCGGCGATCGAAAAGCGCGACAATCTGGCGCTCAAGGACAAGCCGCTGATCATCGGCGGCGGCAAGCGCGGCGTCGTGTCCACCGCATGCTACATCGCCCGTATCCAGGGCGTGCGCTCGGCAATGCCGATGTTCAAGGCACTCGAAGCCTGCCCCGAGGCGGTCGTCATCAGCCCCAACATGGAAAAATACGTGCGCGTCGGCCGCGAGGTGCGCGCCATGATGCAGGCGCTGACGCCGCTGGTCGAGCCGCTGTCGATCGACGAGGCGTTTCTCGACCTCGCCGGCACCGAGCGGCTGCACGGCCTGCCGCCGGCAGTGGTCTTGGCGCGCTTTGCGCTCGCAGTCGAGAAGGAGGTCGGCATCACAGTTTCGGCCGGCCTGTCCTATTGCAAGTTTCTCGCCAAGATAGCGTCCGACTTCCGCAAGCCGCGCGGCTTCTCGGTCATCGGCGAGGCCGAGGCGGTCGGCTTCCTGGCGGTGCAGCCGGTCACCATGATCTGGGGCGTCGGCAAGGCGTTCAACGCCACGCTGGAGCGCGACGGCATCCGCACCATCGGCCAGCTTCAGAAAATGGATCGTGGCGACCTGATGCGGCGTTACGGCACCATGGGCGACCGGCTCTACCGGCTTTCGCGTGGCGAGGACGTCCGCCGCGTCGATCCGGATCAGGATGCCAAGAGCGTATCGGCCGAAACCACCTTCGACACCGACATCGCGTCGCTGGAAGAGCTGGTCGCGGTGCTGAGAGGGCTTTCGGAAAAGGTTTCGGCACGGCTGAAGAAATCCGGCATTGCCGGGCGCACCGTGGTGCTGAAGCTGAAAACCCAGGATTTCAAGCTGCGCACACGCAACCGCCAGCTCGGCGACCCGACCCGGCTCGCCGATCGCATCTTTCAAACCGGGGTAGAGCTTCTGCGAAAGGAAACCGATGGCACGAAATACCGGCTGCTCGGGATAGGCGTCAGCGACCTCTCGGACGACGACAAGGCCGACCCGCCCGATCTGGTCGATGTCCGGTCGCGCAAGCGTGCCATGGCCGAAGGCGCCATCGACGCCCTGCGCGACAAGTTCGGCCGCAAGGCAGTGGAAACCGGCTACACATTCGGTAAAGGCCGCGATGCCCACCCGCCTGAGCCCCTTGAGGAGTGACGCTGCATATCGCCGTGTTGAAATTCAACTGCGCTGCAGGTCTATCCTGCTTGTCACTACGCTCTTGCCGGTTTTCGGATCGGTGTCGATGACAGTCAGCCGCATGCCGTTCTCGCCGCGTTTCTCCACCGTCATCTGTGCCCTTCGGTCACCATTGACCTCCTTGGCCCAGCGGATGCCGAGATTGATCGCGTTGCCGGAGCGGCTGCCGTTGAGTTGCGCCGGCCCGGTACGAGAACCGACATAGGTGCCGCTATACTTGGCACCACTGGCTTTCAGGTCCGCGCTGATGGCGCGCGTCACCACAATCAGTCCGCGGCAATTGCCGTCGAGCGACAACGAGGTCGACGTCGCGTTCGACTTGAAGTTACAGGACACATTGACCGTTGGCGTGTCTGTGGTCACCTTGACGATACCCTTGCCGGTAAAATCGCCATTGAACGACTGGAGAAATCTGGTCTCGTCGGCATGCGCGGCGCCTGCCGCAACCAACAGACATCCAGCAAGGCCGAATTGCGCGAATAATCTCATCGAACTCTCCTTGTCGATCTCGCAAAAGTGGGACAGTTCACGACACAGGCACGGTCGGCTACCCGGGCTCAACGCCCCTTGCCGTTTCAGGTTCCGCCTGTCTGACAACATCCGTCCGTTGCGACTGGCCCAGAAGAATGCAGCGACTAGTGATTGCGGCAAAAGCTGCGGCCTGCGACACAGCCCGCATGGTACCTACCCCTTCGATTTCAAAGGCCGCGTTCTGGATGGCGTTATCGATCGCCTCGTTCCTGGCGATGTCGGTCGCCGGCCGCGCCACGACGGCCGAGCTCAACGTCTTCCAGGTGCTGGAACTGCGCTCGGTGATCGGCTTTTTCATACTTCTGCCGCTGGTGATGATGAGCGGCGGCTTTCCAGCCATGCGCACGCAACGCCCCGTCGCCCACCTCGCCCGCAATGTCATCCACTATACCGGCCAGGCGGCCTGGCTCTACGCGCTGACGCTGATCCCGCTGGCCGTGTTGATCTCGATCGAATTCACCACACCGATCTGGACGGCTATCCTGGCGGTGGCTTTTCTCGGCGAAAGGCTCTCGGGGCCAAAACTTGCGGCGATCGTGCTGGGGCTGGTCGGCGTCGTGATCATCGTGCGCCCCGGTGTCGGCTCGGTCGATCCGGGACATCTTGTCGTGCTCGGTGCCGCGGTCTGCTTCGGTATCTCCGTGGTCATGGTCAAGTCGTTGACGCGGACGGACAGCGTCGTGCGCATCATCTTCTGGATGCTGATCATCCAGTCGGTGGTCGGTCTGGTTCCGGCGCTCTATACGTGGCGCAACCCGCCGCTGGAACTGTGGCCATGGATCGTGCTGATTGCCTTCACCGGCATGTCGTCGCATTTTTGCATGGCCCGCGCACTTGGCTATGCCGATGCGACAGTCATCTCGCCGATGGATTTCCTGCGCGTGCCGCTGTCGGCGCTGATCGGCTGGCTGCTCTATAGCGAGCAGATCGACGCCTTCACCGCCGGCGGCGCGCTGCTGATCCTGATGGGCAATCTGCTCAATCTTCAGCGAAAAGCGCCACAGCCGGCGGACATTGCCGCGTCCTAGCCGATGCATTGGTCTGGCCTGGAGACGCCTCAGGTGAAGATTGTGGCTGCGCAAATTTATGCTCGACCTGAGTTTGTCGCCTTGCCGCCGCGGCGGCGGGGTGAGATGGTCCGGAGACGAAGAGCAAGAAAGTGCCAGCGTGAGATCGTGCAACGATGCGTGTTGTGATCGTCGCTATTTTATTGGTGTCGACGGTGCTGGCCACCAGCAAGGCGCAAGCCGAAGCGGCAACGCATCTTGACGTGCCGGACAATCTTACCGCTTCTGCCTTTGGTCCGAAGATCGTAGCCGACTATTCCGCGTCCATGCTGCATTATCGAACAAGCCTGAGCACGCATTTGCAGAATGGTCTTATCGGCGATTTCGTTTCCTCGATGCGCATCCCCTGGGCTTGGCGTTCAGACGATGGAAGCACGGTTCGGCGCATCGGCGATAGGCTGTTCCTGCTTACGCAGGGCGATTGCCTTAGCCGAATGTGCCAGGAGGTCTATTGCCAACAGACGGAGTGGCCGGTGTTCGACTGCCGCGATGGCCACAAGCGCAAGATGGCGGCTCCCGGCCCGTCGGACATCATTTTCGACGGTATCAGCTACAGTCAGATAGGCAGTCCGCAGTTCTGAGCGAATTGGGCCTCGACTGCGGCGGGATGGGCTCGCCGTCAATTGCCGTCATCGGATATCTTGAGGAGGTGCCGCCGGCATTACAGCGATATGCCGTGATCACACCAGCTCCACTTCGACCACGCCCGGAACAGCCCGCATCGCCGAGGCGATCTGTGGCGAGATCCGGTAGCGGTTCGGCAGCTCGATCTCGATTTCCCCCTCGCCTTCTTCCTTGATCAGCACGAAGCTGACTTGGCCCTCGCCCTTGACGATCAGTTGGCCGGCCAGCGTGTTGATCGGCGCGGCGTTGCGCACGAAGATGCGCAGTGCCTTCTGGACGCGGCTTGCCTCGTCCTCCAGCGATTGCACCGAGTTGATGCGCAAATTGACGCCTTCCGGCCTGTCCTCGGCCGCAACGGTGATGACGACGGAGCGGCCGGCCTCGAGCAGGTCGCGATACTGCGCCAGTCCTTCCGAAAATAGCACGGCTTCGTACTGGCCGGATGTATCGGAAAAGGCGATGACGCCCATCTTGTTGCCGGTGCGCGTCTTGCGCTCCTGCTTGGACGTCACCGTGCCGGCTAGACGCCCGGCGGCGGCACCACGCTTGACGGCCGCCGAAAATTCGGCCCACGTCTGCACCCGCATCTTCTGCAGGGCCGCCTTGTACTCGTCGAGCGGGTGTGCCGAGAGATAGAAGCCGACCACCTGGAATTCGCGGTGCAGCCGGTCGGCGGCAAGCCACGGTTCCGTCGTCGGCAGATTGAGTGCCTGCGACTGGGCGCCGAGCGAGGCGCCGAAAATGTCGTGCTGACCGGAAACCGCGTTTTGCTGCGCCAGCGATGCCAGCCCCATCATGCGTTCCACGCCTGCCATCATCGAGGCGCGATCATGGCCGAAGCAGTCGAGCGCGCCGGCCATGATCAAGCTTTCGAAGACGCGCTTGCCGACGATCTTGGGATCGACCCGCTCGCAGAAATCGGCGAGATTCTTGAACGGCTTTTCGCCACGCTGGGCAACGATGTGCTCGACCGCCGCGTCGCCGACGCCTTTGAGCGCGGCCAGCGAATAGTAGATGCGGTTCTCACCGACCTCGAACGGACGAAAGCTCGATATTACCGACGGCGCCAGAACCTCGATGCCGAGGCGCAGCGCGTCCTGGCGGAAATCGGCGAGCTTGTCGGTGTTGCCCATGTCGAGCGTCATCGACGCCGCCAGGAACTCGACCGGATAATGCGCCTTGAGGTAGGCGGTCTGGTACGACACCACCGCATAGGCGGCGGCGTGCGATTTGTTGAAACCATAGTCGGCGAACTTGGCCAGCAGGTCGAAAATGAAGTCGGCTTGCGGCTTGCCGACGCCGCGCTCGACCGCGCCCGAAACGAAGCGTTCGCGCTGCTTGTCCATCTCGGCGCGGATCTTCTTGCCCATGGCGCGGCGCAGCAAATCGGCTTCGCCGAGCGAATAGCCGGCAAGCTCCTGCGCGATCTGCATCACCTGTTCCTGGTAGACGATGACGCCTTGCGTCTCTTTCACCAGATGGTCGATCTTGGGATGGATCGACGCCATCTCCTCCTCGCCATGCTTTCTGGCATTGTAGGTCGGGATGTTCTCCATCGGTCCCGGCCGGTACAGCGCCACCAGCGCGATGATGTCCTCGATGCAGTCGGGCCGCATACCGATCAGCGCCTTGCGCATACCGGCACTTTCCACCTGGAACACGCCGACCACTTCGCCTCGCGACAGCATGGCGTAGGTCTCGGGATCATCGAGCGGGATCGTCGCCAGGTCGATCTCGATGCCGCGCCGGCGGATCAATTTCACTGCCGTTTCGAGTACGGTCAGTGTTTTCAGGCCGAGGAAGTCGAATTTCACCAGCCCGGCCTGCTCGACATATTTCATGTTGAACTGGGTAACCGGCATGTCCGAGCGCGGATCGCGGTACATCGGCACCAGTTCCGACAGCGGCCGGTCGCCGATGACGATGCCGGCTGCGTGGGTCGAGGCGTGACGGTAGAGGCCCTCCAGCTTCTGCGCCATGTCGAGCAGCGTCTGGACGATCGGCTCCCTTTCGGCCTCTTCGGCAAAGCGCGGCTCATTGGCGATGGCATCGGCGAGCTTGACCGGATTGGCCGGATTCTGCGGCACCATCTTCGAGAGCTTGTCGACCTGGCCATAGGGCATCTGCAGCACGCGACCGACGTCACGCAGCACGGCGCGTGCCTGCAGCGTACCGAAGGTGATGATCTGGCCGACCTGGTCGCGGCCGTATTTCTGCTGGACGTAACGGATGACTTCCTCGCGGCGATCCTGGCAGAAGTCGATGTCGAAGTCGGGCATCGACACGCGGTCGGGGTTGAGGAAGCGTTCGAACAGCAGAGAAAAGCGCAACGGGTCGATGTCGGTGATGGTCGTCGAATAGGCGACCAGCGAGCCTGCGCCCGAACCGCGTCCCGGCCCGACCGGAATGCCCTGCGCCTTCGCCCATTTGATGAAGTCGGCAACGATCAGGAAGTACCCGGGGAACTTCATCTTGGTGATGATGCCGAGCTCGAAATTCAACCGCTCGCGATATTGCTCTACGGTGTAGCCGGCAGTCGGGCCATGCGCGGTCAGCCGCGCCTCAAGCCCCTCATGCGCCTGGCGGGCCAATTCGTCGGCTTCCGCCTGCAAGGCGGCATCATTGTCGGCGACATCGCCGCCGGTGAAGCGCGGCAGGATCGGGTTGCGATTCCTGGGATAGTAGGAGCAGCGCAGTGCGATCTCGACGGTGTTGTCGATCGCTTCCGGCAGATCGGCGAACAGCCGCGCCATATCGGCCTGGCTGCGCAGGAAATTGTCCGGCGACAGGCGCCGGCGATTGTCGACAGCGACGACAGAGCCCTCGGCGATGGCGATCAGCGCATCATGCGCGTCATAATCGTCGCGCGCCAAGAAGAACGCCTCGTTGGTGGCGACCAGCGGCAATTCATGGGCATAGGCAAGATCGATCGAGGATTTCTCGATCACCCGATCATAACCCGAAACCCGGTCCAGTTCGACATAGAGCCGGTCGCCGAACATCGACTTGAGGGTCAACAGCCGTGTTTCGGCCAGATCGCGGCGATCTTCCTTGAGCGCAATGCCGATCGGTCCGCGTGGCCCGCCACTGAGGCAGATCAGCCCGTCACAATAGCCTTGCATCATTTCGGTGGTCAGGTGCACGGCCTCGCCTGGCGGCGTTTCGAGGTAGACGCGGCTGACCAGCCTGACCAGATTGGAATAGCCGGCCTCGGTCGCGGCAAGCAGGACGACCGGCCGCATATCAGGCCCTTGCCGTCTGCGGTCGCGCTGGCCATCATTGCTTTCGCCGGAAAATGCGAGCGCAGCCTGGCAGCCGATGATCGGCTGGATGCCCTCCTTCACTGCCTTCTGCGCGAATTCCAGCGCGCCGAACAGATTGTTGGTGTCGGTGACGGCAATGGCGGGTGCTCCGTCCTTGACCGCGTGAGCCACCACCGTGCCGATCTGCAAGGCGCCCTCCAGCAGCGAATAGGCCGAATGCACACGCAGATGGACGAAAGGCCGTGCGGGCGCCTCCGGCCGCGCCGCCGCAATCGCTGCTTCGCGCTTCAGGGGATCGCGGGGAAGTTTTTCGTCGGCCATGGTGCTGCGTGAAGGTCCTTGAGTCGATGGAGATGTATTGTCCGGGACCGCGCGCTGCCAGTCCAGCACAAACCATTGCTGATCACAGGCTGCCTGCCCGGCTGGTCTTACGCAAACTCCATGATCACCGCGTCCACCGCCAGGCTGTCGCCCGGCCTGGCATTGAGTTTCGACACGACAAGGTCGCGATCGGCACGCAGCACGTTTTCCATCTTCATCGCCTCGACCACCGCCAGCGTCTCGCCGGCCTTGACCTCCTGGCCCTCGGCAACGGCAATCGACACGACAAGGCCAGGCATCGGGCAAAGCAGCATTTTCGACGTGTCCGGCGCTATTTTTTCCGGCATCAGCCTTTCAAGCTCGGCGATGCGCGGCAGCATGGCGCGCGCGGTCACCGACATGCCCTTCCAGGCAATGCGAAAGCCGTTGGCAACAGGCCTGATCTGGGCAGTAACCTTGCGCTTGCCGACCGTGCCGCGCCAGATCAGGTCGCCCGGCCGCCAGTCGGATGCGACGGTCAGCGGCTTGCCGCCCTCGATCGCCAGATCGACTTCCATCGGAATGGAAATCATGCCCTCGACGATCGACGCCGACAGATAGTCATCGCCGACCTTCACCACCCAGTCGCGCTTCAGCGCTCCCGAATGCGGCGCCAGTCGCCCGCCAAGCCGGTCGAGTCGGTCGCGGCGCAGCAGTTCAACCGCGGTCGCAATCGACGCCAGCACGGCTTTCTCGTCGTCGTTCGGCACGACGGGCGCAAAACCGTCGGGATATTCCTCCGATATGAAAGCGGTCGATATCAGCCCTTGCCGCCAGCGCGGATGCTGCATCAAGGCGGCAAGAAACGGAATGTTGTGCTCGATGCCGTCGACGACAAAGCTGTCGAGCGCTTCCGACATGGCATCGATAGCGGCGAGCCGCGTGGGCGCCCAGGTGCACAGCTTGGCGAGCATTGGATCGTAGAACATGGAGATTTCCGAGCCTTCGGTGACGCCGGTGTCGTTGCGGATGACGACATCGCCGAATTGTCCTTCCTCCGGCGGCCGATAGCGCGTCAGCCGGCCGATCGAGGGCAGGAAATTGCGGTACGGGTCCTCGGCATAAAGCCGGCTTTCCATCGCCCAGCCGTTCAGCTTGATATCGCCTTGCTTCAGGCCAAGCTTTTCGCCGGCGGCAACGCGGATCATCAGCTCGACCAGATCGATGCCGGTGATCAGCTCGGTCACCGGATGCTCGACCTGCAATCGTGTATTCATTTCAAGGAAATAGAAGTTCTTGTCCTTGTCGACGATGAACTCGACCGTGCCGGCGCTCTGGTAGTCGACTGCCCTGGCCAGCGCCACCGACTGCTCGCCCATGGCCTTGCGCGTATTGGCATCAAGGAACGGCGACGGCGCCTCTTCGGCGACCTTCTGGTTGCGGCGCTGGATCGAGCATTCGCGCTCGCCGAGATAGAGCGCGTTACCATGCGCGTCGGCCAGCACCTGGATTTCGATATGGCGTGGATCAACGATGAATTTCTCGATGAAGACGCGGTCGTCGCCAAACGAGCCCTTGGCTTCCGAGCGCGCACGATCGAAGCCGTCGCGCACTTCCGCCTGGCTCCAGGCGATGCGCATGCCCTTGCCGCCGCCACCTGCCGAGGCCTTGATCATCACGGGATAGCCGATCTCGCCGGCGATCCTTTCGGCATGGTCGGCATTTTCGATGACGCCGAGCCAGCCGGGCACAGTGGAAACCTTGGCGGCGTTGGCGAACTTCTTAGATTCGATCTTGTCGCCCATCGCCTTGATCGCTTTGGGCTTCGGGCCGATGAAAATGATCCCTTCCGCTTCCAGCGCCTCGCAGAAGGCCGCCCGCTCGGACAGGAACCCGTAGCCGGGGTGCACGGCCTGGGCGCCCGTCTCCTTGCAGGCGGCGATGATCTTTTCGGGGACGAGATAACTCTGCGCCGCGGGCGAAGGTCCGATATGCACCGCCTCGTCGGCCATTTCGACATGCACGGCATCGCGATCGGCATCGGAATAGACGGCAACCGTGGCGATGCCCATCTTGCGCGCCGTCCTGATGACGCGGCAGGCGATCTCGCCGCGATTGGCGATCAGGATTTTGGTGAACATGCGGAATGTCATCCCTCGGTCGGCTGTTCCTTTTATGGCCTGTGCTTGCAGGGTCAAGCCGACCATGCAAATCGCTGCCTTTCAATCGATTTGCGATTCCAATTCAGCGCTGTGGCCCAGTCCTGGCATCAGCTTCCAGTTGATCGCGTCGATAAAACCTGAAACCTTGGAAAAAAATTCGTATTGGAGGACGCCTGATGAAAACCCGCGCCGCAGTCGCTGTCGCCGCCGGAAAGCCGCTGGAGATCATGGAGGTCGACCTCGATGGTCCGCGCGAGGGCGAGGTGCTGGTCGAGATCAAGGCGACCGGCATCTGCCACACCGATGAGTTCACGCTTTCCGGCGCCGATCCCGAAGGCCTGTTCCCGGCCATCCTCGGCCACGAGGGCGCCGGCGTCGTCATCGATGTTGGCAAGGGCGTCACCTCGGTCAAGAAGGGCGATCACGTCATCCCGCTCTACACGCCCGAATGCCGGCAGTGCCCGTCCTGCCTGTCGCGCAAGACCAATCTATGCACGGCGATCCGCGCCACGCAGGGCCAAGGGCTGATGCCCGATGGTTCGTCGCGCTTCTCGATCGGCAAGGACAAGATCTTCCACTATATGGGCTGCTCGACCTTCTCGAATTTCACTGTGCTGCCCGAGATCGCGCTGGCCAAGGTCAACCCGGACGCCCCCTTCGACAAGATCTGCTACATCGGCTGTGGCGTCACCACCGGCATTGGTGCTGTCATCAACACGGCCAAGGTCGAGATCGGCGCGACCGCCGTCGTCTTCGGCCTCGGAGGCATTGGCTTGAATGTCATCCAGGGCCTGAAGCTCGCCGGCGCCGACATGATCATCGGCGTCGATTTGAACAACGACAAGAAGGCGTGGGGCGAAAAATTCGGCATGACGCATTTCGTCAATCCCAAAGAGATTGACGGCGACATCGTCCCCCACCTCGTCAACATGACCAAGCGCGGCGCCGACCAGATCGGCGGCGCCGACTACACATTCGACTGCACCGGCAACACCAAGGTTATGCGCCAGGCCCTGGAAGCCTCGCACCGCGGCTGGGGCAAGTCCGTCGTCATCGGCGTCGCCGGCGCTGGCCAGGAGATCTCGACGCGGCCGTTCCAACTTGTCACCGGGCGGACCTGGATGGGCACTGCCTTTGGCGGCGCGCGCGGCCGCACCGACGTGCCGAAGATCGTCGACTGGTACATGGACGGCAAGATCCAGATCGACCCGATGATCACCCACACGCTGAAGCTCGAGGACATCAACAAGGGCTTCGACCTCATGCATGAGGGCAAGTCGATCCGGAGTGTGGTTATTTACTGAAGACCACAAGCCGCCGACCAATCGGCCTGCGACCTCTGTGGTTCACAACTGGGAGGAGAAAAACATGGCGGAGAAACTGCATCCGAAAATCGACAATGGCTTGCCCCGGGAAAGCGCAAGCTTTGCCGGCGGCACGCTGGTCTGCGCCTGCACCAGCAATCCGGTCAAGGTTAAGGTGAAGGGCCAGATCGCGCACAATCACGCCTGCGGCTGCACCAAATGCTGGAAGCCGGAAGGCGCCCTGTTCTCGGTCGTTGCCGTGGCAGGGACGGGCGACGTCACCGTGACCGAGAACGGCGACAAGCTCAAGGTGGTCGACCCATCAGCGCTGATCCAGCGTCATGCCTGCACCGGCTGCGGTGTGCACATGCACGGACCGGTCGAGCGCGACCACGCGTTCAAGGGCCTGTCCTTCATCCACCCCGAGCGTTTCGTCGAGGATGGCTGGTCACCTCCGGGCTTCACCGCTTTCGTCTCGTCGATCATCGAATCGGGTGTCGATCCGAAGCGAATGGAGGGCATTCGTGCCCAGTTGAAGGGGATCGGGCTGGAACCCTATGACTGCCTCAATCCCGGCCTGATGGACTATATCGCCACCTGGACCGCCAAGAAGTCCGGGGCCTTGCCGGCCTGACAGCTGTAAGATTTCAGGGTCGGGGCCGGACACGTTTCCGGCCCCTGTCCATTTTGGAGAGACAATGCCGGCACCTGCCATTTACGTCGATGCAGACGCCTGCCCGGTCAAGGCCGAGGTCGAAAAGGTCGCCGAGCGCCATGGCGTCGTCGTCACCTACGTCTCCAATGGTGGCCTGCGGCCGTCGCGCGATCCGATGATCCGCAATGTCGTTGTCTCAAAGGGCGCCGATGCCGCCGACGACTGGATCGTCGACAACGCGAAATCCAACGACATCGTGATCACCGCAGACATTCCGCTCGCCGCTCGTGCGGTTGCCCTTGGCGCGCACGTGCTTGGGCCGACCGGACGTCCGTTCACGCCGGAAACGATCGGCATGGCGGTGGCGATGCGCGACCTGAAACAGCATCTGCGCGAGACCGGCGAGAGCAAGGGCTACAATGCCAGCTTCGCCCCACAGGACCGTTCGCGCTTTCTCGGCGAACTCGACCGCATCTTGCGGCGGGCGCTCAAATCCGTCACACCGGATTGATCCAAACGCCTTTCAGAGGCTGGCCATGGCCACCGACACGTCGATGAAACCGCCGATGCACCGACATACGCAGTTTCTCATGGCATTCTGCGTGGGCGTGACCGCGCTGGCGATCGCGCTCTTGTCTGGCCTGCTGCCTGCCCATTCGATTTCGATCGGCGCCAACGCGTTCTTCGTCACCTATCTCGCACTGGTCCTCGCGCAGATGCCGCATCTGAAAGCAAGTTATCTCAGCCACAACGCTCGCGACGCGGACCTTCCGGTGCTGGGCATCTTTGTCATCACGCTCGCCGTCGTCGGCGTCGCCATTTTCCTGCTGTTCAACGCCCGCGGCACTGCGCTCGTCTGGCTTTTGATCACACTTGTTTCGGTGCCGCTTGGCTGGTTCACGATCCATGTGATGGCGGCACTGCACTACGCCCATGTCTACTGGATGGACGGCGATGCGTTCGATGCCGACGCCAAGAAGATGCCGGTCGGCGGGCTGCTGTTTCCGGGCGGCAAACGGCCGGAAGGCTGGGATTTCCTCTACTTCTCGGCGGTCATTGGCATGACCGCACAAACCGCCGACACCAACATCACGACCTCGCATATGCGACGTGTCGTGCTTATCCATTCGATCCTTTCGTTCTTCTTCAACACGGTCATCGTCGCCGCCGCCGTCAATCTCGCCATCAATCTACGCTAGTCGTAATAAATCCGTGATCGGATGAAACATCGCTGTGGCTGACGACGTATCAGGAGAACAATAGGCGCGCTGGCCACGCCGCGAGGCCGGGAGACGAGACAAGATGGAAACGATTGCCAGAAGCCAATCCACCACCGAACCAGACATCTCCGCTTCGAGCGACAAAACCCTGATCTACCGTCAGTCGCGCTGGACGCGGCTGACGCATTGGCTCTGGGCCATTTCGCTGTTCTTCATGCTGCTGTCCGGCTTGCAGATCTTCAATGCCCGCCCGCAGCTCTATATCGGCAAGCAGTCTGGTTTTGGCTACAACAACACCATCTTCGCCATCGGCGCCGAGAACACCAACGTCGGGCCACGCGGCTACACTGAAATCCTTGGACATCGCTTCGACACCACAGGCGTACTTGGCTGGTCAGGGCCGGCGGGCCAGGAGACATCCCGCGCCTTTCCGTCCTGGGCGACCATCCCGTCCTACTACGACCTCGGCACCGCCCGTGTCGTCCATTTCTTCTTCGCCTGGATACTGACCACGACCTTGATCGTCTGGTTTGTCGCCAGCACCGTGAACGGCCATCTGCGCCGCGACCTCGCACCACGCCTCGACGACCTGAAGCGCTTGCCGCAGGACATCATCGATCACGCCAAGCTCAGATTCCACCACACGCGGGAGTACAACACGCTGCAGAAGATGGCTTATGGCGGCGTGCTGTTCGTCCTCCTGCCGCTGATGATCATCACCGGCCTGGCGATGTCGCCAAGCATGAACTCGGTGCTGCCGTTCCTCAACGATCTGCTCGGTGGCCGGCAGACGGCACGCACCATCCATTTCACCGTCATGGTGCTGCTGGTCGTTTTCTTCGTCGTCCATATCCTGATGATCCTGGCCGCCGGCCCGATAAACGAACTGCGCTCGATCATCACCGGCTGGTACCGCATCGACCCACCCGCACAGGACGACAAGACAACCGAGAGGAGTGCGTGACATGGCGAAGTTTGAGATAAGCCGCCGCAAATTCCTGACGGGTGCCAGTCTCGGTGCCTCCGGTATCATGCTGTCGGGCTGCGACGCCTTCGACAGCCAGCTAAGCGTTGGCAGTGGCTTGCGCAGTTTTCTCGAAAACGCCAATGACCTGACATACCGGGCACAGCGCCTGCTCGCGGGACGCGACGCGCTGGCGCCGGAATTCACCGAGGCCGACATCCGCCAGCCGCAGCGGCCGAATGGTGTGACTGCGCCGGACGACGATGTCTACAAGGGTCTGCTTGCCAACAACTTCGCCGACTGGCGGCTGGAAGTTTCAGGCCTGGTCGAAAAGCCGCTGTCGCTCAGCCGCGAGCAGTTGATGAACATGCCGAGCCGCACCCAGATCACCCGCCATGACTGCGTCGAAGGCTGGAGTTGCATCGCCAAATGGACCGGGACGCCGCTGTCGCTGGTGCTGGACCAGGCGGTGGTCAAGCCGCAGGCGCGCTACGCAATGTTCCATTGCCTCGACACGATTGACCGCAGCCTGTCGGGCGACATCAAATATTACGGCTCGATCGACCTGATCGATGCCCGTCACCCGCAGACGATCCTTGCCTATGGCGTGAACGGCAAGCCGCTGCCGGTTGAGAACGGCGCGCCGCTGCGCGTCCGTGTCGAGCGGCAGCTCGGCTATAAGATGCCAAAATATCTCTACAAGATCGAGTTGGTCGACGGCTTCGCCAGTATCGGCGGCGGTCGCGGCGGCTATTGGGAAGACAATGGCTACGACTGGTATGGCGGCATCTAACACCTGGGGAAATAATGCCCTGAGATCAGCGGTTTAACCCTCAGCACGTCAGGCAACCTTGTCGAGCAGCGGCCTGAGCGCCGGATGGATTTTCGGCGAGGCCTGCTTGATCAGGGTGAGCAAGGCGCGTTCGTTCTCGTAGAGAGGCCGGTCCAGGCCGATATGCTCGACCAGCCAGCCGGCTTCGCCGGCATCGATCGTCTCGGCGCGGCGAGCAAGCGCCTCGGCCGCCCTGTTCTTGGCTTCCCAATCGGCCTCGATGTCATCAGGGGACCGATAGGCCTCCATGATGCCGGCAAGGCCGCCGGAGATCATGCGGCTGAAGAAGCCGCCGATTTCCGGATCGGCGTGTTCGAGGAAGGTGTCACGGCGTAGTGCCACATCGCGCGTCGGCGCTTCATAACCGGCGGAACACATGACGAAATTGGCGATCGCCTTGACGAACAGCTCGTTCCAGGACGGATCGTTGCTGGCGTGGGCGGTCCGCTCGTTGATCTTGAACAGCACTTCTGCCTCGGCGCGCGTGATGGCAATGTTGCCGTCGCCACCGTGGGCATGGAGGATACGGCGCAGCAGTTCGACCTCCGCCTTGGCGATCAGCCCGGGAACCAGTGCGCCGCCGAGCATCAGCGGCCCCTTGCCATCGATGACGGCGTGGGCGACCTGTTGCAGCGCATAGACGCAAAGCTGGCCCGGCGACGATCTCGCCTCTTCCAGCACGTGCACCAGCAATTCGAGTTCGGTGCGGCTGTCGACCATGCCGTCGCGCGAGATCGTGCGGATCAGCCAGTCGGCATTGTCCTGCGAAATATAGCCCGACGGCTTCTCCTGGTGGACGATGTAGTCGGTGACCGCCTCGATGAAGAAAAGCGGCCATTCCGGGCATTTGTCCTTCGCCGTGGCATCGAGCGCAAACAGCGCCTCGGCTTCGCCGCGCGTCACTACACCGTCGCCGAACACCTCTCGGCGCAACATCGTCACGTCCTCCGTGGCGATGCGGCTTTTCGAGGTCAGCCCCGCCACCGGCGCGCTCATGATCAATTCGCCCATTTGTCGTCCCCGTCCGCCGCCGTCCAATGCCGGCCCCAAAGCGTCATGGCTGCCAAGATATCAGCAGTGTCTTGAAAAACCGGCAAACGGCGTGGTTAGCGAAGACTTGTCGGCCAATGCATGTCGCCCAAGGTGTGCCGCGGGCTTGAGAGAACGACATGCATCAGCACAAGTATCTAAAGCGCATCGCCAGCGCGGCGCACTTTAGATGTCGCTGACAGGTGACAAGCCGTCGCGCACAAGCTATGGATGGCGCGTCGAGGACTCAGGGTCTGAGTCCTACCTGTTTGCGGGAGAGAGCAGCGAACGCTGCCGCCGAAGGGGAAATCGCCCGAAATCTCTCAGGCAAAAGAACCGTAGACGGGAAAGACACTCTGGAAAGTCGGGGCTTGCCCCCGCGCCGAAGGTGTAAGCGCCGCTGACAGAGTTCCGGCTGCGCAAGTCTCTCAGGCTTCAGACAGAGGGGCACGGACTGGTCGCCATTCGCGACCGATTGCGTGCGACTCTGGAGATGACATGACGGGCGACGACAGCAAACACCTTCCCCTCGAAGATATCCATGTGGCCGCTGGTGCGCGCTTTGGCGCCTTTGCCGGCTGGTCGATGCCGCTGACCTATCCGGCCGGCGTCATGAAGGAACACCTTCACACCCGCGAACAGGCCGGCCTGTTCGACATCTCGCATATGAAACTGTTCGAGGTCAGCGGGCCGGAGGCGGTTTCACTGCTCAATCGCGCCTGTCCGCTGGACGCTGGCGCGCTCGAAATCTCGCAATCCAAACTGTCCTTTTTCCTCAACGAAGCAGGCGGCATTCTGGACGATCTGATCGTCACCAGGCTTGGCGATATCAGGTTCATGGTGGTGGCTAACGCCGGCAATGCCGTCGCCGACGAAAAGCATTTGCGTGCGCTTGCCGCGGATTTCGACGTCCGGGTCGAGGCGCTCGACCGCGTCTTCCTGGCTATCCAGGGTCCTGAGGCCTGGGCGGCCCTTTCCCGAGCCGGCATCGAGACGGGCTCGCTACTGTTCATGCATGGTGTCGAACCGCGCAGGAACTGGTTCATGAGCCGCTCCGGCTATACCGGCGAGGACGGCTTCGAAATCGGGCTGCCGGAGGCCGATGCGCGCGATCTCGTTGCGAAGCTGCTTGGCGATGAACGCGTGCTGTGGATCGGGCTGGCCGCTCGCGACAGCCTGAGGCTGGAGGCAGGACTCTGTCTGCATGGTCAGGACATCACGCCGGAGACCGACCCGGCCAGCGCCGCATTGATGTGGGCGATCCCAAAGGAGGTTCGCGCTTCCGGCACTTTCATCGGCGCCGATGCGCTCCGCGCTGCCGTGGAACGGGGGCCCGCGCAGAAGCGCGTCGGGCTGAAGCCGGAAGGCCGCCAGCCGGTGCGCGCCGGTGCTGCGCTCTTTGACGCCGACGGCAAGCCCGCCGGCCATGTCACATCGGGCGGGTTTGGCCCGTCTGCCGGCCATCCGGTCGCGATGGGCTATGTCATGGCACCCCTGGCCAAGCCCGGAACACGGGTTTTCGCCGATGTTCGCGGCACGAAGATCCCCGTCGATATCAGCTCCCTGCCGTTCACGCCGCATCGCTACCGCAAAGGATAATTTCAATGGCAAAGACCTATTTCACATCAGATCACGAATGGCTCCGCGTCGAGGGCGGCATCGCCACCGTCGGCATCACCGATTACGCGCAGGAACAACTCGGCGATCTCGTCTTCGTCGAACTGCCCGAAACCGGAAAGAAGCTGAGCAAGGGCGATACCGCCGTCGTCGTCGAATCCGTCAAGGCGGCTTCCGATGTCTATGCACCCGTCGACGGCGAGATCACCGAAGCCAACGCCACGCTGTCGTCGGATCCGTCGCTGGTCAACTCGGCGGCAACCGGGGCCGGCTGGCTGTGGAAGATGAAGCTCGCCGACGAAAGCCAGCTCGCCGGCCTCATGGACGAAGCCGCTTACAAAGCCCATATCGGCTGACATCAGGACTCGAAAGACATGACCGCAGCACCCTACCCCTTCTCGGCCCGCCATATCGGCCTCGGCCTCAACGACACCAGAGCGATGCTGGCCGCTATCGGCGTGCCCTCCGTCGAGACCCTGATCAGCCAGTCGGTGCCGAGGTCGATCCGGCTCGACCGGCCGCTCGCTCTGCCGGCACCTGCAAGCGAGGCGGAGGCGCTGGCCGAACTTTCGGCTGTCATGGCAGGGAATACGGTGCTGAAGAGCTTCATCGGCGCCGGCTACCACGGCGTTGATGTGCCGCCGGTGATCCAGCGCAACCTGTTCGAGAACCCGGCTTGGTATACGGCCTACACACCCTATCAGGCCGAGATCAGCCAGGGCCGTCTGGAAATGCTGTTCAACTTCCAGACGCTGGTCACCGAATTGACCGGTCTGCCGGTGGCGTCGGCATCGCTGCTGGACGAGGCGACGGCGGTGGCTGAAGCCGTCGGCATCGCCTTGCGCCATCACCGCGACAAGCGCACCAAGATCGCATTTGCCGGCACGCCGCATCCGCAGACGCTGGATGTGGTGCGCACCCGCGCCGAGCCGCTCGGCATCGAGATCAATGGCGAGACGACCGACGACAACACCGCCGCCCTGCTCGTCTCCTGGCCGGATACGTTTGGTGTCTATGGCGACCACAAGGCAGCGATCGACAAGGCGCGCGCCACCGGCGCCATCGTCGTCTTCATCGCCGACCCGCTCGGCCTGACGCTGACCGATGCGCCGGCCAAGCTTGGCGCCGACATTGCCGTCGGTCCGATGCAGCGCTTTGGCGTGCCGATGGGCTTTGGCGGTCCGCACGCCGCCTATTGCGCCGTCTCGGACAAGTTGACGCGGCTGATGCCAGGCCGCCTTGTCGGCCAGTCCACCGATAGCAAGGGCCGGCCCGGCTACCGGCTTGCCTTGCAGACACGCGAGCAGCATATCCGCCGCGACAAGGCGACATCCAATATCTGCACTGCTCAGGCGCTGCTCGCCAACATGGCGACTGCTTACGCCATCTGGCACGGCCCCGCCGGGCTGCAGGCGATTGCCGGGCGCATCCATGCGCTGGCCAACCGTCTCGCAAGCGGCCTCGATGCGGCAGGCGTGTCGGTGATCGGTGCGAGCCGTTTCGACACTGTGACCGTGAAGACCAAGAGCAAGGCGGCGCAGATCGCCACTGCGGCTGAAAAGACCGGCCGGCTTCTGCGCGTCATCGATGCCGACCATGTCGGCATCAGCTTCGACGAAACGTCGACCGATGCCGATCTCGACGCGATCGCGGCCCTGTTCGGCGCCAAGGCCGGCCCCTCCGCCGACCGGACAGTGCCCGGCAAGCCGCGCGGCAAGGAGTTTCTGACCCAACCAGTTTTCCATGAAAACAAGTCGGAAACCGAGATGATGCGCTTCCTGCGCAGACTGGCCGACAAGGATCTGGCTCTCGATCGCGCCATGATCCCGCTGGGTTCCTGCACCATGAAGCTCAACGCTGCCGCGGAGATGATGCCGGTGAGTTGGCCAAGCATCGCCAATTTGCATCCCTTCGCGCCAGCCGCGCACTCGGCCGGCTATCGCGCCATGATCGCCGAACTGGAAGCCTGGCTATCGGAAATCACCGGCTTCGACGCCGTCACCTTGCAGCCCAATGCCGGCAGCCAGGGTGAATATGCCGGCCTGCTCGCCATTCGCAGCTATCACCGCTCACGCGGCGACAATCACCGCACCGTCTGCCTGATCCCTTCGTCCGCGCATGGCACCAACCCGGCAAGTGCTGCGATGGCCGGCATGAGCGTCGTCGTCGTGCGCTGCACCGATGATGGCAACATCGACATGGACGATATGAAGGCCAAGGCGGCCGAGCACGCACCAAATCTTGCCGCGCTGATGTTCACCTATCCCTCGACGCATGGCGTGTTCGAGGAAGGCGCGCGTGATCTCTGCGCGCTGATCCATGAGCATGGCGGCCAGGTCTATTTCGACGGCGCCAACCTCAATGCGCTGGTTGGGCTTGCCCGTCCAGGCGACATCGGTGCCGACGTCTGCCACATGAACCTGCATAAGACCTTCTGCATTCCGCATGGCGGCGGCGGGCCCGGCGTCGGCCCGATCGGCGTCAAGGCGCATCTGAAGCCGTATTTGCCGGGCCATGTCACCGAAGGCTCGGGCCATGCCGTTTCCGCTGCTCCCTTCGGCAGCGCTTCGATCCTGCCGATCACCTGGATGTATATCCGCATGATGGGCGCGTCGGGCCTCAAGCAAGCGACTGAAACTGCGATTTTGTCCGCAAACTACATCGCGATGCGGCTCGATGCGCATTTCCCGGTGCTCTACAAAGGCAGCCAGGGGCGCGTCGCGCATGAATGCATCCTCGACACCCGCGTACTCAAGGACAGCGCCGGCATCAGTGTCGATGACATCGCCAAGCGCTTGATCGACTATGGTTTTCACGCGCCGACCATGTCGTTCCCGGTCGCCGGCACGCTGATGGTGGAGCCGACCGAGTCCGAGCCCAAGCGCGAACTCGACCGCTTCTGCGAGGCGATGATCGCCATATCAGGAGAAGCCGCGAAAGTGGCCAGGGGCGAATGGCCTTTAACGGACAATCCGCTGGTCAACGCGCCGCACACCGCCGCCGAGGCGCTGGCCGGCCAGTGGACCCATCCCTATTCGCGCCTGGAAGCGGCCTATCCCGCCGGCGACGCCGACACGTCGGCCAAATACTGGCCGCCGGTGTCACGCATCGACAATGTCGCCGGCGACCGCAACCTGGTCTGCTCGTGCCCACCTCTGTCGGATTATCTGGGCGCGGCGGAATAATTAAGCGGAGCGCAAGGCCGGCTCGACCGGGTCGGCCTTGCCTAGCGCCGCCCGACCGATGACGCAATTTCGACCGGCGCGCTTGGCGGAATAGAGCGCCGCGTCGGCTTCGGCAAGCACGTCATCGAGGGTGCGGCCGCTTACCTCGCCAAAGCCGAGGCCGCCGCTGACCGTGCTGCGCAACTTGCCGAGTTGTGTGGCGACGATCTCGGTGCCGAAGGCCACACAGATCTTGCTGGCGAGATCATGGGCCTTCTCTTCCGTCATTCGCGACATGACGACGGCGAATTCCTCGCCACCCAGGCGAAAGGCGTCGACGCCGGTCCTGGCATATTTCTTGATGACTGCGGCGAAGCGGCACAGGACCTGGTCCCCTACCGGGTGACCATAGACATCGTTCGTCCGCTTGAAATGATCGAGGTCGAACATGACGACGGACATGAACGGACCGAAACTCCGCTCGCCGTAGAGTGACTTCAACGCCCGGCGGTTCATCAACCCCGTCAGAGGGTCGGTCATGGTCTCGGCCTTCAGCTCGATCTGCGCCTGCAGATGGTGGAGCGAGAGCGTCAAGGCACCGAGTCCGGTCATGCAGGCCACGGCCACGACGGAATTCAGCCGTTCGGCCCAGTTGTCGGGCGCGACCGCGAGCGTCCATTGCCCTTTGGTCAGCAGAACCACGCCACAAAGCGCAAACGAAACCGCGCAGGTTCCGCTCAGAAACGAAACCACAAGCAGGATCCGGCGATCATGGCTGCCGTTGATCCAGAACATGGCGCCGATCGCCGACAGCAGCGCCGTCACCGTGGTGTAGGTGACGATGAAGCCGACGCCGTCAAGGCCCAGGAAGCTGACGGCGGCACAGACAGCCATGGCGGCAACCGCCGGCGCAACGGCACGTCTGTAGCCGGGCGCGCCCAGATATTGCATGGCCGACACGCAAATAATCAGGAAACCCAGGCTGAGCAACGCAAGCACGATCTGGCAAAGCAGTGGATCGGGATCCTTGGTGTATTGCCAGAACAGGACCACATGCGCGACGAGCACCAGAATGCCGCACGCCACCGTCAGCACGAAGCCTGCCTTGGGCGCGGTGAACCAGATCGCAAACATGGTGACGCTAAGGCAGATGCCCGACAGCGCGGCTGCGAGCAGGAGCGAACTGAAGTCCAGCATATCGGGCGAAGGCCTCTCGAGCGACGGCGGGTTGCGCTGTATTCTAGGTTAGCCGCAGCTCTCAGACATGGTTTTCAGCCGATCTTTCGATCGCAACCTGCCGATAGGGTTTACAAAGCGTCGATGCCTTATGTCCCGAAACCGGACCCCTACAGCAATTCCAGGAAAAGTGTGAAACGGTTTTCCCGGGAAAAGCGTATAGCGCTTTTCCTCGGGAATTGCGTCAAGACAAGGAGTAGGAAGCAACGACCAGATCAACCCTTGTTCAGCAAGGCCAGATTGGCGTTGACGACCGTGGTATCCGTCATGCCCGCCTTCGCTTCGAGCAGCAACGCCTTGGCCATCTTGCGATTGCCGCGCAGCAGTTGCGAATAGCCCATGTTGTTGACGATCTGCGGCTTGCGGCCTGCGACTTTCAAAAGCTGGCCGTAGGCGCGATCGGCGAAGTCGAAGCGGCCGAGTTCATCATAGGAAGCGGCGAGCCCCATCCAGGCCTCCGCATCGTCCGCCCTCAACTCGACGGCCTTGCGGAAGTGCTTTTCGGCGAGGCCGTAATTGGCGTCACGAAACTGCGCCTTGCCTTGCGCCAGATCGGAGGTGTCGATGTCCTTTGCCACCGGTTGGATAGCGGTGGTCTTGGTGGCGTCGACGCCACCCGTCGTGCAGCCAGACATCATCAAGACGGCCGCCATGGCGGCCATTGCCGTGAAGTTATTGCGACGCATGCCCCTGCCTCATCGCCCGATTTGCCGGGTCGTTCTCCAGGAAACAAACTACATTAGCGGCAATTAAACTTCGGTGCCAAAATGCCGCTAAAATTTGGTTTCGAGCACACCAGCCATTAACCACCCAGGCATAAGTGGAAGGCTTCACGGCTCCAAGGCTTTGAGCCCCTCGGGAAACTGGTAGCGACTGCCGTCATAGCGCAGCCGGTAGGTGCGCTTCACGGACTTGCCGGGATGAGACTGGCACTCACCATTCTCATCGGCGGACCAATTGTCCATATCCACCCGCTCGACCACGGTGATGTCGTGATAGCCATGGTGGCTTGCCGGGCTCATCGCCAGGCTGACCTGGCTCGACTGAAAGGATCCCGCGCAACTGCCGTCGCCTTCGCCGCCAAAGCCGGCCACGTCGATGCCGTCGAGCACCAGGCGCAGGGCATCGCCGGCGAGGGCATAGAGCCGCAGGTCGGTTTCCCTGAAGGGGTTGGGCTGCGAACGGTTTGCCATTTCGATGCGCAGGCCGAAGGCGCCGACATTGGGCGCCAGCCTGTAGCGGCCGGTATCGAATTCGATCTTGCGGATGTCGATGGCATCATCGGTGATCAGCCCTGGCTGGAGCAAGCGCTGGCGCACCTCCAGGCTGTTCCTGTCGACGACCAGAAGCTCGATATCGCCGACATGCCCGTCGTCGCGGGACTGGGCGCTGTCGGTAAGCGGCACCGCGACCAAGAGCAGGTCGTCACGGGCGGGCCAGATTTTGCAGACCAGGCCAAATGGCGCATCGCTATCCGTCAGGGCGATGCTGATATGGGGCTCGAGCGTGAACGAGGCGCCGTCGGCGCTCTTTTGAGCCTTGGGATAGGCCTGCTGCACCAGTGCGGCGGCATCGCCGCAATCGTCGGCGATGGCCAAGGCGGGCGACAAGCCGGCGGCGACAAGACCGAGAAAGAGGGTGCGCAGCAGAATTCGCATGGGCTTCTCACGTTGCGGCGTCGAGTTCGGCAGAGTAACCGGTGGTCAGCCCCTCGCTAGGGCTCCCGTGGGCACTCGCTAGTGCGCCGTCATTTTGACGATGACTGGAATGGCCGCAATCATCAACACCACCGGCAGGATGCACACCACCACCGGGACCGACATCTTGGCCGGCAACGCATGTGCCTTTTCCTCGGCCAGCGACATGCGCTTGTGGCGCATGTCGTCGGAAAAGACGCGCAGCGCCCCAGACAGGCTGGTGCCGAGTTCCTTGGACTGTTGCAGCAGCGTGGCGAAGGAACGCACCTCGTCCAGGCTGAGGCGATCGGCGAGTGCCTTCAGCGCATCGTCAAGGCTGCGCCCGGCCCGCAGCTCCAGCGACACCAGCTGCAGGTTTTGGCTAAGCGCGGGGTAGGTCTTGGCGAGTTCCTTCGAGACGCGCTCGATGCCGGCCTCCATGCTCATGCCGGCATCGGAGCAGACGATCATCAGGTCCATGAAATCGGGAAAGCCGTTGCGGTACTCACGCCTGCGTTCGCGCACTTTCTGGCTCAGCACCAGGCCGGGCAGGAAATAGCCGGCCGCTCCTGACAGGATGACGAATGTCCAGCGGCTGGCCATCGTCGCGTCGGGGCTCGCCATCCACCGGTTGAGCACGAACACGCCGATTGCCGTGCCGACCATCGCGGTGAACCGGATCAGGAAGAACATGCCGACAGCGCGCGGCTCCATATATCCCGCCTGGATAAGCTTCATGCGCAGCCGGGCGACATTTTCCGGATCGCTCCTGGCGTAGAATTCCTGCGCCCTCTTAACCGCCTTCTCGCGCACGACGCCGGTATTCTTCTTCTGCACCGGCTCGGGTTTCGCGGCGACGGGACCGTCATCGACCTTGAGCCGGCGCTTGACCTCGTTGCGATCGCCCTTCGCCGCCATCATCGGCCAGGCGAACGCGGCAGCACCCGCGGCCAGCAGCAGGACGGCCACCGGCATCAACGAGGTCGGCGCAAGCGAGGCGAGGAATTCGACAAAGCCCTGCATGTCAGAACTTGAAATTCGACATCTTGAACATCATCAGATTGCCGAGCATCAGCCAGGTGATCGAGCCCCCCATCAGGTACCATGTCTTTGGCACGTCCCAGACGTCGCGGTAGAAGCCCGGCATCAGCGCCATGATGGCGGTAAACAGCAATACCGGGACCGCCGTCAGGATGTAGGCCGACATCCGGCCCTCTGTCGCGATGGCGCGCACCTTGCGGCGCAGCTTGCCGCGCTCGCGGATCGTCGTCGCCAGGCCGTCGAGGATCTCGCGCAGATTGCCGCCCGAACTGGTCTGGATCGAGACGGCGGTGACGAACAGCGGCAGATCCTCCTGACCGACCCGGTCGAAGAGCGAGTTCAGCGCCGACACCAGATCGGAGCCATAAGTCACTTCGTCGGCGATGACGCCGAATTCGGAGCCGATCGGGTCCGGCATCTCGCGCGCCACCATGGCGATCGCCACCGGCACCGGGTGGCCGGCCTTCAGACCACGCGTGATCAGCTCCAGTGCCTCCGGCAGCTGTACGCCGAACCGCTTCAGCCGCCGCTTGCGCTTGAAACGCAGCGTCAGCACCGGCAGAATCGGCACAAGCATCACAAATAGGACAAGCCCCATCAGCAGCGGCAAGCCGTACCAGATGGCGACCAAGGCCATGGCCATCGCCACGCCGCAGGTAATCATCAGGAATTTCGGCACCGGCATGATCATGCCCGACTGGATTCGCAAAGCGCGGAACCGGTCCGCCGAAAACAGCGGCGTGCCCGCTTCAAGGCCGCGCTCCTTGCGCAGCTGGACGAGCACCTGCTCCTGGCTGATCTTGTTTTCCTGCAGTTTCATGCGCCGGTTGATGGCTGTGCGCTTGTCGCTGCGGCCGGCATAAAGCAGGTAGCAGGCCTCGGCGATCAGGATGCCGGTCAGGGCTGCCGCGGCATAGACGACATAAATCGCGCTGAATCCGTCGAACACTTGGCTACTCCTGCGGCCGGCCGGGTTCGAAATATCGTCCGGGGAACTCGATGCCCATGGCCCGCAAATCCTCGAGGAATCGCGGCCGGATGCCGGTCGCCTCGTAGTGGCCGAGGATCCTGCCGTCGGCCTCCATGCCGGTGCGCACGAAGCGGAATATCTCCTGCATCTGGATGACGTCGCCTTCCATGCCGGTCACCTCGGCGACACTGGTCACCTTGCGCTTGCCGTCGGACAGGCGCGTGAGCTGGACGATCAGGTCGAGCGCGCTGGCGATCTGGCTGCGGATCGACTGTACCGTCATCGGCATGCCGGTCATGCCGAGCATCTGCTCAAGCCGCGAAATGGCGTCGCGCGGCGTGTTGGCATGGATGGTCGCCATTGAGCCTTCGTGGCCGGTGTTCATCGCCTGCAGCATGTCGAAGGCCTCCTCGCCGCGGCACTCGCCGAGGATGACGCGGTCGGGACGCATGCGCAGCGCGTTCTTGACCAGGTCGCGCTGCTTCAGCTCGCCATTTCCTTCGATGTTGGCAGGGCGTGTCTCCATCCGCGCGACATGCGGTTGCTGCAGCTGGAGTTCGGCCGCGTCCTCGATGGTGATCAGGCGCTCATCTTCCGGAATGAAGGCCGACAGCGCATTGAGCATGGTCGTCTTGCCGGTGCCGGTGCCGCCCGAAATGATCGTCGTCTTGCGGGCATGCACGGCCGCTGCCAGCACTTCGGCCATGTTCTGTGTGATGGCGCCGAATTCGACCAGTTTGTGCAGGCCGAGCTTGTTCTTGGAGAATTTTCGGATCGAGACCAGCGGCCCGTCGACCGCAACCGGACGAATGGCCGCGTTGAAACGCGAGCCGTCCAGCATGCGTGCATCGACCATCGGCTGCGATTCGTCGACGCGACGCCCGACCGCGGCGACGATCTTGTTGACGATGCGCAAGAGATGCGCCTCATCCTTGAACGGAATGTGGACCGGCTGCAGCTTGCCCTTCTTTTCGACAAAGCAGTTCAGGTGGCCGTTGATCAGGATGTCGTTGATGTCGGGGTCCTTGAGCAGTGGCTCGAGCGGACCGAGGCCGACCATCTCGTCGACGATGTCGTCAACCAGCGCGTCAAGCTCGACGGTGTTGATCGCCATGCGCTCCTGTTTGGTCTTTTCCGACACGAAATCATGCACTTGCCGACGCATCTCATCCCTAGGCAAACGCTCCAGCGCGACAAGATTGATCTCCTCGAGCAGCAGCCTGTGGATACGAACGCGCGCATCGAGCACCTTGTTGGCATTCTTTGCCGGCGCTGCTTCAGGCTTGGCCGGCAACGCCTTTCGGCTCGTCGGAATGACGACGGCATGATGGGCGACCGGCATCGGCTCAGGCGCACGCTGCGGACGTGAATCGCGGTTCTGCAGGGTGGAAAAGCGGCTGGTCATCCGGCTTTCCTCTTCAGCAATCCACGGCCCATGCCAAACAGCGAGCGCGATTTTGCCCGGGTTGGGATTGCCTCCTCCGGCAGGATGATCTTCTTCAAATCGTTGATGACGTTGGCGTTCGGATCGATCTCGTGCAACGGCACGCCGCGATCGACCGCCTCGCGCACCAGCCGGTAGTTGTTGGCGATGCCGCCGACGAAATGCTCGCCCAGGATTTCCTGGACGTCCGCTTGCTTGATGCCGTTGTCGAACATCTTCTGTTCGAAACGGTTGACGATGACGTTTGGCTTCACTTCCTTCCCGGCGGTCTCGTAGACCGCCTGGATCAGCCGCTGCGTGTGGCGCAGGCACGGCACCGTCATTTCCGCGACGATGTAGAGCTTGTTGGAACCGAGCAGCACGGTCTCCGTCCATGGAAACCAGGTGCGCGGCATATCGATGACGACATTGTCGAAATAGGCCGAGACGAGATCGAGCATGCGCACCACGACATCGGTCTTGAACGAGCGCATTTCCGATGGATGTGTGGGGGCAGCCAGCACGCAGAGCCCGCTCGCATGCTTGGACAGCATCACATCCAGCAGTTGCCGGTCGAGGCGTTCGGGCTGGTTTTCGATCTCGGTGATGTCGAATCGCGGTTCGAGGTCGAGATATTCGGCACAGGCGCCCTGCTGAAAATTGAGGTCCACCACGCAGGTCGACGCGCCCCGCGTGACCGAGTGATGCAGCTGGAAGGCGGTTTGCAGCGCCAGCGTCGTGGTGCCGACGCCGCCGGCTGCCGGCATGAAGGTGTAGATCTGCGATTCGGTGTTTTCCTCGCGCCCGGGGCCTTGCAGCGCCCGCACCACGGATCGCACAAGATCGGCGGTCGTGATCGGCTTGACCAGAAAATCCGCGACCTTGAGCTGTACCAGAATGCGCACCGCGGCCGCGTTGAACTCCTGCGTGACGACGACGACCGGCACCTTGTCCTCCAGCCGGCGCATGATGCGCTGCAACGACTCGACCTCCTCCAGCCTTGCTGCATCCATGTCGACGATGATGGCGCCGAAGTCGGCTTCCTGGATCTCGCCGCGTAGCTCGGTGACGTGCTTCTCCACTGTCGAGAGCTGGATGACCTCGGAAGCCGCGAACGCGGTTCGGGTGTCCTGCACAAAGGTCCTGTCGGTCGATACGAGCAGGATCTTCCTGGTCTTGATGCCGTTTGCCATTCTGTCAGCCTGTCAGGTCGTCGCGTTGGGTCAGTTGGTTGTGCCGCTCTGCGACGCCTTCGCATCGGCCGCCTGATCGGGTGTAGGGGGGGGGTCGACGTTGCCTCGCTGGGCGGGCACCTTAAGCCTGGTGTTCTGGACCCCATATTTCCAGGGATCGACCATCTGCATGACAGTGTTGGCGGCCTGCGCCTCCCCGGCGCCCGTCGTCGGCCCCTCGCTGCGCACATAGTCGTCGCTGGTGCAGCCGGCGGCAAGGCCGGCCAGCAGCAAGGCGATACTCGATCTCAAGACCAGATGCATGGCTTCAGTCCTTCGGCAGGTCGAGGAAATGCCCCGCGGAAGCGGACGCAGCAGGTTGGGTGACACGGCCGTCGGCCAGCGCCACGGTGCGACCGGTATCGGAGCCCTTCACTTCCTCGGTGTTGTTGAGGAAATAGTCGGCGTTGCTGGCCGGCTGCGTGCCGTCGGTCGGTTCCACGAGCTTCTTCGACGGATCGACCGGCTTGACCAGATAGGGAGTGACGATGATGACCAGGTCGGTCTCGCGCCGCTGATAGGATTTCGACGAGAACAGCGCCCCAAGCACCGGCATCTTGCCGAGGCCCGGAATGCGCGACGTGGTGATGTCGTTCTGCGACTGCAGCAATCCGGCGATCATGAAGCTCTGGCCGTTCTTCAGGTCGACCGACGTCCTGGCGCGGCGCACGATGAAACCAGGCACTGCAATGTTGCCTATGTTGTAGGACGCGGACGCGTCGATCGAGGAGACTTCCGGCGCGATGTCCAGGCTGACCAGCCCGTCCTTCAGCACGGTCGGTGTGAAATCCAGGCTGACGCCGTATTTCTTGTAGCTGACCGAGATTTTGCCGTTGTCCTCGGAGACCGGGATCGGGAATTCGCCGCCGGCGAGGAAGCTCGCCGTCTGGCCGGAACGGGCGATCAAATTCGGCTCGGCCAACCGCCGCGCCAGGCCGCGTTCTTCCAGCGCCTTGATGGCGATATCGATCGACACGCCGTTCGACAACAGCCGTCCGATGATCTCGCCGGTGCCGGCGGTCGGCACGGTACCCGGATCGATCGTCACATCACGGCCACCAAGGCCATAGGCAAAATTGGCTGCGTATTTGGCGCCCAGATCCTGGCCCGCCTGGCGGTTGATCTCGACGAAGCGGACATTGAGCTGGACCTGCTGCGACGACGAGATATTGACCGAGTTGATCACCTCTTCGGCACCGGAAAAGCGCGTCGCGATCTTGTTTGCCTTGTCGGCGGCGACCGCGTCATCCGCCTCGCCCGACAGCACGACACGACCATTGGCCGAGCCGACCTTGATCCTGGCATCCGGCACGCTGGCGCGGATGGTGCTGGCCAGTTGGTCGGTGTCGAGCGTCACCTCGATGTCGACGGTGCCGACAAGCTGCTTCTTCTCGTCGAACAGGGCGATGCCCGTGGTGCCGAGATTGTTGCCCAGCACATAGAAGGATTTATCGGTCAACGGATTGACGTTGGCGATGTCCGGATCGCCGATGACGATCTGGTAGAAGGCGGCACTGGTCATGATCGTCTTCGGCTTGCCCTTGGCAACCTTGATCGATGCATTCTTGGTCGACGACACATAGACGATATCGTTGTCGGCCCTTGCCGAGGTACCGAAGGCCAGCATCGCGGCGGCAGCCAACGAAGCCGCGACAGCCATGGTGCGCAAAACGCACAACCGCTCCGCGACCAGAAATGTAATCAACCCCAACATCGTCCCGTCCCTCGCCCAGTCCCCACTGGCTTCTATTTTTGGTCCCGCAAAGGAACCTGGTATTCCTCGGCTTTTGTGCCGCGCGTCACGATGACGGTCTTGAACTTCGGTTTCTCCGGCTCTTTCACCACGGCATCGAACAGCGAACCGGCAGCAGCCTGCACGTTCGAGGCGACCGATCCGCCGAACGAAGAGATGGTGGTGACGCCGCCCTTGCCGTCGCCACCTTCGCTGGCCGAGCGCAGCGACAGCGACAGCGTGCCGACAGTGCGGGCCAGCGCCACTTTCTGCGCGCCGTCAGTCGTCACCTCGATGGTCACCGAATTGGAGATCTGCGGTGTCGTCTGGCGCTCATCGGCACCCTGCCCGACGCTCAGCACCTTGGCATCGGCAACGACGATCTCGGAGGTGACCGTCGACCCGGCCGCTCCCTGTGCATTCTTGGCCACTTCCTGGATTTCGCCGGCGTCGCGCGTCAGCACGACATCGACGCGGTCGCCCGGCGTGACGAAGCCGCCGACACCGGCGATCTCGTCGGTGCGGATCGTCACAGCCCGCATCCCGGGCGTCATCATATTCGAAAGCGTCGCGCGGCCGTTTGGCCCGGACAGCTTGGTCAGCAGCAACGGTTCGTTGACCTCGATCGGCGACAGCACCACGCGGCTGCCCTCGCCGAGCAAACCATCTATGGTGGCGAAGGCGCCCTGTGGTAGGGAGTCCTGCGGCCAGGGGATTTCGCTGAGCTTGGTGCGGTCGAGTTCCATGCCATAGCGCAATGGGGCATTCGCCACCACGATGGTCTTGAATGCGACCTTAGGGGCGACGGGTGCTGCGATCGACGCCGTCTTTTCGGAATCGGCCTTGGCTTGGCTCTTGACCCAGAAATCCGCGGCAAAGATCGAGATCGCGCCGAAAACGGCGGCGATGCCGATCATCGATATGGCCTTGCCCCTCACGCCGAAACCCCTGATGCCCGCAGTTTCTTGTTTTGTTGGGATCACGCTAGGCGGCATTGTTAAAGAATCAGGAATCTTGCGCGGAGGCATTTGACCTATTTCCGCCGGCTTGGTTATCGAATGGTTTTGGGGTAAGAGGGGCCGGATCCCCGAACGGAACAGGAACCTCGGTCGCTTGGCGCTGAAAAGCGTGGCAGTATCGCGAGGTGATTCGCAGCACCGGACCCTATGGCAGGCATGGACGACAGCAACGATCTTTTCGGCAATATGGACAAGCAGCCGCCGCCGGTTCGCACACCGGCGCGCCCGGCGGATCCGCTGGTGCAAGCCACGAAGCGTCCTGCGGCGATAAAGGACGGCAGCGAGGGCTATAGCGCCGCCGACATCGAGGTGCTGGAAGGGCTGGAGCCGGTGCGCCGCCGGCCAGGCATGTATATCGGCGGCACCGACGACAAGGCGATGCACCATCTGTTTGCTGAGGTCATCGACAATTCGATGGACGAAGCGGTTGCCGGCCATGCCACCTTCATCGATGTCGAACTCTCGGCCGACGGTTATCTCGCCGTCACCGACAATGGCCGTGGCATTCCGGTCGATCCGCATCCGAAATTCAAGAAGCCAGCGCTCGAAGTGATCATGACGACGCTGCATTCGGGCGGCAAGTTCGACTCGAAGGTCTACGAAACATCCGGCGGCCTGCATGGCGTCGGCGTGTCCGTGGTCAACGCGCTGTCGGATCATCTCGAGGTCGAGGTCGCGCGAGGCCGCCAACTCTATCGCCAGCGCTTCTCGCGCGGCGTCCCGGTAACCGGCCTGGAGCAGTTGGGCGAGGTTCACAATCGGCGCGGCACAAAAATCCGCTTCCACCCCGACGAGCAGATTTTCGGCAAGGGCGCGGCATTCGAACCGGCGCGGCTCTACCGCATGACGCGCTCGAAGGCCTACCTGTTCGGCGGCGTCGAGATCCGCTGGACCTGCGATCCGTCGCTGATCAAGGAAAAGGACCAGACGCCGGCCAAGGCGGAGTTCCATTTTCCCGGCGGCCTGAAGGACTATCTCAAGGCATCGCTCGGCGACGATTTCCAGGTGACGCGCGAAATCTTTGCCGGCAAGAGCGAGAAGCAAGGCGGCCATGGCTCGCTCGAATGGGCGGTGACCTGGTTCGGCGGCGACGGCTTCATCAATTCCTACTGCAACACAATCCCGACCGGCGAAGGCGGCACGCACGAGGCCGGCTTCCGTAACGTGCTGACGCGGGGCCTGCGCGCCTATGCCGATCTCGTCGGCAACAAACGCGCATCCATCGTCACCTCGGAGGACGTCATGATCTCGGCGGCGGGCATGCTGTCGGTGTTCATCCGCGAGCCGGAATTCGTCGGCCAGACCAAGGACAGGCTGGCGACGATCGAGGCCATTCGGATTGTCGAGACCGCCATCCGCGACCCGTTCGATCATTGGCTGGCCGACAATCCGCAGGAAGCATCGAAGCTGCTCGAATGGGTAATCGCGCGCGCCGACGAACGGGTGCGCCGACGCCAGGAAAAGGAAGTGTCGCGCAAGAGCGCGGTGCGCAAATTGCGGCTGCCCGGCAAGCTCGCCGACTGCACGCAGAATGCCGCGGCCGGTGCCGAACTCTTCATCGTCGAAGGTGACTCGGCGGGCGGCTCGGCCAAGCAGGCGCGCGACCGCGCCAGCCAGGCGGTGCTGCCACTGCGCGGCAAGATCCTCAACGTCGCCAGCGCCGGCAACGACAAGCTCGCCGGCAACCAGCAGATCTCGGACCTCATTCAGGCGCTCGGCTGCGGCACGCGGTCGAAATACCGCGACGAGGATTTGCGCTACGACCGCGTCATCATCATGACCGACGCCGACGTCGACGGCGCCCACATAGCTTCGCTGCTGATCACCTTCTTCTACCAGGAAATGCCGGCGCTGGTGCGTGGCGGCCACCTTTATCTGGCGGTGCCGCCGCTTTACTCGATCAGGCAAGGCGGCAAGGTCGCCTATGCCCGGGACGACGCGCACAAGGACGAACTGCTGCGCACCGAATTCACCGGGCGCGGCAAGGTCGAGCTTGGCCGTTTCAAGGGCCTGGGCGAGATGATGGCCGCGCAGCTGAAGGAAACCACCATGGATCCGAGGAAGCGCACGCTGCTTCGGATCGATGTGATCGACGCCGAGGCGGCGACCAAGGATGCCGTCGATGCGCTGATGGGCACCAAGCCGGAAGCCCGCTTCCGCTTCATCCAGGAACGCGCCGAATTCGCCGAGACGGAAGTGCTGGATATCTAGCCTTCCCCCGGTCCATAACAGGGCTCCAGTTTCGGAGACGTGCGGTGACCTGGAGGCGGCTGAAAGACCATTTCGAGACCAGTTTCTCCGCGCTGACGCAACCGACGCGTTCGGATTGGATTTTCGCCCTGCGCACTGTTTCGGCCGGCCTGATCGCGCTGCTGGCCGCCTATGCGTTGAAGCTCGACCACCCGCAATGGGCCATGATGACGGTGTTCATCGTCGCCCAGCCGGTTGCCGGCATGGTGCTGGCGAAGGGCTTCTACCGGTTGCTCGGCACGCTGGTCGGCGGCATGGCTGCGATAGGCATCACGACGGTGTTCGGCACCGGCCCCTGGGTATTGGTGACGGTGCTTGCCCTCTGGATAGGCATCTGCACCTTCGTCTCGTCGCTGCTGCGCAATCCCGAAGCCTACGGTGCCGCCCTTGCCGGCTACACCGCGATGATCATCGGCCTGCCCGCCTTCGGACAGCCGCACCTCGTCGTCGACCTCGCAGTCGCGCGCTGTGCCGAGATCGTGCTCGGCATCATCTGCGCCGGCCTGACCAGCCGGCTGATCCTGCCAAGACTGGCCAGCAACGCCATCGTCTCGCGGCTGAAACGCTGCATTCTCGATCTTGCGACTTACGCCGGCGGCGCATTCTCCGGCGGCGATCCGGCAACGCTGTCCGGCCTGCACCGAAAGCTGGTCGTCGACACCCAGACGCTCGGCGAGATGCGCGCCTATGCCAGGCTGGAAGCGCCGAGCTTTGCGCCCCGCTCCCATCCGGTCCGACGCACCATCGGACAGCTGCTCTCGGCCCTCTCGGCGGCACGCGCGCTGCATTCGCACGCTGCCCCTAAGAACGCCGCACTCATCCCGGTGCGATCGGAATTGCACGCCCTTGTCAGCGAACTGGCTGCGAAACCCGGCGCGCTGGACGACACCGCGCCCTGGGTGGCGCGACTTGACGCCATTTCAGCCAAGGCCCGGCAAATGCCCGATGCCTCGACCGATCAGGGCGACGACAGGGTCGGCAACATCACCCGCCTTACCATCGCCGCCGATTTCGCCGAGGCGTTCAAGCAGGTGCTGCGCGGCCTCGATGCCTTGCGCGCGCCCGCCACGCGCCCGGTCCGGGGCAGCAGGCAGCCTGCGCTGGTGGTGCATCGCGACTACTCCGGCGCATCGCGCAACGCCGTGCGCGCTGCCTTGGCCACCTTGCTGGTCGCCGCCTTCTGGCTGACGACGAAATGGTCGGAAGCGGCCGGCACAGTCATTCTCGTTGCCGTCGTATCCAGCCTGTTTGCGGCCCGTCCCGACCCTGTGCAGGTCGCCTGGGGGTTCTTCAAGGGAACACTGCTCGCTTTGCCCTTTGCCTTTCTTGTCGGCCAGATCGCGTTGCCCGCCTTGCCCGGCTTCGGCTGGTTCATGCTGTTTGTCGTGCCGATCCTGGTGCCCACGGCGCTAGCGATGGCCAATCCGCGCTATGTCGGCGTGGCGACGGCCTTCGCCATCAACTTCCTCGCCTTCCTCAGTCCGCATCAGGCGATGACCTACGATCCCGGCCCCTTCTTCGCTGGTTCGGCATCGATCCTGGTCGGCATTCTGCTGGCGATTGGCGTCTTCATCGTCGTGCTCCCCGCCGATCCGTGGCTCGCGGCCAACCGCATCGTGCGCGCCATGCGCGAGGATTTGGCGCGGCTTTGCCTGCATGAGCGTGTGCCGAGGCGCTCGGCCTTCGAGAGTCTCGCCTATGACCGCATCAATCAGTTGATGCCGCTGGTGCAGAATGCCGGCGGCAAGGGCGATGCGGTCCTGGGTGGCAGCGTCGCCGCCGTCACGGTCGGCCTGGAGATCCTCCGGCTGCGCGGAGCAAGTCAAAGCCATGCCATCCCATCGGAGACCGCGCTTTCGATCGCGAACTTCCTGCGGGCGCTGGCGCGCGAACTGCTCTTTCGCGCCCCCGGCGATCCGCAGACGTCGACCGTCGCCGTCGCCCGCCAATATGCGGCAAACATCGCCCAACGAAACGGCACCGGCGAATTGCTGCAGATAGCGGCATCGCTGCGCATCATCGCCGCGGCGATGGAGGATTTTCCGGATTTCTTCGCGAAGGATCGAAACTAGCGTGCCCAAGTGTGTCGAGATTCAGGTCAGGCCGAGCCGAGAATGGCGGGTTCCGAGAACCGGAGCGGAGCGTACTTTTGGGTACGTGCGCACCGGAAGCGCAGGGAACCGTCATTCGCAGGCCGGCATCACCTGAATATAGATACACTTTAGGCGGCGGCGATCGCCAGCGCATGGCCCCGCGCGTTCTCGCGGAGCGCGTCAAGATGGATCGACTTGACCAGCGCGGCCAAATCGCCTTCCGCCGACTGTCCACCCACTTCCTTGAGCATCAGCCAGCTGACCTCCTGCACACCGGCCACGCGCTTGCCGTTGGCGACCTCGCGCCAGATCTTCAGTGCCCGCAGGATGATGGCGTGTGTGGCGGCGGCGAGGCCGGCGCTGCGGAACAACGCCTGCAGGGCGACATCGTGCCCGCCCGCAAGCAGCGCCCTCACCCTTTGTTCGGACTGCTGGCTGAGCGCGACCAGCGCCGAGCCGAAGAAATCGACCTTGCCATGCGCGATGGTGCGGATGAGGAAGCTGGCGGTGAGATCGCCGCGCAGCCTGAGATGCTCGATCAGTGCGGCATGTTCTTCCTGGCGCGTGCCCTCGATCAGCGTCACCGAAGCCTTGACGCAGGCATCGCGCATGACGCGGTCGGCGCGCGCCGCGCCCATCATTGCCATGACCAACGGCGACGTTTTCAGCATCTCGCCGAGCTTGACGAGCAGCATATGCCGACAGTCGGCAGGCAGCCGTGCGTCCGAGATCAGCGCCTCCCGAACCAGAGGCAGATGGCCGTGGCGTTCAGCCATGCGGCGAAAGCTGAGCGAGGCGATGTCGGCTCCGCTGTTGGCGAGCAACACGGCGCAGGCTTCGGCCTCGCCGATCTCGGCGATCGCGGCCGACAGCGCCATCGAGACCACCGGACGGTCGGCGATCAGTTTCTGCGTCGCCTTCGGACTTGAGGCTACGCGGTTGATCAGATCGGCGTCGGTAAGCAGCGGCGAACGCGCCAGTACCATGCCGGCGACTTCCGGCTGGTCGGAGGCCAGCACACTGATGATCTGCAATGGCGCGTGGTGGCTCATCGACAGTGCCTCGGCCATCGCCAGCCGCACCTTCGACGAAGCATCGTCGAGCAACAGCGTCAGCGCCGCCTCCGCGGCGCAACGGTCCTCGAACGGCAGGTCGGAATTGACGTAGGCTCGGGCCAGCGCGCTTGCCGCGGCGGCGCGCTCTGTCACCCTGGCCGTGCAAATCCATCTCAAAAAATGCGAAACAACCATGCCGCCTGCTTACGCCCCTTGCCAGAACGGTCCTGGCCCCGTGGAGACGGTAGGCAGAAATGATTTACGAACGGTTCACCATGTTCATTAACTGGCTTGCGAGCGCTGGGTGCAGCGCATATCAACCGTCAGCTAGTGGAGGCGAGAGAAAATGGCCGGGCTTTATCTCCAGGAGTTCGTTGTCGGCCACGTCTTCCAGCACACGCTGCGCAAGACCGTCACCGAAAGCGACAACATGCTGTTTTCGGTCATGACGCTGAACCCGCAGCCGCTGCACATCGACTTCGACTTCGCCGCCAAAAGCGAGTGGGGCAAGCCGCTGGTCAACTCGCTGTTCACGCTCGGCCTGATGATCGGCATTTCGGTCAACGACATCACCGTCGGTACAACGGTCGCCAATCTCGGCATAAAGGAAACCGTGTTTCCGCATCCGGTCTTCCATGGCGACACCATCCGGGTCGAGACGACAGTAATCTCGGTGCGCGAGTCCAGGTCGAAACCCGATCGCGGCATCGTCGAATTCGAGCATCGCGCCTACAACCAGCACGGCGATCTCGTCGCCAAATGCACGCGGCAAGCGATGATGCTGAAGAAGGCGACCTGAAACATGCGTTCACTGCTATTTGTCCCCGGCGATTCCCAGAAGAAGCTGGAAAAGGGTTTTGGAGCCGGTGCCGACGTGGTCATCGTCGACCTCGAGGATTCCGTGGCGCCGCACAACAAGGCGCTGGCGCGCGAAGTGGCGGCGCGCTTCATCGTCGAACGCAGGGCGCAAACCAGCTCAGTCATCTATGTCAGGGTCAACGATCTGTCGACCGGGCTGACCGATGACGACCTGGCGGCATTGGTGCCGGCAAGACCCGACGGCATTATGCTGCCCAAGTCGAACAGCGGCCAGGATGTGCAGCATCTCTCGGCAAAGCTCAGGGTGCACGAGGCCGAAAACGGCCTGGCCGATGGCGCGATCAAGATCCTGCCGATCATCACCGAAACGCCGGCAGGCGTGTTGGCGGCCGCGACCTATGCCGGAACAAGCGCGCGGCTTGCCGGTCTCACCTGGGGAGCGGAAGATCTGTCGGCGGCGATTGGTGCACGTGCGGTCCGCGACGAGCATGGCCGCTACACCGACGTTTTCCGCCACGCTCGTATCATGACCATACTCGCCGCTGCCGCGGCAGAGGTTGCGGCGATCGACACCGTCTTCCCGAATTTTCGCGACATGGCCGCCTTCAAAGCGGAATGCACTGAAGCCGAGCGCGACGGCTTCACCGGCAAGATGGCGATCCACCCCGATCAGGTGCCGGTCATCAACGCCGCCTTCACGCCGTCGGTCGAGGCGGTGAGGCAATCGACGGCAATCGTCGCGGCGTTCCAGGCGGCGGGAAATCCCGGCGTCGTCGGCATCGACGGCAAGATGTACGACCGCCCGCATCTGCGGCTGGCCGAGCGGCTTCTGGCGCGTGCCAGGGCGGCCGGCGTCCGCTTAGAGCGATTTTCAGGAAAAGTGTGAAACGGTCTTTCCGAGTTGCGTCAAAACAGGGCATTCGACCGGTTTGGCGTTTTCGTGAAACGATGTGGATCGCCCTGCTCTCAGTCCCGCGCCAGCACGATGATCCGGTCCTCCGGCAGATAGGCCAACGCCTCGGACTTTAGCGGGTTGACGGTGACGCCGCCCAGCGCCCGCTGGTCGGCTTCTCCGGCGCGAATGCGCCGGTAACCCAAGGCGATCTCGCCGCGCAACCGCGCCGATTCCGCGATCGTCCAGAAGGTCACCGGCTGGTCGACGGCGACATAGTCGGCGACGGGACGCATGTAGATTTCGGAGCCCTTCTCGTCGAGCAGGTCGTCGAAGATCGCGGCAAGGTGCTGGTTCTCGGACGCCTGCGCCAGCATCAGGCTGACCAGCCTGTTGCTGACGACGAAATCATCGGCCTTGGTGACTGCCGCAAGATCTCGGTTGCGCACGTCGATCATCTCGCTGACGATGCTGATGTGCATACCGGCGTCAACCGCGATCTTGCGCAGATGCAGGAGCGTTACCAGCGTGCGCGTATCGGCGGGCTGCGCTGCCATGGTTTCGCTATAGCCGAGGACGAGCACATGGTCGTAGGAAGGCACGTCCAGGCTTGCCAGAGCGGAGCTGCTCGATGTGTCCGTGACGCGACAGTAAACCGACAGATTGTCACTGGCGACCGGCAGGCCGGCAACCTCCTGCTCAAGGTCGGGCGTATCGGCCGCTATGGTCAGGATCGAACCAGGCGCGACGTAGCGCGACAGTTCGTAGGTTATGATCGGACCGCGCCGGTTCCAGCCCAGGACAAGCGTGCGCTCCGGCTTCGTCTCGACGGGCCGCGGCTCGAGGATCGCCGCCGCGTCGATCTTGATGCCAGCGCCCCGCAGCTTTATCGCCGCATCGTCCTCGGCGATGATGATGGCGCGCATGTCCTTGCCGATCACCAGGTCCGACGGCGGGTTGAGATTGACGCGTCCCTTTTGGTCGCAAAGCCCGATCAGCGCACAGTGTTCATACGCCATCACCGCCTCGCCGAAGGTCTTGCCGGTGAGGTCCGGCTGCTCGGTCGTGTAGATTTCGCAGCCGTCGAAATCGAGCAGCTCCGAATAGACGCCGCTGAGGCCCGACTGCCGACTCGAATGCACGACGATGCGCGAGATCAACTGGTCGGCCAGCACGAGCTGCACCTCGGCTCCGCCGACGACGCGCGCGACCTCGGCGTTCTTGCCATCGCGGATCTCGGCGGCGATGTTGTAGGGTGCGGTGCGCCGGTTCGGGTCGTTGACCAGCGCCAGCACCGTCTTGATGACCTGCGAATCCGGATCGTCGCCATCCGGCGACAGCACGATGACCGACCGCGAGGTCTGCGGATTGACGATGGCAAGGTCGTAGAGATCGGTCGGATCGCCGCTGCGGCAGATGATGCGCGTGTTGCCCAGCTTGCCGACCTTGGCCGCGATCTCGTCCTCCATCTCGACCTTGTCCATATTGGCCATGACGACGATGCGCGGACGTCGGCGGCTGGCATTGGCAATGACGAGTTCGGAGATGACGTCGAAGATCGACGGCGACCAGTTGAGGATGACCGTGTGATCCGTCTCCAGCACCCGCGAACGGCCCTTGCGCAATTCATCGAGCTTGCTGTCGACGCCGGCGCTCAGCACGCCGATGAGCGCCGAAACGACGAAGATGCCGGCAAGCGTGACAAACAGCATGACGAGACGAAAGGCCCAGCCAGTGTCGCCGCCCATCGTACCGGAATCGAGCGTGCGCATCAGCGATTCCCAGAACGCTTCGACAAAGTTCAGCGGCTCGCCGCCTTCGGGCGCGATGCGGGTCACCGCAAGGAAACTCGCGGCGACTACGATGATCAGCAGCGAAACGACGGCAAGCCAGCCGATCAGCGCGATCGGGCCGGCGGCCATGCTCTTGTCAAACCCGTAGCGCAGCCGGGTTGCCAGCGAGTCTCGTTTCTTCATTTAGCCGACGCCCCGCAATATCCCCAAGGTCGATGCGCCGACTCTAGCGCATCGCCGAAGCCGCTCTCTTAGCCTGTGTTCAAATAAAGGGGAATCGCTTTCGCGTGCCCACGGCCAGGGAACCCGCCGACGCGGCGGACGGCGGCCGACCCAAGGATTAGTCCTTGTCCCAGCGCGGCCGGCGCATCGAAAATACCTCGTCGACGCTGGTATACTCCATATAGCCGAGGCGAGCGACATTGCCTGCCTTGGTGATGTCGAACAGACCGTCTGTCAGGAAGGCGTCGTCGATGTATACGCCGACCACTTCGCCGGCGACAACGACAGCGCTTGTCGGCGATCCGTCCAGCGCCTTTGGCCGAAAGACCTCCGTCACCCGGCATTCTAGTGCGGCCGGCGCTGCCGCCACCCGCGGTGGCGCGACCAGGCGCGACGGCGCCATCGCAAGATCGGCATAGATGAACTCATTGACGCCGCGCGGTGCATTGACCGATGTGCGGTTCATCTTGTCGGCGAGATCGCGGCTGACCAGATTGGCGACAAACTCACCGGTTTCCTGCGCGAAGGAGGCGCTGTCCTTCTCGCCCTCTGAGGAGAACCAGACGATGAAAGGCCGCGTCGAAACGGCATTGAAGAAGGAGTACGGCGCGAGATTGATCTCGCCGGCTCCGTTCAGCGTCGAAATCCAGCCGATCGGGCGCGGCGCGACGATTGCCTTCGAAGGGTCGTGCGGCAGGCCGTGGCCCTTTGAAGGTTCGTAGAACATTCAGCCCGCCCACGGGCCCGAATAGTCGCCGTAAAGCTTTGCCGGATCTGGCCGCGGCCGCTCCGGCGCCGGGCCCGCATAGGAGCCGATATGAATGAAGCCGACGACGCGCTCCTGCGGTGCCAGCCCGAGCAGCGCCCTACCCTCCGGCACATCCGAATACCAGTTGCTGATCATGTTGGTGCCATAACCCAGCGCGTTGGCTGCAATCATCAGGTTCATCGCCGCCATGCCGCCCGAAAGGAACATTTCCCATTGCGGGATTTTTGGGTTCTCCCTTGGGATCGATATCACGCCTATCACCAGCGGCGCGCGCGAGAACCGCGCCAGTTCCTGGTTGCGGCGGCCTTCCGGCAATGGACCCTCCCGCTGCTCGGCAAGTGCTGCCAGTTGTCTGCCGATCTCGATACGAGCATCGCCACGATAGAGGATAAAGCGCCAAGGCTCCAATCGGCCATGATCGGGCACTCGCGAGGCGGCGGCGATCATCGTCGCGATCTCCACATCGCTCGGCGCCGGCTCCTTCAAATCAGGGATCGGCGCGGAGTTTCGGCTCAGCAGAAAGTCGATGATCGGCGACGCCATGGGCGCAAGTCTCCTGAACAGTCTGTCTTGAGCTGAAGCGCACCATCGGAAATTCGGGCGGCTCGGGCATTGGCGCGGAATATACGCCGGATGGGAGAGTCGTATCGATCGGACTCTTAAGCCTTGAAATTGCCACCGCCATGGGCTTCAACGCAAGGCATGTTTGAGGGGACTATCCGTCTTTTCCTGGTCTGGCTCAGCGCCCTGCTGTTCATGGCGCCGGTTTCGTTCGCCATGGCGCAGAACGTCGATGGCGTAAGCGACCTGAAGCTTCCCGGAATCTCAAGCTATGCGACGCCGAAAGGCGAGAGGTCGCTGGCGCTGAGCGGCGGCGGCGCCATCACACTCTCCGCGCAGTTGACCGACAAGGGTTCCGACATCACCCGCGGCATCGTCTGGCGGGTCTTCAAGCCCGAAGCCGTCAACGGAAAATTGCCGATGGTCGCCTCGGCGCATGGCGGCACCGCCGTGTTCCAGCTCGAACCCGGCAGCTATCTGGTTCATGCCTCCTACGGTCGGGCGGGCGCCACCAAGCGCATCACCGTCGGCAAGGACGCCAAGCGCGAGAGCCTCGTGCTCGATGCCGGCGGTCTCAAGCTGGACGCCGTGCTGTCCGGCGGCGTGCGCATTCCGCCGAAGAAGCTGCGCTTTTCGATCTACGAGGGCACGGCAAAGGCCAATGGCGATCGCGCGCTGATCATTCCCGATGTCGAGCCCAATAGTGTCGTACGGCTCAACGCCGGCATCTACCATGTCGTCTCGACCTATGGCGCGGTCAATGCGGTCATCCGCTCCGACATCCGCGTCGAGGCCGGCAAGCTGACCGAAGCTACCGTCGAGCACCACGCCGCCGAGATTACGATGAAGTTGGTGCGCGAGACCGGTGGCGAGGCGATCGCCGACACGTCATGGTCGCTGCTCAACGAATCCGGCGATCCGATCAAGGAAACCGTCGGCGCCTTCGCCTCCATGGTGCTGGCCGAGGGCGACTACACCATCATCGCCAAGAACCGCGACCGCATCTATCAGAAAGATTTCACGGTCGTGGCCGGGCAGAACCAGGAGATCGAGGTTCTGGCCACAGAAGCGGCGGCGATGGATCCCGAAGAAGGTGCGGACTGACCTTCAACTGACTTCAAGCAGCCAGCTTGGTCCGCGCCGGCAAGAACGGTATCCGCCGGCGCGGCAAAGTCGGCGCCAGGTCGAACACGCCGCGATAAAGCCGGTGAAGCAATGCCTTGCGGTCGCGCAATGGCTCCAGTTCGCTCCAGCTCAGCACCTCGCCGACACGCACGTCGATCGCCTTGCCGGACAGCCGCGCGAATTCGTGGATGAGCAGCGACGTCCGCAATGTCAGCGACGCCTTGCCGACGAACTTCGCCAGGCGACCGTCGCGCTCGGCCATGTTCATCGGCCCGCTGACCAGATGGAAAAGCCTGCCATTCTGCCCGGAGAAATGCATCGGGATGACCGATGCCTTTGCCTCCTGAATGAGACGCGCCGGAAACATCTTCCACGGCAGGTCGCGCGCCCGGCCAAAACCTTTTGGCGCGGTGGCGACGCCACCGGCGGGAAACACCACGATGGTGACGCCTTCCTTGAGCAGCCGCACCGCCTCGTGGCGCACGGCCATGTTGTTCTTGAGCGCGTCCTTGGTTTCGGCAAAGTCGATCGGCAGCGAGTAAGGCTCCATCTCGCGGATCTTGAGCAGATCCCTGTGGATCATCACCCGGAATGGGCGTCCGAGCTGCTCGGCCAATGACAGCACGGCAATGCCGTCACCGATGCCGAACGGATGATTGGCGACGATCACCAGCGGCGTATCCGGCAATCGTGCAGGTGGCCATTGGTCTGATGTCCGCACGCGTACATCGATCAGGTCGAGCATGCGGCCGAACACGCGCTCGCCTGTCGGCACGACCTGACGGCGCCAGAAATCGTAAAGCGCGGTGTAACGGTCACGGCCCGACAGGCCTTCGACCGAATGGATGAACCAACGCGTCAGCGCCGGCTGGCGCGGATTGGCATAGGAAAGCTCGGGAAAGGGTCGTTCGCGCAATTTCAGCTTGAGCATATGGGCTCGTTACAAGGTCGGCGTGACAAGGATATGAAATGGCGGTGGATCGCTCCACCGCCATTTGGTCGGAACTATGCCGATCAGGCCGCGCGTTTGCGCTTGCGGTCGGGCGTAACAGCCTCTTCGGTCAGTTTCGCAATCGCCTGATCAAGGCCAAGCGATTTCTGGTCGCGTGAGCCCAGCCGGCGCATGTTGACCGTCTGCTCTTCCGCCTCGCGCTTACCACAGACGAGGATGACCGGAACCTTGGCCAGGCTATGCTCGCGGACCTTGTAGTTGATCTTTTCGTTGCGCAGATCCGCTTCCGCCAGCAGCCCTGCGGCCTTCAGCTTTGCCACCACTTCGGTCGCATAGCCGTCGGCATCCGACGTGATCGTCGCCACCACTACCTGCAGCGGCGCGAACCACAGCGGGAAATGGCCGGAATAGTTCTCGATCAGGATGCCGAGGAAGCGCTCCATCGAGCCACAGATGGCGCGGTGCACCATCACAGGCTGCTTCTTCTCCGAATCCGACCCGATATAGAAGGCGCCGAACCGTTCCGGCAGGTTGAAATCGACCTGCGTCGTGCCGCACTGCCATTCGCGGCCGATGGCGTCCTTCAGCACATACTCGAATTTCGGCCCGTAGAAGGCGCCCTCACCCGGATTGATCGAGGTCTTGATACGATTGCCGGACCGCGTCCTGATCGTTTCCAGCACGCTGCCCATGATCGCTTCGGCGTGGTCCCACGCTTCGTCGGTGCCGACGCGCTTGTCCGGCCGTGTCGACAGCTTGACGCTGATCTCGTCAAAACCGAAGTCGGCATAGGTCGACAGAATCAGGTCGTTGATGCGCAGGCACTCCGACGCCAGCTGCTCCTCGGTGCAGAAGATATGCGCATCGTCCTGCGTGAAGCCGCGCACGCGCATCAATCCATGCAGCGCGCCAGACGGCTCATAGCGATGCACATTACCGAATTCTGCAAGCTTTACGGGCAGATCGCGATAAGACTTCAACCCATGCTTGAAAATCTGCACATGGCCCGGACAGTTCATCGGCTTCAGCGCGAAGACCCGGTCGTCATCGGTATCGTCGCCGGCGACCGTCACCTTGAACATGGCGTCGCGATACCAGCCCCAGTGGCCTGACGTCTCCCACAGGCTCTTGTCGAGCACCTGCGGCGCGTTGACTTCCTGGTAGCCCTGCTCGTCGAGGCGGCGGCGCATGTAGTTGACCAGGTTCTGGAACATCTTCCAACCCTTGGCGTGCCAGAAGACGACGCCTGGGCCCTCTTCCTGGAAATGGAACAGGTCCATCTCGCGGCCGAGCTTCCGATGGTCGCGCTTCTCTGCCTCGTCGAGCATCATCTGGTAGGCTTCGAGCTGCGCCTGGTCGGCCCAGGCCGTGCCATAGATGCGCGTCAGCATCGGGTTATTCGAGTCGCCGCGCCAATACGCACCAGCCACCTTCATCAATTTGAAGGAATTGCCGATCTGCCCGGTTGAGGCCATGTGCGGGCCGCGGCAAAGGTCGAACCAGTCGCCCTGGGCATAGATCTTGAGATCCTGGTCCTCGGGAATGGCATCGATCAGTTCCAGCTTGTACTGCTCGCCCTTGTCGGCAAACACTTTCTTCGCCTTGTCGCGCGACCAGACTTCCTTGGTGAACGGCTTGTTGCGTGCAATGATCTCGCGCATCTTCTTCTCGATTACCGGAAAATCGTCCGGCGTGAACGGCTCGTTGCGAGCAAAGTCGTAATAGAAGCCGTTCTCGATCACCGGCCCGATGGTCACCTGCGTTCCCGGCCACAATTCCTGCACGGCTTCCGCAAGCACATGCGCCGCGTCGTGGCGAATCAGTTCCAGCGCGCGCGGATCGTCGCGGGTGACGATCTCGACCTTGCCGGACTTGCCGAGCGGATCGCTGAGGTCGCGCACGGTGCCGTCGATGGCGTAAGCGACGGCCTTCTTGGCCAGCGATTTCGATATCGATTCGGCCAAGCCAGCACCGGTCATCGCCGCGTCGTATTCGCGGACGGAGCCATCGGGAAATGTCAGGGAAACGGAATTCAGCATCATGTATCTCCTATCCAGTCCCGCAAACGAGCGCGGGTGGTTAAAATGCATGTCGCCCAAATTGTATGACGGTTTTGGGGTACGCATAGGGAAAAGCCGGATGCGTCCGGCAGCGGCTGTCTTGTATGGACAGTTTCCGCCGCCGTAAAGCCCGGTTCAGGTGTAGGCGTTCATTTGATGAACTGAGGCAGATCCTTCAGGAACGCGGCCCGCGTCTTGAGGCTCTTGGGCATATCGGTGCGGTTGGTGTCGACGACCAGCCGCGCAAAGACGATCTGGCGGCCGTCCTTGTTCGCCCAGCCGACCAACCAGCCGAGCGAGCGCTTTTCTTGGACCTTGTCGGCATCGTTAGCCAGCTTGGTGCTGCCGGTCTTGCCTCGCACCGTCCAGCCTCCTGCCTGGAAGGTCGGGATGATGGCTGATGTCATGTCATACGCTTTGGCCGAGACCGGCAGCTTGCGGGCTAGAAACCTGCGCAGGAAATCGACCTGCTCGACTGGCGTGATCTTCAGGGAAGAATTCACCCAGGACCGGGTCAGGCAATCATTCTTGCCGGGATTGCCGGAAACATCGGCATTGCCGTAGTCGAATTTCGAGACATAGCCGGCAAAGCTTTGCGGCCCAAGCTGGCGGGTGATTTCGCGCGAATACCAGAGGATCGAATCCTTTTCCCAGATTATCGGATCGACGGTCTTCTGGTCCCGCTTCAAGGCCTTGAACTCCGGCTTGTAGTCCCAGCTCGGCGTGTGCTCGTCGCTCAAGATTCCGCTGTCATAGCCGATCAGTGACAGCGGCACCTTGAACGTCGACGCCGGGCTGAACCGCTGATCGCAAACCCCATCCTGGTAGAGCGTCTTGCCGCTCGCCGCATCGGCGATCAAGGACGTCCTTCAGCGGCGCCGATTGCGCGCGCATCGGAAATCCCAGCAGCCAGGCGAGCAGAAACAGGACGCCGGCAAAGATGAAGGGAAGACGGTCGATGTTACGCATTTGATGCTCGCTCCAAAGGGGGTTCGCGAGCGGCTTAGCGAGGTCTCTTGTCTCGATTTTGTCTCAAATGCGCAGTCTCTGTGCAGCCTGGCGTTAACCCTACCGGATCGTAAACGCGCAGTACGGCCGAGATTCCGCTGGCGCCGTCACCCCTGCGCTTCGCCCGGCTTGCTGCCGATCCGCCAGTACCGCCAGGGCGTGAACCAGACATAGCGCTTAGCCAAGGTTTCCGGCACGCGGTCGATGCCATTCGTGCCGAATGGGCCGCAACGCAGCACCCGAAAAAAGCCTATCCAGCCGCCGGCCCACAAGCCATGGCGGGCGATCGCTTCATGCGCGTATTCGGAACAGGTCGGCAAATGCCGGCAGGAATTGCCGACAAAGCCGGACAGTGTCAGTTGGTAAATGCGCACGAGCGTCGTGCCTAGGACACGGCCGGGCGTCTTGCGCCACGGGCCGGGCCAGTTGCGCCCACGCCTTGGCGGTCCGGCGCTATGCGCATGTCCGTGCTGGTCGCGCATCACAGTCTCCGTTCCCGAAAAAGTGAGGTCCGTTGGCCAGAGATCATCCTCAATATGATCGCGTTTCCCAGGCGATACATGTGAGCTTCCACGGAGAACGCAATACCCTCCTGTCGCGGACGGAATCGGCGGTTTGTCGTTCCTCAGGCTGCTTCTTCGGCGCGCTTCTTCTCGATCTGGCCGACGGCGTCGACGACGGCGTCGAAAGTCAGCATGGTCGAGGCATGCCGCGCCTTGTAGTCGCGCACCGGCTCCAAATATTTCAGATCCGCGAAGCGGCCGTCAGGCGGCGCGCCATTTTCCTTCAGCATCTTCAGCATGGCCTCACGCACCGCACGCAGTTCTTCGGCGTTCGCGCCGACGACATGCTGCGCCATGATCGAGGACGATGCCTGGCCGAGCGCGCAGGCCTTCACGTCATGTGCGAAATCCGTGACCACGCCGTCCTGCATCTTGAGGTCGACGATGACGGTCGAGCCGCACAGCTTGGAATGCGCCTTGGCGGTCGCGTCGGGATGTTCCAGGCGACCGATGCGGGCGATGTTTCCGGCAAAACCGAGAATTTTCGCATTATAGACGTCGTTTATCATCATTTTCCAATCCGTCGCCGCCAAGCGAACAGCGATTGCCGCTGCCGTGTCTTCCTTTCGCTCGTCATGACCTTATATAATGCTGGCAGTCCGGTATCGACAAGACAACGAAAGTCAGTGTCCTAGCCGGAAAGTTCACGCCACTTGCGGGGCTGGAAACGGGGCGAGTTTCCGACACCGAAAGGTCGTGGTCCGTTCAACTCGTTCCTCCGCCGAGAGGGACTACGGGAGACGCCTTTATGGATGCCGTTATTAAGAAACTCATGCCCCAGTCGGCCTATATGGAGAAGCCGGTTACCGACCGGCCGAGCGAAGCCGAAGTCGAGGCCGCCGTGCGCACGCTTTTGCGTTGGACCGGCGACAATCCGGACCGCGAAGGGCTGGTCGACACGCCAAAGCGGGTGGCCAAGGCCTTTCGCGAAATGTTCGGTGGCTACGACATGTGCCCGGCCGAGGAACTCGGCCGCACCTTCGAAGAGGTCGCCGGTTACGACGACCTGGTCATCGTCAAGGACATAACATTCCATTCGCATTGCGAGCACCACATGGTGCCGATCATCGGCAAAGCGCATGTCGGCTATCTGCCGGACGGCAAGGTCGTCGGCCTGTCCAAGATCGCACGCGTGGTCGATATCTTCGCCCATCGCCTGCAGACGCAGGAGGCCCTAACGGCCCAGATCGCCGGCGTCATCCAGGATGTGCTCAATCCGCGCGGCGTCGCCGTGATGATCGAGGCAGAGCACATGTGCATGGCTATGCGCGGCATCCGCAAGCAAGGTTCGACCACCCTGACCTCGACCTTCACTGGTGTCTTCAAGGACACGCCCGAGGAGCAGGTTCGTTTCGTCACCATGGTGCGCGGCGGCGGGGTCTAAATGGCCCTCGCCGGCCACCAAGAACAAGGACCGGCGATGTCGGCACTGGAATTTCCGAAAGCTCCGTCAGACAAGAAGGCGTTGGAGGAAGGCGCGGTGTTTTCACCGCGCTTCGACGCAGCCGGCCTGGTCACCGTCGTCGTCACCGATGCCGCAGACGGTATGCTGTTGATGGTGGCTCACATGAATGCGCAGGCGCTGGCACTGACGCTGGAGAGCGGCATCGCTCACTACTGGTCGCGCTCGCGCAATGGGCTGTGGAAAAAGGGCGAAACATCAGGCAATTTCCAGCAGGTTGTCGACGTGCTCACGGATTGTGACCAGGACGCCATATGGTTGCGCGTCAAAGTGTTGGGCCACGACGCAACTTGTCACACCGGCCGGCGTTCATGCTTTTATCGGACGGTGAGGCTTGTCGATGGCAAGGGGACGCTTGCCGACGACGGCAACAAGCCGCTGTTCGATGCGGAAAACACATATCGGAAACCACCAGTTTGAACCTTCTGCCTGACACCAGCGACACAAATTCATGATTTCGATACGGCCCGCCTGTATATTAGCCCCGGGACAAGGGAGATCTTGATGCTCGAGTGGGCGTCATTGCGTAACAGACCAGATGTCAGGGAGGCCAACGGCCTGTCCTCCTCCGGCGGCGCATCGGAAACAGCAAGTCAAACCGGCATTTCGCTCGCCTTGGGCGGTGGTTGCGCCCGCGGCTGGGCGCATATCGGCGTGCTGCGTGCGCTTGACGAAGCCGGCATCGAAGTCTCGATGATCGCCGGCACCTCGATTGGCGCGCTGGTCGGCGGTTGCTATCTCGCCGGCAAACTGGACGAGCTCGAAGAATTCGCCCGCAGCCTGACCAAGCGACGTATCTTCGGCCTGCTCGATCTCAACCTGCGCGGCAGCGGCCTTTTCGGTGGCATGAAGCTCGACGCCCGGCTGCGCGAGCACATGGCCGGCATTCGTTTCGAGGACCTGGCCAGGCCATTCGTCGCCGTCACATCCGAAATCCGCACGGGGCATGAAATCTGGCTTTCAAGTGGCTCGCTGATCACCGCCATGCGCGCCTCGTATGCGCTGCCCGGCGTGTTCGAGCCCGTGAATTGCAACGGCCGCGTGCTCGTCGATGGCGCGCTGGTCAACCCGGTTCCGGTTTCGGTCTGCCGCGCCTATGAGCAGCCACTCGTCGTGGCGGTCAACCTTCACTACGATCTGTTCGGTCGCGCCGCCGTCATCAAGCATAGTGCCGGCGAACTGGTCGTCGAAAAGGACGCGCCTAAGCCCGGCCAGGTCGACACCGAGCGCCAGTCGCACCAGACGCGGCTCGGCATCACCGGCGTCATGGTCGAGGCTTTCAACATCATCCAGGACCGGATTTCGCGCGCCAGGCTTGCCGGCGATCCGCCAGACATGTCACTGCAGCCGAAGCTCAGCCATATCGGCCTGACCGAATTCCATCGCGCCGACGAGGCGATCAGCCTCGGCTATCAGGCGACGATGGCGCAGATCGGCGAACTGACCCGGCTGCAAACGGTTCTCGCCTGATCGACGTCATGCCCGCGCCGCATCGGTGATGCGAAATTGCACAGTGCGGTTGCCGTTCCAGTAATTGCCCGACAACGAACCGGCGACGTGGATTGTCTTGCCGCGGTTCTTGAACAGGAATTCGCCGAGTGCGGTATCGACGGCGCGAAAGGCGATCGCCTGGATGCGGCCGCCGCTTTCCGATTGTAGCTCGACGCGGATGTGGTTGGTGCCGACCGGCCGCGCATCGGCCAGTCGGTGACGCGGCAGCACGAAGACGGGTGCCACATGCCCGGCACCGAAGGGTCCGGCCTTTTCCAGTGCGTCAAGAAGGCCGAGCGTCGCGCCTTCGGCGGCAAGCGCACCGTCGATCGCCAGGCTTTCCTCGCCCTGCAGGCGAAACACATCGGCCGCCGCCCGCTCTTCGAAAAACGCCCTGAGCTCGCCGAGCTTCGCCCGCTCCACGGTGATGCCCGCCGCCATGCCGTGGCCGCCGCCCTTGACGATCAGCCCGGCATCGGCCGCCTCGCGCACCAGCCGGCCGAGGTCGAAACCCGACACCGAGCGGCCCGAGCCGGTACCGGTTCCGTTGGCATTGAAGGCAATGGCGAAGGCAGGCCGCCGCGCATGATCCTTCAGCCGTGAAGCAAGCAGACCGACAATGCCAGGATGCCAGGTGTTGCTGGCGGTGACGACGATGGCAGGGCCATTGCCGCCGGCAAGCTCGGCATCGGCCTCGACACGTGCCGCCGCGAGCATCTCCTGCTCCATCAGCTGCCGTTCCTGGTTGAGCCGGTCGAGCGTCTCGGCAATACTGCGCGCCTCGACCGGGTCGTCGGTCGCAAGCAGGCGGCTGCCGAGCGCGGCATCGCCGATGCGTCCGCCGGCATTGATGCGCGGGCCGATCAGATAGGCCAGATGGAAGGTGCTGACCGGCTCGCCGATACGCGAGACCCGTGCGAGCGCAGCAAGCCCTTCGTTCTTCTGCTGGCGCGCCATCTGCAGTCCCTTGACCACGAAGGCGCGGTTGACGCCGGTCAGCGGTACCACGTCGCAGACGGTGGCAAGGGCGACGAGATCGAGCAGCGAAAGCAGGTCGGGCGGCGTGGCATCGGCCATCCGGCCACGCAGGATCCTGGCCGTCTGCACAAGGGCGAGGAAGACCACGCCGGCGGCACAGAGATGGCCCTGCCCGGAAAGGTCGTCGTCGCGATTGGGATTGACGACGGCAATTGCCGCCGGCAAGGCACCACCGACCTGGTGATGGTCGAGCACCACGACATCGGCCCCGGCCTCGTTGGCGGCATCGATGGAAACGGCACTGTTGGTGCCGCAATCGACGGTGACGATCAGTGTCGCGCCACGCGAGACCAATTCACGCATTGCGTCTGGATTGGGACCATAGCCCTCGAAAATGCGATCCGGAATGTAGATTTCCGAAGGCACCGAGAAATGCGCAAGGAACCTTTTCAGCAAGGCCGACGAAGCGGCGCCGTCGACATCATAGTCGCCGAAGATCGCCACCTTTTCCCTGGCCATCACTGCGGCGGCGATGCGGGCCGCCGCCCTGTCCATGTCGGTCAGCGATGCTGGATCCGGCAGAAGATCGCGGATCGTCGGGTCGAGAAACCGCTCGGTCTGCTCGGCGGTGACACTGCGCCCGGCAAGCACCCGTGCGACGATGTCGGGCACGCCATGGCCTTGCGCGATGGCAAGCGCGATCATGTCCTGGCGTTCGGTCAGCCGGTGTTCCCAGGAAACCCCGGATACCGACTGCCTGACATCGAGGAAGAGGCGTTTTTCGCCGGTCATACGTTTTGCCAACTCATGGTTGGCCGCACGATAATGCATGTCGCCCAAAAGTATGCAGCGGTTTTGGGACAACGACATGCATAAACAACAACCTAATGCGCGTCGCGTGAACGCGACGCGCATTAGGCCAAAGACAGGCAAGGCCAAGTGGTGCGCGGTGATGCGCCGTCCCGGGAGATTTCAAGAAAACTACGCTTTCCGCTTTTCAGCCTGGCGCCCGCAGCCATTCGTCGGCCGCATCGCCCATCGTCTTTTCCGCACCGTCCTTGAGCCAGGCCATGAAAGGCCGGTCGAACCTGAACGCATCGCCGCATTCCCGGATGAGAAAGCGGCGCACGTTCTGGGTACTGCGATAGGACTTCGTGATGGCGGTGGCGCGCGAAATCGGATCCGCGTGCCAGTCGAACGGTTTCATCGTCAAATCCTTGCAGCCGGCATCGGATGCGCCCAACTGGCTAACAATTGCAAGGTGGCTTCGCAAGCGGGCGTCAGAACTTGTCCAGGTCCTGATGACGGGCCTTGATCTCGCGCACCGTCCGCGACGACGAGCGCAGCACGATCGTGTGGGTGGTGATATAGTTGTGGCCGAACTTGACGCCTGCCAGCATGTTGCCGTCGGTGACGCCGGTGGCCGCGAACAACACGTCGCCGCGCGCCATGTCTTCGGCTCGATAGACCCGCTTCGGATTGGAAATACCCATCTTTGCCGCGCGTGCGACCTTTTCCGGCGTGTCGAGGATCAGCCGGCCCTGCATCTGGCCACCGGTGCAACGCAGCGCGGCCGCGGCCAGCACGCCCTCGGGTGCGCCGCCAGTGCCGAGATAGATGTCGATGCCGGTTTCCTCGGGATCGGTGGTGTGGATGACGCCGGCGACATCGCCGTCGCCGATCAGCCGGATCGCAGCACCCGTGGCGCGCACGTCGTCGATCAGCTTGGCATGACGCGGCCGGTCGAGGATACAGGCCGTGATGTCCGACACGGCGACGCCCTTGGCCCGGGCGAGATTGGCGATGTTTTCCGCCGGCGAGGCATCGATGTCGATGATCCCGTCGGCGTAGCCCGGACCGATAGCGATCTTTTCCATGTAGACGTCGGGCGCAAACAGCAGGCTACCCTTCTCGGCGATGGCGATAACCGCGAGCGCATTGGGCAGGTTCTTGGCGCAGATGGTCGTGCCTTCCAGCGGATCGAGCGCGATATCGACGGCCGGACCTTTCCCGGTGCCGACCTCCTCGCCGATATAGAGCATCGGCGCCTCATCCCGTTCGCCCTCGCCGATCACCACCGTGCCCTTGATGGCAAGCCGGTTGAGCTCCTGGCGCATGGCATCCACGGCGACCTGGTCAGCCGCCATTTCGTCGCCGCGCCCGCGTAGCTTGGCGGCGGCGACTGCTGCCCGTTCGGTGACGCGCACCAGCTCCATGGTGAGTATCCGGTCGAGACCGGCGACGATGTTCTGGGCCACATTCATCTGGTGATTTCCTCGTTGGCAATACAGCCTCCCGCCGGAGGCGGGCCTGTTTTGTCAAACGAGCATGACAACGGCAAGACCTGCCAATAGTTTTGTCCGAAAGGATAGCAATATCAATCGATTAAACTGCAATCTGAAACGACATCCGCGCGCTCGCTGCGGACCGCACCGACCTTCAAAAGGTGAAAAATCGCGCCGTTCTCGGCCTAAAACACTGCGAGATATTTGAGCAGCGAAATGATGCCGATTATGGTGACGATGATCCGGACGATCTGCCGCGTCCTGCCATCCAATGGCAAGCGCTGGACAAGATAGAGAACCAGGATGATCACCAGAAAGGTGATCAGGATGCCGATCAAGGCAGACGAAGCCATGGTACCCTCCTCCAAAAGACGTGCTAAAACAGGGAAATAAGCCGGAAACGCCGGCCGTGTCGCGCGGGGGTAAGTACCTGGGGCGCGACGTATCGTTCATCGACTGACCAATGGCGAACCCTGCCATAAAGCCGAGCAGACCGATCACGCCGACCACGGCCGTCGTCGTACCGGGATTTTCGCGCGCGACTTCCGAGACCGCATGGGCGTGCGTGCGCAGCTGTTGCGCGGTTCGCGACCCGCGGGTCGTGTCGTAGAACTCGGAAGCCTGCTCGCTGGCGTCATTGAGCATTTCCGTGCCCCGTGCCGAAATGCTCTTGTTGATCTTGGTGATCTCCTTGCGCAGTTCGGCGATCTGCTTTTCCAGCGTCTTCTGGACGTCGATATCAGGGGTATCGGATTTGTTGGTGTCGGCCATGAAGCGGTTCCTTTGATTGCTGACCAAAAGAACGGCGCCGGCACGAATTCGTTCCGGTCGGCCGCGGCTGCTAGCCGTCGGACGCGGCTATCGGGCGGGAACTAGCCTGCCCGCTCGATGCGGATGACCTGCGGCTTGTCGGTCAGATGGCCGTCCTTGGTGATGCCGTCGACGGCCTTGCGCACGGCGGCCTCCGTTGTCTCATGGGTGACGAGGATCACCGTCTTTTGCGCCGCCGCTTCACCGTTGACCGCGTGCTGAACGATCGATTCCAGCGAAATGTCGTTGTCGGCCATGCGCTTGGCTATTGCCGCGAACACGCCGATGCGATCATGCACGGTCAGCCGGATGAAGTAGCCGCCGGCATGGCTGCGCATCTGCGCCTTCTTGTAGGGCTTCAGCTCCTTCGCCGGCCGGCCGAACACGGGGCCATGCTGGAAGCCGGGCCGGCTCTTGGCGATGTCGGCGATGTCGCCGATGACGGCCGATGCAGTGGCATTGCCGCCGGCGCCGGGACCGGACAGCAGCAGCTCTCCAAGAATGTCGGTTTCGATCGCCACCGCGTTGGTGACGCCATGCACCTGCGCGATGACTGAGGCCGTCGGCACCATGGTCGGGTGTACGCGCTGCTCGATGCCGCTGTCGGTGCGCTGGGCGACGCCAAGCAGCTTGATCCGGTAGCCAAGATCGCCCGCCGCGCGGATGTCGGCCTGGGAGATGTTGGAAATGCCTTCCATGTAGATGTCGTTGGCGGCGATCCTGGTGCCAAAGGCAAGGCTGGTCAGGATCGACAGCTTGTGCGCAGTGTCATGGCCCTCGATGTCGAAGGTCGGATCGGCCTCGGCATAGCCCAGCCGCTGTGCGTCCTTCAGGCAGGCGTCGAACGAGATGCCCTCGGCCTCCATGCGGGTCAGGATATAGTTGCAGGTGCCGTTGAGAATGCCAAAGACGCGGGTGACCGAATTGCCGGCCATCGCCTCGCGCATCGTCTTGATGACCGGGATGCCGCCCGCCACTGCCGCCTCGTAGTTGAGCAGCACGCCGCGCTTCTCGGCGATCTCGGCCAGCGCCACGCCATGCTTGGCGAGCAACGCCTTGTTGGCGGTGACGACATGGCGGCCGGCTTCGAGTGCCGCCTTCACCGACAGGCGCGCCGGCCCCTCGTCGCCGCCGATCAGTTCGACGAACACGTCGATTTCGGCGATCTGGGCCATCTCGACCGGATCGTCGAACCAAGTTGCCGCACTGATATCGACGCCGCGATCACGCTTCTGGTCGCGCGCCGAGACCGCGGTGACGATGATATCGCGCCCGCACTGCCGGGTCAGTTCCGCCGCTTTGTCGCGCAGCACGCGCGCCACCGATGCGCCGACGTTGCCGAGACCGGCTATTCCAACACGCAATGCTTCAGCCATGTCCGGCGACGTCCCTCAAGTCAGATCGAAATTGTCCGCGGCTGCAAGCTTACCGGTGAGCGGAAAGCGGCACGACGTTGTTGGGCTGCTTGGCGCTGGTCGCCAGGAAGCGCTTGATGTTGCGCGCGGCCTGCCGGATCCGGTGCTCGTTCTCGACCAGCGCGATGCGCACGTGATCGTCGCCATGTTCGCCGAAGCCGACACCTGGCGCCACCGCCACGTCGGCATGTTCGATGAGCAGCTTGGAGAATTCGAGCGAGCCGAGATGCCGGAACGGCTCAGGGATCGGCGCCCAGGCGAACATCGATGCCGCCGGTGCCGGAATGGTCCAGCCGGCGCGGCCGAAGGCATCGACCATCACGTCGCGGCGCTTGTGGTAGATGTCGCGAACTTCGGCGATGTCGGCGCCGTCGCCGTTGAGCGCGTGTGCCGCCGCCACCTGGATCGGCGTGAAGGCGCCATAGTCGAGATACGACTTTACCCGGGTCAGCGCCGAGATCAGGCGCTCGTTGCCAACCGCAAAGCCCATGCGCCAGCCGGGCATGGAAAAGGTCTTCGACATCGAGGTGAATTCGACGCAGACGTCGATCGCGCCCGGCACCTGCAGCACCGAAGGCGGCGGATTGCCGTCGAAATAGATCTCCGAATAGGCAAGGTCGGACAGGATGATGATGTCGTTCTTCTTGGCGAAGGCGACCACGTCCTTGTAAAAATCAAGCGAGGCGACCAGCGCGGTCGGGTTCGACGGATAGTTGAGGATCAGCGCCAGCGGCTTCGGGATCGAATGCTTGACACCGCGCTCGAGCGCCGGGATGAAGCCGTCGTCCGGCTCTACCTGCAGGGAACGGATGACGCCACCCGACATGATAAAGCCGAAGGCATGGATCGGATAGGTAGGGTTCGGGCACAGGATCACGTCGCCCGGCGCGGTGATCGCCTGCGCCATGTTGGCGAAGCCCTCCTTCGAGCCAAGCGTGGCCACCACTTGCGTGTCGGGGTTGAGCTTCACGCCGAAGCGGCGAGCGTAATAGTTGGCCTGGGCGCGGCGCAGGCCCGGAATGCCGCGCGACGAGGAATAGCGGTGCGTACGCGGATCGCGCACGACCTCACACAGCTTGTCGACAATGGCCTTGGGCGTCGGCAGGTCCGGATTGCCCATGCCGAGGTCGATGATGTCGGCGCCGCGCGAACGGGCGCTGGCCTTGAGCCGATTGACCTGCTCGAAGACGTAAGGCGGAAGCCGGCGGACCTTGTGAAATTCTTCCATGGCAGTTCCAGACAGCAAAAGGGGTATTGGGCGCGCGCTATATACTTATTTGCAGGTAGGGTCGAGGGCGGGGTCGCATTTGGCTTCGATCTGCTTCAACGTTTCGTCGCCGTGCTTCTTGGCTAGCTCCGTCAGCGCCGCCTGATCGGCGACCTTCGGACTGCCGCCTTTTGCCGCCTGCGAATTCTCATCCGCCTTCAATTGCGCAAGCTTGGCGTTCTTCTCGGCTTCGGTGAACTGCGGCGCCGCCACTTGCGGCTTGATGTTCAGGTTCGGAAAGGTACCGGTATCCTTCGGTCCCGCGCTTACAGCAATCGGCGTCGGGCCGCTGCTGTTGGTGCTCGAGCATCCGGCCATCCCCATCAGGATAATCGCCGCACCGATGCGGCAAAAACGTCCGGCGCCGAAAAAAACAGTCTCGCCAATATTAATCGTCATATTGTTTCCTTGGCAGCCGATGTAGAGCGAGATTGGACCCGGTCGGATGTCCCATGTTAATATGTCAAGAAAAGGCCTCGGGAGGAACCCCGCCAACCATGTCCAAAACACCCGATTCGGGCAAAGCGGAAGATGACGAGCCTTCGACCGTCGAGCAATATCTGGTGAAGGACCCGGAACGCTTCGCCCTGAACGTGGCGCGCATGATCGAGCAGGCCGGCAAGGCCGCTTCCGCCTGGGCTGAGCCCCGCGAAAAAGGCGAGGTGCGCGATCATGTCGCCGAGCCGGTCGTCGACATGGTGAAGACCTTTTCCAAGCTCAGCGAATACTGGCTGTCCGATCCGCAGCGCGCGCTGGAAGCGCAGACGCGGTTGTTCTCCGGCTACATGACTGTCTGGGCCAACGCCATTCAGCGCACCAGCAAGGCCGCGGAAGCCACCGAAGATGCCGTCAAGCCGGAGCGCGGCGACAAGCGCTTCCTCGACCCGGAATGGGGCCGCAACGCGTTCTTCGATTTTCTCAAGCAGGCCTATCTCGTCACCTCGCGCTGGGCGGCCGACCTGGTCGAACACGCCGAAGGTCTGGACGAGCATACCCGCCACAAGGCCGGCTTCTACGTCAAGCAGGTGTCCAACGCCATCTCGCCGTCGAATTTCATCCTCACCAATCCGGAACTGTTTCGCGAAACCGTCGCCTCCAACGGCGAGAACCTGGTGCGCGGCATGAAGATGTTGGCCGAGGACATCGCCGCCGGCAAGGGCGACCTGAAGCTGCGCCAGGCCGACTACTCGCCTTTCGAGATCGGCAGGAACATCGCCACCACCCCAGGCAAGGTGGTTGGCCGCAGCGATGTCGCCGAGATCATCCAGTACGATCCGACAACCGAGACGGTGCTCAAGCGACCGCTGCTGATTTGCCCGCCATGGATCAACAAGTTTTATATCCTCGATCTGAACCCGCAGAAATCCTTCATCCGTTGGGCGATCGATCAGGGCCATACCGTTTTCGTGATCTCCTGGGTCAACCCGGACGAGCGCCACGGCACCAAGGGCTGGGAGGCTTACATCCGCGAGGGCCTGCAATACGGCCTCGACACCGTCGAAAAGGCCACCGGTGAACGCGACGTCAATGCGATCGGCTATTGCGTCGGCGGCACGCTCTTGGCGGCAGCACTGGCGCTGATGGCGCGCGAAGGCGACGACCGAATAAAGTCGGCGACGTTCTTCACCACGCAGGTCGATTTCACCCATGCCGGCGACCTGAAAGTCTTCGTCGATGAAGAGCAGGTCGCGGCGGTAGAAAAGTCGATGAGCGAAAAGGGCTATCTCGACGGCACCAAGATGGCGACTGCCTTCAACATGCTGCGGTCCGGCGACCTGATCTGGCCCTATGTCGTCAACAACTACATGCGTGGCAAGGATCCCCTGCCCTTCGATCTGCTCTACTGGAATGCCGATTCGACCCGCATGGGCGCGGCCAATCACTCCTTCTACCTTCGCAACTGCTATCTCGAGAACAACCTCTCGCGCGGCACGATGGAACTGGCGGGCCACACGGTTTCGCTCAGAGACGTCACCATTCCAGTGTACAACCTCGCCTCCAAGGAAGATCACATCGCGCCGGCGCTTTCGGTGTTTCTCGGCTCGAAATATTTCGGCGGCAAGGTCGAGTACGTCATGGCCGGATCGGGTCATATCGCAGGCGTCGTCAACCCGCCGGCATCCAACAAATACCAGTACTGGACCGGCGATATGCCGACAGGCGACTTCGGCCAATGGACAGCCAAGGCCACAGCTCATCCAGGTTCCTGGTGGCCGCACTGGCAAGACTGGATAGAGGCCAAGGACAACACCCGTGTGCCCGCCCGTAAACCCGGCAAGCATATGAAAACCTTAGGGGATGCTCCTGGCACCTATGTGAAGGTGCGTGTGTAACGGACTGTAATGTCTGGTGAGTTGACGCACCGGTAAAAGCGGGCGAAATGGTGTAGTCAACCGTTGAGCAGCCGCAATTCGGCAATCACTGCAAAAATACTTCCAGGCTTGCGGATTTGACACAAGTCTCGTTTCCGGATCGGAGACAAAGGTCACCTTGACACGGCGTATCGCTGCCGCACCAGGGATATACCGACCGGGCATCGAGGGGGATTTTGACTTTGAAATCAGCAGGATGGAGCCTCGCAAAGGGAGAACGCCACGCCATCGTGGCAGCGCTCTGCTCATTGCTTCTGGCCTCCTGCACCTCGGCTGGCGACCCGACGATGTCGGTTGGAATGCCCGGCTATAATGCCACGGCATCGGACATTAATAAGGCCTCTGGCGCCACGCCGACCGCCGCAGCCGATTCGTCCGAGGTCACGACCGAGCAGACGACCGTGATGACGGCCAGCGATACGACACTTCCCGAGACAATCGCCTATGTCCCGATGGCCAAGCCCCAAGCCGCCTTTCCGCTGACCACTCCGGCCGGCAGCGAAACGATTGTCGGACAAACTCCTCAGTCCTTGCAGCAGCAGGCACAGACAACGCAGCAGAGCGACGCGGTCGCCGAAAAGATCGCGGCCGCCGATGCCGGCGTGAATGCGCCGAAGCCGACAGCCGCTCCGGTCATGAACAATCCGGTCTATGTGACGGCTGGCGAGATGCCGCAGCCCGACGCGCCGAAGAAAAGAGGCTTCCTGGCCTCGATGTTTGGCGCCACGCCTGCTTCGGCGACGCCGCTCATCAACACCCGGTCGGGCGGGCAGCCAGCGATGCAGGCCAAACCGGCGCCAGCCGCGGCAAAGCCGATCATCATGCTCGCCTCGGCCAATTCCGCGGAAAAGCCGGTGCAACTGGCTTCGACCGGCGGCGAGACCGGCCACATCACCGGTAGTGATGCCTTGCCCGGCGTGCGCCAGACGGCCCTGTTCGAAATCAAGCGCAAGTCCGGCCTCGACGACGAAAGCGACGTCGACCTCAACGAGGACGAGGGGCCAATCGGCGGCTCCTATCAGGTTGCGTCTGCCGCCGGCATGGCCCGGTTGGCGCCCAACGGGCTGCTCAAGCAGAACGAGAGCGTCGATGTGGCCTGCCTGAAGCCGTCGCTGGTCCGCGTGCTGAAGACGATCGAGGGCCACTACGGCCGCAAGATGATGGTGACCTCAGGCTATCGCGACCCGGCTCGCAACCGCCGCGCCAACGGCGCCAAGAATTCGCTGCACATGTATTGCGCCGCCGCCGACATCCAGGTCCCCGGCGTTTCGAAATGGGAATTGGCGAGCTACATCAGAACCATGCCCGGCCGTGGCGGCGTCGGCACCTACTGCCACACAGAATCCGTCCACGTCGACGTCGGCCCAGAGCGCGACTGGAACTGGCGTTGCCGCCGGCGCAGCGGCGGCGACGACGGCTAGCGGCGCGATTTCACGGGCCGGAAGTATGTTAGCAGCCACTGATCGCCAAGTCATGCTGGCACCCTGCCCAGCCCTGGCGAATGTGCCGTTTTTACAAGCCGGAAAAAAGTTGTCCAAGGTGGCGCCTGACGGGTTGCCGGTTGCGCGCAACGCCAGTATAAGCCGCTTCGTCTGAGCGCGCCCATCGTCTAGCGGTTAGGACACCGCCCTTTCACGGCGGTAACAGGGGTTCGATTCCCCTTGGGCGTACCAGAACTTTCCAAACGCAGCTTGCAATGTGCCAGCCGGTTGGCGCGACCGTGACAAAGGCGGCATTGCGGCAAGAGCCTATACTAAGAAGGGGCGCCCGCCGGTTAAGGCGCCCTCTTCACGGGTTGGTAGAAACACAGGACGGCGGTGCGACCGCCGCGTTCCCAAACCGGGCAGCCTAACTGCCGACCAGCGGCACGGTAACGGTGGTCGCGTAGTTGACCGGGAAGTTGCTGAAGTAAGGGAAGTCGATGACGAAGGCATAGGTGGCGGTCAGATGCGCCATGCGGAAGCCTCCGCTCGCCGGATCGATGGCGATCGTGACATTCACATTCGTCAAACCCAGGGCCTGCAGTTTCTGCGTGGCGATCGATTGTATGTCGGCTTGGGTCAGCGTGTTCTTAAGCTGCAGCGAGCGTGATGATGTCTCCAACACATAGCGAACGCTAGACACGGAGTGCATCGACCAGCCGAAGGCGAAGATCCCGAACAGCAGCATGATGAGGAAGGGCGCGATCAGCGCGAACTCCAACCCGGCCCCGCCCGACCGGTCCTGACTGAACGCGTTCGTCTTAGCGGACACGGATCACCTCCAGGTGGCCGATGGTGCTGGAACCGGAAAAGGCACCGAAGGCGACGGGCGGCACCCAGGTGGCCGATGCCTGGATCTGGACATAGACCGATGGCGCCTTCGGCCCACTGCACATGGTGGAAACGTCGACCACGGTCGTCCCGCACATGTAGATCCGGCTTAGCGTGACCTGACCGTCCTCGGGCCGATTCTCCCAACTAGAAATGGCAACGGCCTGCGTCGCCGTATCGTTGGTCGATCCTGCCATGATCAAGTTCGCCGCAGTCTTCACGCCAGCGCGCATCGACAGCGAACTCGTTACGTAGGACCAGCCGTCCAGAATACCAAGCAGCACGAGGCAAAGGATGGGCAGGACCAGCGCGAACTCGACCGCCGCAACGCCCGCTTCATCGCCAAGGATCGGCGTCGATCGGCGTTCCACGAAGCTACTCGGCCAGTACCACGGACTGCGCGGCTGGAATGTCGCGCATCCCGAGGCTCGAGCAATTCTGATTGACAGTCGCGCTGCCGGACCATTGAATCGTGTTGGCAACCACCTGGGTGCAGCCGCTGTTGCCCGAGAAATTGCCGAGGTAATTGACTTGTTGCTTGGGAAAATAGAGCGCGCCGGTCAAAAGCGAGTCCGCCGTGCCGTTGAAGGTGCTCTGCGCCGCGGTCCCCGTCCTGTCGCCATAGAACAGCACCCCGGAATAGGTGCCTGAGGTCGGCGCGCTCAGCGTCACCGTGGCGTTGCCGTTCATGCTGACGGTGTTGCTGCCTTGCATGAAGATGGTAACCCCGCTGCCCAAAATGACCGCACCCGCGTTGATCTTCAAATTGCCCTGCACGACATAGACGCCGGGAGAAAGCGTGATGGTGCCGTTGAGGTTCATGCCACCGCAATAGGTCCCAGGCTGGATTGTCTGCGTCGTCTTGTTGCCGTTGATATTCTTGCACGGGTTGCTGGCCGCCGGAGCCGGCAGGTCGACAAATGGATCGGCGGCAGGCAGGGCCTGGGTGATCGGGGCCGCGCATACGGTCGTGACGGGATTGCTGAGAGAGACACCGCCCGCCGATATCAGGCAATCGACCTGGAGGGCCGCCGAGCCCTGAAGCTTGATGGCGTCCGGGGCGTTCGAATTGGACATGATGACGCAGTGTGTGACCTTAACGCTGGTATTGCCGGAAAACCCTACAGCCTGCGAGGCGGTCGGATCGAGCGCTTCCATGCAGGCCTTTGAGGCGTCGGTGATCAGGGCCACCGCCCTCGCCTGCTCGGGAACCTGGGCCTGGGTGAAGATTGAGGTAAACATCCGGTCGAGGTTCTGGCGGACTATGACCTCGACTGCTTTCTTGGTCGTATTCGGTCCCGACGTCGGCGGCGTGTTCACGACGATCGTGCCCGAGCCCAGCCCATTCGTGGCGGCCGACTGGGTCGCGGCTGCGACGATGGTCGCCTGGTCGGAACCTGAGATCTGTTCAAGCGCGCCGGCATAGGCGGCGGCATCGGCCGTCGCCTGCAATCTCAGGCTGTTGTAGTACCAATAAGAGGTCTCGACACCGAAGCCCGCGGCGCCGACAACAATGGGCAACGTCAGGGCAAAAATGGTGGCGACATTCGCGCTTGTTCCCCGGCGAATACCGTTCGCGATACGTCGAATCCCGGTGAAGCAAATGAAGGTCATAACCTAGATTAGAAAGCACGCATGTATGAACGAATGGCTAAAAAGTTCAGTTCATTTTTGATCAGCTATCTGTTGTCCTCAAAAAAATGGGTTCGTTGTCTGATCAGCGAGCATGCAAGGCAACGGACGACTTAAAGGCCGTGCACCGATGGATGAGTTCCGGGATAGTTTACAGTTTGCTAACAGCACGATTGCAGAGCCGGAGCCAAGGATCGGCCGGCTCACCTTCGCAATGGGACTTATGCGCGGCAAATCGGGGACCAAGGTCCGTCTGGCGGGTTCATCGATGACGTCGCATGATTCACCGAGCGGGACGGCCGACTCGAAGGATGGACCATGAAAAATCGAACCAATCTGCTCGCAGCGGTTGCGGCGCTCGCACTTCTCGCCTCTCCGGTCTTTGCAGGTCCTGGCGGCAACGGCAATGGCGGCGGCCACGGCAGTGGGAACGGCAACGGCGGGAATTCAGCTGGAGCTGGATCGCAGGGGCATGGAGCTGCGACATCCGCGGCAGCAAAAGATCCTTCAACCAGTGGTTTGACAAAGGCGCTCAGCGTCGTGGCGACCACGCCGGCATCACCGCAGGCTACGCTGGCCCTGCAGGCAGCCTTGGACAAGCTCTTGGCCAAGAACCCGACCGAAGATCCGGCAGACACGACGGATGACTCATCGGGCGAAATCACTGGCTCTACGGAATAGAGAGCTTTGGGGTTGTGGCGCTTTGACGTGACACTCCTTGTGGCCCGCGCCGGTTCGCCGGTGCGGCTTTTTTCAAGCGGAAAGAACTGGCATCGTCTCCGCGACTGTCCCAGCCGACATCTCTCTCTGTACGGCCAGGAAGAACCTGCGCACTTCGTCGCTGGCTGCTGTTCTGTCCCTGCCGGATCCGACAACGAGATCGAGCAACTCCGATGCTTTCGCTCGCCAGAAGGAGGTGGCGGTTTCGCCGTGCAGGCTGCAGAGCTTCGCAGCAACCTCTCTGACCAAGAACAACTGACGGTCGATCGGGAATGCACGAACTTTTTCTGGGGACATCTTCCGAACCATGAGACTGACGCAACGAATCAACCATTGCCAACAAGCAATGGCGTAGCCGGCAAGGTGGAAACGGAAGCTTAACGATGCGGACATTGGTGCGCATTGCAATCGGACAAGGGGAAACGGTGGCAGCCCTCAGGCCTGGAGCGCCGTCGACCCACCGTCGCGCTTGCGCGGCGTCATCATGTCCCTGGCCATCAGTCCGCTCGCCCGGCAAAACGCCATGAACGCCCGGCACGCATCCTCGGTCTTGACCACGTCCACCGTGGCGCCAAAGCAGGCGTTGAAAGCTTTCTGATAAATCGGGCCCTCATGGCGCGCAGGCCAGTCCTGGAGAAAATCGAGCGCCTGTTCGACCCCGTAGATTTCCTCGACTGGCAGGCCGGGTGCGGGTGCGATGCGCACCGGCACCTCGAATTGCAATCTGTCCATCCCACATCTCCCGAACTGGCGTCACCGGGGGCGGCAACGCCGTCGTCAAAAGTTGTTTTGACCGGCTTTTGGCCCAGAAATGTGTCGTCACTTTGGATCGTCAGAAAGGAAAAGCAAGCCGCGCAAAAATCGGCTAGACATAGCCCCATGCAAGAGGAATATCCCGAAGCGCGGCCGCATTGGGCAGTTCTTCCTTGAACCTTCTGCCCTCAAGTGCCAAATCTGGGGAGATTTTCACATCGGCTCTCTTGCAGGGCCCTACCGCCTAAACGGACAAAATGGTCACCTATCTCGACGCAGCCACTGCACCACTCAGAAACACCGGCCAGATCCGCCTTTATGGCGAGGAAGGCTTTGCCGGCATGCGCAAGGCTTGCGATCTCACCGCGCGCTGCCTCGACGAGCTGGTGCCGATGATCGAGCCCGGCGTCACCACCGAAACCATCGATCGCTTCGTCTTCGAATTCGGCATGGACCATGGCGCACTGCCAGCGACACTCAACTATCGCGGCTACACGAAATCGTCCTGCACCTCGATCAACCATGTCGTCTGCCATGGCATCCCCGACAACAAGCCGCTCAAGGATGGCGACATCGTCAACATCGACGTCACCTATATCCTGGACGGCTGGCACGGCGATTCGTCGCGCATGTATCCAGTCGGCACGATCAAGCGCGCCGCCGAGCGCCTGCTCGAAGTCACGCATGAATGCCTGATGCGAGGCATTGCGGCGATCAGGCCAGGCGCACGCACCGGCGCCATCGGTGCTGCCATCCAGACCTATGCCGAGGGCGAGCGCTGCTCGGTGGTGCGCGACTTCTGCGGCCACGGCGTCGGCCAGCTTTTCCATGACGCGCCGAACATCCTGCACTACGGCAGCGCCAATGAGGGCGTCGAGATGCGGCCCGGCATGATCTTCACCGTCGAGCCGATGATCAATCTCGGCCGGCCGCACGTAAAGGTTCTGTCGGACGGCTGGACCGCAGTGACGCGCGACCGCTCGCTGTCGGCGCAATACGAGCACACGATCGGCGTCACCGACACCGGTTGCGAGATTTTCACGCTGTCGCCCAAAAAACTCGACCGTCCGGGCCTGCCGGCCTAGAGTTTTGTCGTGTAGGGCGGCGCTGGCACCTCGATCCCGGCCGCTTGCGTAGAGCACGGCATCATGCCCGACTGGACGTGAGATCGTCTTATGACGATTGGAACACCCGTAGCATTTCGGCAGGTCGATGGTGACGACCTGTCCGTTGAGTTGGTTGTCCTGCAATTCGATCCTGCGACCTCGATGATGTCGGCAACGATCGAGAGGCCCAGGCCGAAGCCATGCTTCGATACAATGCCGCGAGACGCATCTTCCTTGAAGAATGTTTCGAAAACACAGAACGAACTGGCACGGAGCAATCGATCAACAATTGTCCTTTATGATTTGCCGTATCGGGATTCCAGCGCATCTGCAATTCGTTCGCAAAGCATTTCAGCGGTGACGGTCGTTAGGTGCAGGCGAATGCGGCTTCCCTGCGTATCGATTAGCGAAACAGCAACTCCGCTATCAGAATACTCGAGGTGGCGGAGAACGTTGGTGACCACGAAATCTGGTGTTTCGCTGGATCTCTTGTCGAAGTCACCCACAGATTTTTCCTCCAATTCAGGTTTTATCGATATTTTTCGGCTTCCATGCAACCGAAACCAGGTGCAGTTCTTCGGATTGACTCTCGGCGTCGCCTGATTTCCGAATAAAGTACTTTGTCAGCTTACCATTTTCCGCAGCCTGTACCATCCACTTGCCATGACATATTTTATCTCCACGTTGTTCGACTTGACACACCCTCCCTCTGCTCCGCTCGGCAAATGGATAATTAGGCCACTAGGCCGTGTACTTGACGCACACGAAGCGTTTCAGTTCTGCGAAAATAAATTCGCCATTCGCCTCAAGTGTGCCGGGCTTCTATTGAGCAAAGGTCCACAACAATAGACCCGAAGCAACGCATCGCAATTAGCAACAGAAAGCCGGTGCATGCAGGCAGGTCTCGCCTGAACATCGATCCACCCTCACTCGATTTTGCCATCGACGATATGCAGGCGGCGGTCCATCCGCTCTGCCATCTCGAGATTGTGCGTGACCGCGACCACTGTCTTGCCGCGATCGCGCACCAACTTTTCGAGAATTGTGAAGACCTGCTCGGAACTCTTGGAGTCCAGGCTTCCCGTCGGCTCGTCGGCGAGGATGAGCGGCGGGTCATTGGCGAGCGAGCGCGCCACTGCCACGCGCTGGCGCTGGCCACCCGAGAGCTGGTCGGGCCGCTTGTCTAGATGCTCGGCAAGTCCCAGCGAGCCAAGCAACTCGCGGGCGCGCTCGCGCATCTCTTCTCGCTTCAATCTGCCGAGCTTGCGCATCGGGATCTCGACATTCTCACGCACCGTGAATTCGGGCAGCAGGAAGTGGAACTGGAACACAAAGCCGAGCATCTCGAGCCGCGTCCTTGCCCGCTCCTTCTCGTCCATGGGACCGGCGTCACGGCCACCGATCTTCAGAGTCCCACGGGTCGGCCGATCGAGCAGCCCGAGCAGATAGAGAAGCGACGACTTGCCGGAGCCGGATGGACCGGTGACGGCGATGAACTCCTTCTCGCGGATCTCAAGCGTGATGTCCTCGACCAGCGTAACGGGGACCGTTTCCGGCAAGATGCGCATCAGCCCTTCGGTCTCGACCAGCGTGGTCATGTCGCGCCTCTGATGATGTCGACCGGGTTTTGCATCGCCGCCCGACGCGCCGGCAGATATCCGGCCACCGCCGCCGAACCGACCGCGAAGCCCGTGGCGATGACGTAATGCAGCACGCTCCAGGCGATCGGAAGATGCGTCATCTCCTGGCCGGTCGCGGCGATCTCGAAGCGAACCAGCGACAGCGCGTAGACCATCGCGAAGCCGAGCACCCAGCCGAGCGCCGAACCGCCGGCGCCGATCGCCACCCCTTCCAGCAGGAACAGCCGGCGCATGTCGGCCTCGGGGAAACCGAGCGACTTCATGATGGCGATGTCGCGCGCCTTCTCGTGTGTGATGGTGGAGATGATGTTGAAAATGCCGAAGCCGGCCACCAGCATGATCGCGCCGACCACGGTGTACATGATGACGTTGCGGATGACGAAGGCTTCAAGGATGGATTCGTTGGCCTCTTGCCACGCCACGGCCTTGTAGCCGAGCTCGGCTTCAGCCCGCCTCGCCACCGCGGGCGCGCGGTTCGGATCATCGAGCTTGATCCGGATTTCGTTGATCGCGTTCGGCCGCACGGACACGATCTGCGCGTTCTTTAGAAGAATGTAGGCCTCGCTCTCGTCGCGCTGGGTCGTGCCGGTGTGGAACAGCCCGGCGATCTTGAAATTGCGCGCCTGGCCTTGCGAGGAAACCGCCGTGATCGTGTCGCCAAGCCCGGCGCCGAGCCGGTTCGCCATGGTGTCGCCGACGAGCACATTGTTGCCGCCGGCCGCAAGTGCGGCGAAGCTGGCTTGGACAAAATCCTCGACGATCGGCGACACGCCGGGCTCGCGCTCCGGCTCGACGCCGATGATGGTCGCGCCCACCTCGCGGCTGGAATAACGGATCACGCCCTGTGTCTTGAGGCTCGGCGCGAAGCGTCCGGGAATCCAGCTCTCCAGCCAGGCGGTCGCCTCGGTCGGGTTGATGATGCCGCGGCGGTCGTCACGCGGCCTCAGCCCCGAGATCGCGACAGTGTCGAACATATCCTCGGCCGGCTGGCGTCGGGCTGTGCGTTGTTCGTCGGTGATGTCGACATGGGGCATCGTGTCGACGAGTTGGCGCACGAAGTCGTCCTGGCCGCCCTGCATGAGCGCTGCCATGGCGATCGAGAAGCCGACGCCGACCGCCACGCCGATCACCGCGACGAGCGTCTGCCGGCCGCGGCCGGCGATGTGCGTGACTGCGATGTCGAGGATCAGCGGCATTTCCACCTCACGATTCTCGGGCCGCGACGCGCGCGCCGTCGGCAAGGTCCGCTGGGTAGGGCGAAACGACCCGCTCCTGCTCGCCAATGCCGGACCACACCTCGACACCGTCGACTCCGCGGATGCCGGCGCGGATCTCTCGCCGCCGCGCCCTGTCGCCTTGGACCACGAATACGTCGTTCCCCTGGACCGCAGCCGAGGGTATCAACAGCACGTTCTTCGCTTCACGGGTGACGACATTGACGTCGGTCGACATGCCGATCCTCAGCGGCGTGTCGTCGGGCAGGTGCAGATAGACGCGATAGGTTTTCGTCGTCGGGTCGCCCTTGGGCGTGATGCTGTCAACCGCCGCCTCGAGATTCTGCCCGAGGAATGCATCGGCCCTGAGGAGCACTCGCTGGCCGACCTCGACGCGCGCAATATCCTCCTCGTTGACGTCCGCGACCACCCGCAGCGGACGCGGCTCGCCGACCCAGAACAGCACGGTGCCGAGCTCCGCGATCTCGCCCACCTCGCCGTCTTGCCTCAACACGACGCCGGGACTCGGCGCCCGCAATATGTAAGTCTCAAGCCGTGCCTTCTGCGCGGCAAGCTGCGCTTCTATCTGCGATAGTTCGCTACGCGCGCGATCGAGCGCCTGTTGGCTCGCTGCATTTTTTTGCGCAAGCACGGTTTGGCGTTGGAACTCCTGTTCGGCGAGCGCCCGCCGCGCCTCAAGTTCGCCAAGCACGGCCTTCGCCTCGCTGTCGTTAAGCTTGGCGAGCACATGGCCGCGCTCGACCCGCGATCCTTCGCAGTCGCACTGCTCTATGATCCTCTCGCGCACCACCGGCGCCACCTTGGCCCAGGTCTTGGGCTCGACTGCGCCGCTGGCATAGACGATCTCGGCGGCGTCGCCGCGCTTGGCGGTCACCACCGAAACAGGTGCCGGCCTCAGAAAATACCAGGCCGCGGCACCGCCTGCCGCCACCGCAACGATGGCCATACCCGCAATCCAGCGCCTCAACCGCATGCAGCTCCTTTTTGGCGAGACCTGTGGCGTCAGACCGACCGTCGGTCTATAGTACGGGAGAACGTCTTGGCGGCTGCCGCGTTCCGGTCCGTCGATCACGTTTTTCAGGAAAGCCGCCGCGGGAAACGTTATTGGCCAGAGCAAGAAAAGCGCCTGAAATACGCTCTGCCGAGCTTCTCGACTGCGCACAGCGCCTGTTCTTCGAGCGCGGTTATGACAATACGACGGTAGAAGACATCATCCGCGCGGCTGGCCTGTCGAAAGGTGCCTTCTACCACTACTTCGCCTCCAAGGAGGCGCTGCTGGAGGCGCTCGCGGCGCGGCTTGCCCGCGACAGCCTCGCCGAGTTGCAACCGATGCTCGACGATCCGTCGCTCGGACCAGTCGGCCGGCTCAACGCGCTTTTCGCAGGTTCGCAGCGGCTGAATGTCGAGCTCGCGCCGCAGCTCAGGACGACCTTTGCGGTCCTGTTTCGACCTGAGAACGTCGTGCTCTTCCACCGGGTCGATCTGGCTGCCAGGGAGCTTGCCCTACCGTTGATAGCTGATCTGCTGAAGAAGGGTAGCGAAGAGGACGCTTTTGACGTACCCGATCCCTTGGCGTTCGCCGACATGCTGCTGCAGATCAGGCTGATCTTTCGCGACGTGATGCATCGCGCGCTTCGTCAGGCCGACCAAGGAAACATCGAGGAGGCCGCGCGCCTGCTCGAAGAGCGCCTCAGGCTCTACGGTGTCGCGATCGACCGCCTGCTCAAGCTGCCCGACGGAACGATCAAAGCCGTGGAGCCCGGCTTTGCCCGCGCCTTCCTGCAGGCGGGCTAGCCATCTTGCTTCACCAAGGATCGCGGTTCCGCGCCACGCCTCCGCATGCTTGGCCAGCATCCGTGCTTAAGCATAGCGAGGCAACGAGCCTTCGATCCCGTCACATGTCAGATGAACGTGGCCGCATGCGATAAGCGATGTTAAGTCTTGTTGCGCAAATCGTGGTTTCATCTGGCCGCCGTATTAGGAAGCCGGAGGCTGATAGCGGCAGCCGTCACGATCTGTAGGGATAGTCTCGCGATCGGAGAACGGAAATGTTTCGATCCGGGCCAGAACGGTTCTAATGTCAGCGCCGGGGGGCATATGGCCAACACAAGCGACGACGACGAGCGGAGTTTCTTCTCCGAAGCGCCGATGCGACCAGCTGCGAAAACCAAGGCGGCGATCGGCGAAAAGCCGCACTATCTCGGCCATCGCGACCGCCTGCGCGAGCGCTTTGCCTCGGCAGGTCCGGACGCCCTGCCCGACTACGAAGTTCTGGAACTTCTGCTCTTTCGCCTGATTCCTCGCGCCGACACCAAGCCGGCGGCCAAGGCGCTGCTGGCACGCTTCGGCACGCTGGCTGAAGTGCTTGGCGCACCGCTTGGCCTGCTTCAGGAGGTCAAGGGCATCGGCCCGGCTGTGGCGCTCGACCTGAAAATCGTCGCGGCGACCGCCCAGCGCATGGCGCGCGGCGAGGTCCACGGCCGCGAAATCCTCTCGTCGTGGACGCAGCTTCTCGACTATTGCCGATCAGTCATGGCGTTCGAGGCACGCGAGCAGTTCCGCATCCTGTTTCTCGACAAGAAGAACGCGCTGATCGCCGACGAGGTGCAGCAGACAGGCACCGTCGATCACACGCCTGTCTACCCACGAGAAGTAATCAAGCGCGCGCTCGAACTCTCGGCGACCGCCATTATCCTGGTGCACAATCACCCGTCAGGCGATCCGACACCATCACGGGCAGATATCGAGATGACGAAGGAGATCATCGACGCCGGCAAGCGGCTGGGGATCGCTGTGCATGACCACATCATCATCGGGCGCAAGGGCAACGCCTCGATGAAGGGCCTGCTGCTGATCTAAGTGGTGGGTTCCAAAAAGGGGAGCGCTTGAGGCCCTTGCGGAAGTCGACCGGCTTCGTCGCCACCATGACCTTGACCGCACCCGTCGGCCCGATCACGACGTCGCCTTCAGCGCGCGGATCACTGCGGCCACCGTCTTGGTATCGGCGCCCCGGCCGACGCGCATCGCGATGCCGTCGATCTCAAGCTCGATCATGCCGGCGTCCCGAGTGGCTTGCCGTTTCCGCTGCTTCGCTGGATGCCTGGCTACAGGCTCCGCCGCCGTCACAACCGCCGGCACGAAGGCAGGAGAATCTTGCTGCACCGAAGCGGCCTGTTTGCCCGCTTCGCGGCGCCAGGCGAAGACCTGCTGCGGCCTGAGGCCATACCGGCGGGCGACCTCGGAAACGACTGCGTTCGGCTCCAGCGTCTCCGCGATGATCCGCGCCTTGTCATCCACCGACCACTGACGCCGACCGCCGGCACCGTTTATCACCTCGAAACGCCGAGGCTGCCGCTCTGGGCCAAGCGTAAGGTCAAGTCCAGACACAAGCCGATCTCCGATCCCAATACAGGATCGGCAACCTCACAGATCGCGACCACTCCCGAAAGGTGGTCCCACAACAGCGCTTACGGTTATTGCGGCTTTTCTGTCAGCATAGGGTGTCCGCCGCTCGTATCGAAATCTCCCGGATGTGCTGACGGAAAACCTGTCGGAACTCCCTGAAGTTATCGAACCCGAGAGCAGTGGCCACTCTGACCACGGTTGAGGGCGACACTTCGCATCGGTCCGCAAGCGATTGCGCGGTGCCGAATGCTACAATTTCCGGGTGGGCGAGAGCCGTGCGTGCGACGCGCTCCTGTTGCTCTGGGAGGCTAAGCCTGGTTGCTACAATCATATCCTTTAGCTCGGCGATGGTCGTCAGGTTTCGAATGGTTTTTTCCGCGCTCATGATCATGCTTCCGGTGCTTGTTCGGCCATGACTTATTGGGAAGGGTCGTTGGAGGTTGTCATCTAACCCCCGAACTTTGCGTGGATGGAAACACAGGCCTGCGCCATGTATTAGGAGGAGAGATCGCGGAATCATGCCCGCTTCGACGACGAGCCATCCGGCACAATCCACGTTCTTCACAAGTGGACGACCGGATCGAAGTCTGGGAAAACGTTCCTTCGGATGGCGAACATTCCCGTCCGCACCATCGCTGAAGCTGATATCCTGTGGCCGGTACCTGTAGTCGCAGCAGCTCGTTTGATCGAGTCCTTCGCGTCGCATCCTCCGGCATCAGGAGTATGCGGCGGCTCGATCCGAAGGTCGGGCCGCCGCTAGATCGGATAGGAGGAGTTGTCCGACAGAGATGTTTTGCTTCTCCGAAAGCTCAGCCAAGAATCTCTACCAATTTCACCGGAGACCCGTTCTTTGCAGACTGGGTTGCAGCTTCCGCCATGGCGAGCGCTGCGACACCATCATCAAGGTTGACCGGCAGAGCCGAGCCTGTCTTCACAGCGTTGACAAATGCTGCCCATTCCGCCGCATAGGCGGGCATGTAGCGTTCGAGGAAGAAATAGGTGGGCTTTGCGCCCGTGACACCGGAAGTCGTGGACTTGACCAAGGTGTTTTCCAACATGTTCTGCGCCTGTAGCAGCCCTTCGGAGCCGAGAAGCTCCAGCCGCTGGTCATAACCATAGACGGCTCGGCGGCTGTTCTTGATCACGGCGATCCGGCCATCCGCATAGGCAAGGGTCACGACGGCGGTATCGACATCGCCTGCCGCGCCAATTTCCGGATCGACAATCGATGTACCCACCGCCGAGACGGAGACCGGCGCTGTCCCCATAACGAAATTAGCCATGTCGAAATCATGGATCATCATGTCGCGGAAAAGACCACCCGAAACCTTGATATAGGCGATCGGCGGCGGCGCGGGGTCGAAAGAGGTGATCGAGAGCAGTTCCGTCTTGCCGATTTCACCACGGTCGGCTGCTGCCTTGAGAGCCGCAAAGTTGGGATCGAAACGGCGGTTGAAGCCGATCATCACCGGCTTGCCGGTAGCGGCGGCCACCTTCTGGCAAGACTGTGCCCTTGCAAGGCTGAGGTCGACAGGCTTTTCACAAAGCACGGCCTTGCCCGCTGCCGTCGCCCGCTCGATCAAGTCGGAATGGGTATCGGTGGAGGTGGCAATCAGCACGGCATTGATGGCGGGATCATTGAGGATCGCATCGGTCGAGCAGGCTTCGGCGCCATACTGGGCGGCGATCTTCTCAGCGGCGGCCTGATTGATGTCCGAGACAGCCGCAAGGCGGCTGCCGGGATTGGTGGAAATGGCGGTGGCATGGACGCCAGCAATACGGCCTGCGCCCAAAAGGCCGACGTTCAGAATGGTGGATGACACGGATGATCCTCTTAGGAAAACAACATCAGATAGTGAAAGCGGTGCGGAAGGCTTCGAGTGCAGCTTCCGGATCACCGGAGGCAAAGGCTTCCATACCGACCGGCCCCGCGTAGTCCATGGATTTCAGGGCTTTTGCGACGCCATGCCAGTTCACTTCGCCCGTGCCCGGCTCGCAACGGCCGGGATTATCAGCCACCTGAACTTCCCCGATCCAGGGCAGGCAGGCCTTACACCAGCGGATAAGATCACCTTCACCGATCTGGGTATGGTAGAGATCGAGATTAATTCGCAGTTGCGGGCGGTTGACGGCTGCAACGAGCGCAAGCACGTCTGCCGTCGAGCCGAAGGGGCAGCCGGGGTGATCGATTGGGTTGAGGTTTTCCAACGTGAAGACCTGACCCTCGGCTTCTGCCAGATCGCAGATGCGGTTGAGTGTATCGCGAGCCCGCTGTTCCATGCCCGGCGCGAAGGCACCGATCTTCAGGATCGGAATGCCCATGTCGCCAAGCCCTGTGCCATGCAGATTGAGGCGGTGGACACCGAGCCGCTTGCCGACCTTCGCCGTTTCCGTGGCAGATGCCAGAAGCATCTCACAACCTTCTGCATCGGTGAGCCGACCTTCGAGATAGCCATTCATGATAGTGAAGGTGGCACCGGTTTTTTCAAGCGCATCAAGATTCCAGGCGGGCCAGTTCCAAAGGCCAACGCCGAAGCCCATTTCCTTCAGGCGGCTTGCCCGCCATTCGATTGGTTTGTCGCGCCAGAGCATTTCGGCGCAAGCAGCAAGTTGGAAGCTCATCTTAGATTTCCTGAAGTTTGAAATCGGCCGGTGCAACCGGCATGACACCCTTGAGAAGGGCCACGGATTTTTCGAGGCCCTCAAGTGAGTTGAGAAGCACGTCCTCATGCTCGATTGAAAGCCAGCCGTCGTAGCCAGCCATCTTTAAGCGATAGCAAAACTGTCGCCACCACTCCTCACTGTGGCCGAAGCCGAGTGTTATGTATGACCAGGAACGGGCTGGAATGTCGGTCAGGTTGCCGTTTTCGAGGAGGCTGGTCACTGCCTGTTTGGGAGCGTTCAGGAATGTGTCCTTGGCATGGACGTGATAGACGGCCTCCCCCAATGCCTCGGCTGCTATCAGCGGATCGGCTCCCATCCAGAAGAGGTGCGAGGGATCCAGGTTCGCGCCAACGACAGGGCCGACTTCTTGACGGAGTTTCAGGAGCGACGGCACATTGTAGACGCACTGGTTGCCATGCAGTTCGAGCGCAATCTTTCTCACACCGCATTCATTTGCCAGCGCCACGATCTCGGTCCAGAACGGGAAGAGTTTTTCTTCCCACTGGTATTTGAGGATAGCTTGCGTTTCCGGAGGCCAGGAAGAGACGACCCAGTTTGGCATGGTATCGGACGGATTGCCCGCAGGCAGGCCAGACATGGTGCAGACCGTATTGATGCCCATCTCGCCTGCGACCCGGATGGTGTTCTTCAGACCTTCGCCCTGAGCCGGATCGGACGGGTGAAGCGGATTGCCATTGGCATTGAGGCTGATCACATCAATCCCACGATCTGAAAAGCCCTTGAGGAAGTCTTTCTGCGCGACCGTGTTACCCAGCATGGATTTGAGATCGAAATGCGGTGCGGTCGACCAGCCGCAGGTGTTGACCTCAATACCGGAGACGCCCATGCGTGCAGCGTTGTCGAGAAGGTCGTCGAGCGGCATGCCGCCGAGGCTGTCAGACACAAAACCCAGTTTCATGCGTAGAACTCCGGCTTGGGAATCATGGTGACGAGCTGCTTCTGCCCGGAAGCGAGTGCCGTCACGCCTGCCTCGGCGGCAACTGCTGCGGCATAGCCATCCCAGCAGCTTGATGCGATCTCGGGAAACACGTCTGTGTCGACGAAGCGTAGGAAGGCGCGGTTCTGGCGGCGATAGGCATCGAAATAGCGGGTCCGCCAATCGGCATCGTAGCCGGTGTGGACGCCAAGCGAGCGTTCGAGATGGGTATAAGCGACATGGCTCATGGAAATGCTCGCCTGCTCGCCCACGAGTTCGGCACGAACGTCGTAGCCGTACGCAGCGTTGTTGTTGATCTCGATGTTGACGAGCTGGCCATCGACGGTTTCGAGGACCATGAAGACGGGCGCGACGCGTCGATCAGAGCGCTTCGGCTGGAAGGCAGAGATCCAGGCATATTCGGTGCCAAGTACATGGCGCACGACGTCGAACTCATGCGGGGCGGAGTTGGTGATTGCCATGGCACCGGTGAAGTCGGAGGCTGGCGTTTCCACATTGCGGTGGAAGTTGTGCATCATCAGGACTCGGCCAAGCGTGCCATTTTCAATTGTCTCTTTCATCTCGACATAGGACTGGTCGTAGCGCCGCATGAAGCCGAGCTGGACGAACTTTTGACCAACTTCCTGTTCGGCCTGCATGATCGAGAGGCATTCGGCCGAGGACTGCGATAGGGGCTTTTCGCAGAGCACCTTCTTGCCCGCGTTGATGCAGGCGAGTGACAGCGGCGCATGAGTGAAGTCCGGGCTCGCGACGATCACCGCATCCACATCGGCACGGGCAATCACGGCTTCCGGATTACTTGCAACGTCTGCCGCACCATGGGCATCGGCCACCTTGCGAGCGCGGACTTTATCCATGTCGCAGACCACCTGAAGGGTCGCGCCCGGCATTTCCTCCACGACGATCTTGGCGTGGTCAGCGCCCATCAGCCCTGCACCAATGACTGCTACACGCACCATTGGACAAACTCCTTCCATTCGGTTGGCACAAGAGCTCAACCGCTTCCATTCAACAAATTCCACTACTTGTCGGCTATGCCAATATTCACTCAGTGAGCGGGCGGTGGCGGAAGACCGTCATGGGTCTCCATATACCCTTCAAGTGAGGCTTCGAGACTGGCCATGGATTCACCACCGGCCATCAGATCAGCGATCTGCTCGCGTGTCTTTTCCCCCTTGCGGAAGTCGGCCGCGATTGCACCACGAATGAGCACTGCGAAGTGATCGCCCACTGCCATGGCATGCATCACCTGATGGGTGATGAAAATGACCGCGAGGCCACGACGCTTGGCCTCATTGACGATACGCAGTACGTGAGCAGCCTGCTTGACGCCGAGGGCTGCCGTCGGTTCGTCGAGAATGAGCACACGGGCTCCGAAATAGACAGCACGGGCAATCGCGAGCGACTGGCGCTCTCCTCCGGAAAGGCCACCGACCAAACGATCCCCGTCGGTGATGCGTGTGATCCCCATTTTCTGAACCTCTGCGACCGCCACTAGGTTGGCAGTTTTACGGTCGAAATACTTGAACGGTCCCCAACCCTTTGTCGGCTCCGAACCCATGAAAAAGTTGCGTCCTATGGACATCAATGGATATGTCCCGCCGAATTGGTGAACCGTAGCTATCCCGCGTTCCTGAGCCTCACGGGGACTGGAGAAAAGTGCGGGCTGACCATCCATCAGAATTTCGCCACGCGTCGGCTGATAGACACCAGACAGCGTTTTGATGAGCGTCGACTTACCCGCGCCGTTGTCGCCAAGCAGGCAGAGCACTTCGCCTTCACCCACCTTGAGGCTGATATCGTTCAGAACATCAATATGGCCAAACGATTTGTCGACGTTTCGAAATTCGAGAACGGGTTTCTTATCGGACATTGTCGCTCTCTTATTTCTTCTTGAACGTCGACCAGCTGGTGGCCAAATGACGAAACGTGTCGTTGAGCAGGACAGCGATCAAAAGCATGACACCGATAATTAGGAAGGACAGGTTTCTGTCGATCTCCGTGAAACCAATAGCTTGGGTAACAATCGAAAGGGTGAGCACCCCGAAGACAATGCCCATTACAGTACCAAAACCACCCGTGAGGAGAACCCCACCTACGACCACGGCGATAATGGTGTTGAAGATTAGGCCAAAATTGGCCTGAGATGTTGCGGAGCTGAATGTCATCACCTGAAGGACACCAGCAAAGGCCGCCGATATGGAACACAGCATGAAGAGTGCAATCTTCATCCTGGTTACAGGAATACCTGCGTTTCTCGCACTTTCTTGGTCTCCACCAAGAGCGAAGACCCAGCTTCCCTTCGGAGAGTAATGCAGAAAGAAGACGAAGGCTGCGATAAGCCCACCCCACCAGAAGACGGAAGAATTGAAGCCATACACCTTTCCGCCGAAGAGCGATTTTGCCCAATCTGGCGCGTGATAGAAGGAATTGGTGTTGTTGATGAAGAAGATCGACAGGTAGAGCGTGATGCCTGCCACTGCAAAGAGCGTCGCCAATGTCACGATGAACGACGGCACGCGCGTGTGAGTTACGATGTATCCATTGATGAAGCCGATCAGTGCACCGATGGCAAGCGCTGCAGCTACACCGACAAGCACAGGCATCTGATAGTGCTCGCAGACAATCGCAACTGTCATCGTGGACGCGGGAAGTACAGCACCGGTTGAAATATCGAGTTCACCGGCAATCATCAGGAACCCGACCGGAATTGCAATCATTCCTATGAGTGACGCGAAGTTCACCCACGTAGTTACACCAGCTACGGACAAAAAGTTGCGGCTATATCCGAACATCGCAAAAAGGATGAATACAGCCACGAAACCCATGAAAGCACCAGCGGCAGGGGTGCGAAAAAAGGCCTTAATGGATGAAATGGCCGATTCACTCTCGATGGCGGGTGTTTCAACGGTGCTGGTTCTTTGGTTTGTGGCGGTCATGGAAGCAAAATCCTCAGTTAGCGCAGACGAAGCTGCATAGAGGGAGCATGGATGAGACCCGGCCAAGTTAGCGGCCAGGTCTCAGCCTCGGGCCAGCCTCAACGTGCGCCGAGTTTGACGCCTTCGATTGCCGAAGCAACATTGGTCTTGTCGACAATCGCCGGACCAGTCAGAACCGGCTCCGTTGCAATCGCAGTGCCGAACTTCAGGTTTGCAAACAGCATGGAGGTTGCGAGGAACCCCTGCAGATAAGGCTGCTGGTCGATTGCGAAGGTTTGGGTGCCCTTCGAAATGCGATCCAGAACCGAGGCGGACATATCGAAGGTGCCAAGCTGAATCTTGCCGGCCTTGCTCTGCTGATCGATGGAGCTAGCGGCAGCATCTGCAGCCCATGCAGCGAGCGTGATGACGGCGTCAATGGACGGATCGGCGATCAGCTCGGATTTGATTGCTTCAGAGGTACCATTCATGTCCTGGTCAAGGTTAGCAGGAACACGGAGGATGAAGGTGTCTGCGCCAGCCTTCTTTGCACCGTCTTGAACGCCCTTGCAGCGGGTCTCGAGATTTACGGCACCTGGGTTCTGGATGTGGCAGAGGATTTTCTTTGCACCATGAGAAGCGAGATACTTGCCACCCTCAACACCTGCCAGATATTCGTCCGACCCGAAATAGTTTAGCGAGCCGTAATTATCCATCTCACTCTGGCCAGCGTTGAAGGAGATGATCACCACGCCCTTGTCCCGCGCGGCCTTAAGGGCAGGGGTTTCGGATTCTGGCAGCCAGTTCGGGATAGCAATACCTTTAGCACCCTGGGCTACAGCCTGTTCGATTAGCGAAGCGAGGTCCGGGCCGAAGTTGTCATAGTTTTGGGTCTGCATGAAATTGACGGTGCCGCCATTGGCCTTGACCATCAGCGAAGCATCATCGACGCCCTTCTTGACCATGTTCCAGAAGCCATCTTGGGCCGAACCCACGATGACGGCGATATCCGTGTCACCCGCATGAGCGCTGGATGCCAGCATGAATGCCATGGCTGCGGTGGCGATTTTCTTGGTGAACGACATGTCGAAATTCCTCCTCAGGTTAAAGCCGCATGGCTGCGGCTCGTCATACTTTTTTGCCTTTTTTGGCCGTGCGGCCGATCCCGGTAGGCACGCGCAGGTCCGCGATCTCAACACAACGACGTTGAGCCTCCTCGTCCCAATTGTGCGCTGGGCCTCCCCCCAAAAGCGCTGACAGCTCGTAGATCGCTGAGCACTGTCAACGCGTAATGAATGCTACGTTGACATCTTTCAGGTCAATATGGATTACTATCTCTTCGGAAAATCGTCTCAAATCGTTTCGAAAATTTGTATGGATGATATTTCTTGAGACGCCGAAACCAGAGTAATGGAATTTTTGACATGAAGAGACCAACCATTCCGGACTTGGCAAAAGCTGCAGGTGTATCCGTGTCAACGGTCAATCGTGTACTGTCCGAGCCTGAATCGGTCCGGAGCAATACGCGCACACGCGTTTTGGCAGCCGCTGAGGAAATCGGCTTCTACGGACTTGGCACCATCAAGCAGGCGGCGAAGCCACAAGAGGTGATCCACCGTGTCGGGGTTTTGCTGCAGCGACGGGAGAGACGCTTCTATCGCCTACTCGGCGATTCAATTGCGCAAGCTGCGGAAGCTTATCCTGCCTGCAATATCGATCTAACGGTCGAGTACATGGAAGACCTCACGCCGGAGAAAGTCGCGGCACATATTCAGTCGCTCGGCGGGCGGTGCGAAGCACTTGCGATTGTAGCGCCGCAGCATCCTGCCGTTGCTGACGCGATTGACGCAGTTCTTGAAAGCGGCGTGCCGGTCGTTTCACTTATCGGCCCCCTCACGGCCAAGGGAGCCATCAGCTTTGTCGGGCTCGATAATTGGAAAGTAGGACGCACCGCTGCCTGGGCGTTTGACCGCATGGTGCGGGAACCGGGCAAGATAGGCATTCTTGTCGGCAGCCACCGATTGCGGAACCAGGAAATGAACGAAAGCGGGTTTCGTTCTTACTTCCGTGAACATAATTCGGAATTCACGCTGCTCGAACCGTTGCCAACTTACGAGTCAGCCGTGGTTGCCCGTGAACATGTCGAAAAGCTGCTGACAGATCATCCGGATATGTGCGGACTATTCATCTCAGGGGGTGGTGTTACAGGTGCGATAGCCGCACTCAGGGCTACTCCAAAACGGGAAGACTTCGTTACCGTAGGCTATGAACTCTTTGAAGATACGCGGGCTGCTTTGATAGACGGTACGATTTCGCTGATCCTGTCACACCCCATAGAGCGTTTTGCATCTGAGACTATCGCAACTCTGGTGAAAGCGAAGAACGCAGGTCCTGATAACGGGGTATTTAGGATCACGTTTCCATTCGATATGTACAGCCCCGAGAGCGTTTGATGACGACTTGGCTCTTAAGTTGGCCATCCAAATGGCAGGCTGGGGTGCACCTACGTCTTCACGTCCGCTTTGGGCCACGTGCGGCCAAGAAGGCTTAGGAGCAACAGAGTATCGTGAAGTGCCGCCGCCCGTCCATGAACCAGTCTGATGGCGCGTGACATTCACGGGGACCCATGATTAACCGCTCTCAATTACCGGCATCAACGCCTTCCGCCAATCTCATTTTTCGACGCTTTTTCAAGCTGTTACGTCGTTTCTCAAGATTGATGCACAATCATCTTTCAGGTGATCCGACGCCGTCGTGCGCCGATATCGAGATGACGAAGGAGATCATCGACGCCGGCAAGCGGCTGGGGATCGCTGTGCATGACCACATCATCATCGGTCGCAAGGGCAACGCCTCGATGAAGGGCCTGCTGCTAATCTAAGTGGTGGGTTCCAAAAGGTGAGCGCTTGAGCAAACAATGCCGCTTTGGCCCGTCGATCCGGTCACGGCGGGTCGGCGTTGCAGTTTCCGGCCACCTGGTTGACCGCTTCACCGAACCCGGCGAGGTTGAAGTCGGCCTCGCCGCGTCCCGAAAGCAGCCCGAAGCGCCATGATAGCTGGAGCCGGTTCGCGGCAGCAAGGCGCCTGATGCCATCGGCGCCATCGCGCACCAGCATCCTGCCGCGGGGCCCGACCGACCAGCTCTCGTCGAACTTGCTGCCCTGATCGACCGTCACCGACATGGTGATCTTGCGGCTGGCCGAGACACCGTCATTCAGTTGCAGCCATTCGGTCCAATGCGGCTCCCCGTTTGCCCTGCAGGCAATCGTTAGGATCGGGCTGTAGCTCAAGGCGCCGCCACCGGTGATCAGCTTGTTGGTGGCATAGAGCGAGGCCGTGACGACGCCGTCTTCGCCCGTTTCGAACCGCCAATTGTCAAGCACCGCTTCGGCACGGGCAATGCCGCATACCGAGACCAGCACCAGGGCAATTGCCGCAGCGTGTCCCATTTCGACGAACAGCTTCAACACGTCCTCCAACAACCCAAGCGGCTGCAATAGAAGCGCAGATAATGATCAAAGCTTGGTCGCCACAGGCCGTACCGCGCGAAGTGTCGCGGCTGTTGCAGTTTGGCAACGAAAAAGGCCGCCCGAGGGCGGCCTTCCTGTTTTAGCTAGGGCGCTGGTGTTATTCGGCGTCCTTGGCGGCCTTTTTCTTCGGCGCGGCCTTCTTCTTGGTCTCTTCGGCGTCGTCGGCCTTCTTCTCGTCAGCCTTCTTGGCGGCGGCTTTCTTCGCCGGCTTCGCCTTGGCGGCGGTTTCGTCCCCCTCGTCGTCGGCCATCAGCTCTTCCTTGCTGACCTTGACGTCGGTAACCGAAATCTGGCCGAGTAGATGATCGACCACCTTCTCTTCGAACATCGGCGCCCGTAGCGTGTTCAGCGCTTCCGGGTTGTTGCGGTAGAATTCGAAGACTTCCTGCTGCTGGTTGCCGGGATAGCGGCGCACCTGCTCGAACAGGCCGCGCTGCAGCTCGTCGTCCGATACGGTGACGCCGGCCTTCTCGCCGATTTCAGCCAGCACCAAGCCGAGGCGCACGCGGCGCTCGGCGAGACGCAGATACTCGGCGCGCGCCTCTTCTTCCGTCGTCTCTTCGTCGGCGAAGGTGCGTCCGGCCGCTTCCAGGTCGCGAACGACCTGCGCCCAGATGTTGTTGAACTCGGCATCGACAAGTTTCGACGGTGCCTCGAACGAGTAGGACGCGTCGAGCTGGTCCAGCAGCTGGCGCTTGACCTTCTGGCGCGTCATGGCCCCGAACTGGTTTTCGATCTGGCCGCGCACGACGTCACGCAGGCGCTCCAGCGACTCCAGGCCGAGGTTCTTGGCCGTCTCATCGTTGATTTCCAGCGCGCCGGGCTGGGACACTTCCTTGACTGTGACGTCGAAGGTCGCTTCCTTGCCGGCAAGATGCGCCGCCTGGTAGTTTTCCGGGAAGGTCACGGTGACCTGCCTTTCGTCACCGGCCTTGGCGCCGACCAGCTGATCCTCGAAGCCGGGGATGAACTCCTTCGAGCCCAGCACCAGCGGCTGATCGGTACCGGCGCCGCCATTGAAGGCTTCGCCGTCGATCTTGCCGACATAATCGATGGAGACGCGGTCGCCAATGGCAGCCTTGCCGGTCTTCGGCTCGTAGCTGCGCGCCGATTCGGCAACGCGCTGGACCTGCTCGTCAATCTCGCTGTCCGGCACGTCGAACACCTGGCGTGTCACCTTGATGTCGGAAAAGTCCTTGATCTCGATCGCCGGAATGACCTCGTAGTTGAGGCGGAACTCGAAATCGGCGCCGCCGGCCAGGATCTTCTCAGCTTCCTTCTCGTCCTCGGTCATGATGACTTCTGGCTGCATGGCAGCCTTTTCGCCACGCCCTGTAATGATCGAACGGGTCGAATCGTTGAGGATCTCATTGACCACTTCGGCCATGAACGACTTGCCGTAGACCTTGCGCAGGTGCTGCACCGGCACCTTGCCGGGACGGAAGCCGTTGATGCGGACCTTGTTCCTGGCGTCCGAAAGCCGTGCCATCAGCTTGGCTTCCATGTCACCGGCCGGCACGGTGATCTTGATCTCACGCTTGAGACCGGAGTTGAGCGTTTCGGTGACCTGCATCGTAAAACCTTTGTTTTCACCAATGAGACTGCACGGCCTCTGCCGTTTACAGCCTGCCGGTATATTCTTGCCGGGAATGGCTTTTGGTACGGAACCTGGCGATTTGACCGAAAATCCGGCTCAAACTCTCCCAAACTGCGTTCCAAAATGTGAATAAGTTCTTGTTTTTCCTACTTCTTATCACATTCTGCAGAAGCGGATCGGCGCGTCCCGTCACATTTGACACGCCTTTTGTCACAGGCGAGGCCAATTTTCAACAGTCTTCGCATTTCGGCGAATGACCGACATTTTGATCCTGATCCAACATCTTGTCTCTGACCCAACATCTTGTCTCCGACATTGACAGAATGATGGCTACATGGGATTGCCGGTCCATGCGGATGTGGCGGAACTGGTAGACGCCCTGGATTTAGGTTCCAGTGCCGAAAGGCGTGGGGGTTCGAGTCCCTTCATCCGCACCAATTTTTAGGCCAATGACCGCTTCGAATTAAATCCAACTTTCAATGAAGGCCCTTGAAATAGTTCGTTGACAGGTTCTTACTTGCGGCAGGCAGGTTGGGGCGCTGTCGGGCTGTGCGAGTAGTTTCTCTAGTTGTGGCGGTAGCGTCAATTGTCGCGGCAGCAACATGTAAAGTTGAGGCCCTAGAATACACGCCTGCTTCGTCTCCAGGGCAGCAGCCGTTTCTTGTTGTTTCCGGCGAGTTCAACAACAATGAACCCCTGAACGCTTTTAGCAACGCGGTTGTGAGCAGCGGGGCCCGGATGATCGTATTCAACTCCCCCGGCGGCAATGTCGGCAGCGCGCTTCGGTTGGGGCGTATGATCCGCGCGGCGGGGTTGGATACGCTTCAGGTTCGCCAATTGCAGTGCGCTTCAGCCTGCTCACTGGCCTTCTTGGGCGGCGTCCACCGTGTTGCCGAACCAGGCTCTATAGGCGTTCATCGGGCGTTTTTGAAACCGGCTGACGGGATGTCCAGAGAAGAAGCAAAGGCCCGTGTCCAGCTCGGAACGGCCGCAATCACATCCTATGTAGTCGAGATGGGAGTGGACCCCAAGCTGATGGAATTGGCTTCGAGCTATGACAATCATGACATAAGGTATCTATCGGCCGGCGAAATGGCAGAGTTACGTGTGACCAATGTCGCAGCGAACCAATCGCCCGCAGATACATCGCAGGTGTCGACGAGGCCAGATCCTGCGCCCGTGCCAATGCCTGCACCCGACGCAAGGCAACAGGCGGAGAGCGCTGCGGTCGCCTTCGTCAAGGATCTCCTCGAGCATCATGGCGACAACGACGATTTCGCTCTTGCTCAAGTTCAGGCGTCCTACGCTCGCACGGTCGACTATTATGGCAAGTTGACGAACCTGAGTTCGATCATTCAGGACAAGAGGAACTATTACCGGCGATGGCCCGAACGTGCATATAACGTCCGCAATGACAGCATTGTGGTCACCTGTGCAAACGATCGCTGCATGGTTTCTGGCGTGTATGACTGGGTTGTGCGCAGCCCCTCGATACACAAGCAGGAAAAAGGCGTAGCAGACTTTAGCTACACAATATCGATTGGCGCCTTTCCCAAAATCATCGCCGAGACGAGTAAGGTCCGGAGTTGATCAGCAGAGTTCTCCATCCCTGAGTCAGTGAAATTTCTTTGCGAAAAATCTATTTGGCTATTTCGTATAGCGGCACATGCTCCGCCCGGCGGGGGTACCACAGTTGATAAAAAAATGAGTCCATTCCGGCGCCGCGCTGCCGCACGCCTGTACGGCAAGGGGGGGTCTGGTCTCTTGATTCGCACCGATCACCGGCGTCCATCGTTATTAATATAGCGGTTCCTCGAACAGCGTCCTGTCGCCGTCGACCAGCGCCTTGATTTGCGCGGAGCCGTCCCTGGCGAGCGCGAGCCGGATGCCGAACGGCCGCACCCGCATGTCGTTCTGGATCGCCACCCCCTCGCCTTCCGGCAAGTAGAAGCGCTCGATGCCATAGTCCGGCGCGATGGTCGTGACATCGCCGCGAAGATCCCAGCCCTCGGCGACATGGCCAACGATATCAACCTCGTCGGCATCGGCCGGCGTCGACGCTTTGCCGAACCAGGCGGTCATCGGCTGCCAATAGCCGTCGGCGCCCTTCCTCAGGCGGACGACGATCATGGTGTCGTCGCTGGAAAATTTGCCGGGCGGAATGTTAGCGATCATTTTTACCGGCAATCGCGAAATCTCGTAGCCGAGGACAACATAGTCGCCGCGCAGGAGGTCGCGCGGATCGATGGGTTCGACCTTCAGGAGCACCTCCTTGCCGTTGCGCAGGATCGCCGCTCGGCCCGCGATGATCCAGCTCAGGAAGCCGATCTGGACAAGCGCCAGCACCAGCGCCGAGACAACTAGTCTTTTCCCGGTCATCATGCTGCGACTCCCCCGGCGACTGGACCCTTCATGCGTTTTTCCACGCGCATGATGACCAGCGCAAGGACGCCGAGCAGCACCGCGGCGGCCAGGAAGAAGCCGGCCGTGTCGAGCATCGATTGCAAGGTCACGACATAGATGATGGCGAGTTCGAAGGCGAAACCGGCATAGGCAAGCCAGCGCAACCCACGGCTCTCCCGTCCCGCCAGCACGATTGCCGCGACGATGCCAGCCAGGGCGATGACCGAAGCGATGGCGAAACCGCTGTTGTAGGTGCTCTCGTCAGCCAGTTCGAACTGGATCATAGCCAGACCGGTCAGGAAGCCGAGCAACGCGTGCAAGGGTAAGCGGCCGCCGAGTTGCACGATCCTGTCGACGGGGTCCGGCGCCAGGACCGAGGCCGCGAACACCAGCGCCGAGACGATGACCAGCGGGATCGCAACCTGCAGCGTGTCGTGGTTCGTGATCAGCAGCACCAGGTAGAACAGCACCGACAGGATGATCAGGTGCCGAGCCAGCTGGCTGCGGGTCCAGAACGAGACGGCATACAGCACGGTCGCCATGACGACGAAGGCATGCGGAAGATCACTGCGGCTGAAATAGTCGAAGCCTTTCAGAAACAGCCAGGCATCGGCAATGCCGACAGAAGCGACAGTCAGCGGGTTCGAACGCAACATCACCGCCGCCAATGCCGTGCCGGCGCCCCAGGTGACCAGAGCCGAGGCCTCGTCGCCGGACAGATGATACATCTGGCCGATAAGCGCTATCGAGCCGCCGAAACCCGCTGCGGCTACGATCCACAGCGCCTCGCCGATCGCCGCATGGTCGCGCGTCTTCAACACCGCGCCGCCGATGTAACCGCCAACGATGACCGCAAAGAGTGCCAGAACGCGCGCCAGCCGCGGAACCGCGTCCCAGTTGGCGGCGACGAAAATCAGGATGGCGGCGCCGAACAGCAAGGCAGCCATCATCGCCAGGATCGAGCCGAAGCTGAGCGATTTGCGCTCGTTAGCCTCGATATCGCGCGCGAGCGAATCGGCCGTCGGCGCATCGATCAGCCCGGCCTGCTGCCAGCGGGCAATATCCACCCTGACCCGCGAGGAATAACCCGCCATGCCGCTTCTCCCCAGTTTGGTCTTCTTGTCAGCCGACGAGGTCAAACCGTTGACGCCGCGGCATTTTCCGATTCGGGCTTCTTTGTGTCAGGTCCGTGAACGCGCGTTAATGCTGCATTGCACAATTTGCATTGCTGCCATGCAGCCATAGCGCTTTTAAATCGATATAGGCCCGCCTATTTATGGTTCGTACACAAACGGAATGATCCGCAAGAAAGACGAAACGAGAACTACCATGAACCTGATCCGCAACTACCGCAACTGGCGCCGCTACAGAGACACCGTGTCCGAGCTGAGCCGCCTGAGCAACCGCGAACTGACCGACCTCGGCATTAGCCGCAGCGACATTCCTTACGTCGCTCGCAAGGCGGTCTAATTCTTCGGACCGCGAATGGTCCGAACCAGTTTTGAAAAAGAGAACGACAATGAACCTGATCCGCAACTATCGTAACTGGCGCGTTTATCGCGAGACGGTTACCGAGCTTGGTCGCCTCTCGAACCGCCAGCTGCATGACCTCGGTATCGTCCGCGACGAAATCAAGGTCATCGCCCGCCGGGCGATCTAACCAGAATTTCGCCAGGGTCGACCTCCTCCCCGACCTTGACGGATCCGGTCAACCTTCACCTCCTCCCGAGGGTTGACCACAAAAACGGCGCCCGCCGCACCTCCTCCCGCGGCGGGCGTTGTTTCCCCGGGGCAAAGCAAATTTTTGCCCCAAAAGGGTTTCGCCCCTTTCAAAAACGGCGAAAGAGTTTTCGTCAAAGCCGACCTCCTCCCCGGCGATGACGAATAGGCCCGACCTTCACCTCCTCCCGAAGGTTGGCCACAAAAACGGCGCCCGCCGCAACCTCCTCCCGCGGCGGGCGTTGTTTGCCAGGGGCAAAACGAATTTTGCCCCAGAGGTTTCGCCCCTTTCAAAAACGGCGAAAGAGTTTTTGTCAAAGCCGACCTCCTCCCCGGCGATGACGGATACGGTCGGCCCTCACCTCCTCCCGAGGGTCGACCTCAAAAACGACACCCGCCGGAACCTCCTCCCCCGGCGGGTGTTGTTATGTTCGGGGTTGATTGCCCGAACCGCTGATTGTCTGCACCGCGCAGGGCAATTGCAATCGCCGCATCAAGCGATTATTCCGACGCTCATGAGCAAAAATCCCATCCACATCATCGGCGGCGGCCTCGCCGGTTCCGAGGCTGCCTGGCAGGCAGCACAGGCTGGCGTTCCCGTCATCCTGCATGAAATGCGGCCCGTTCGCGGCACTGATGCACACAAGACTGATAGCCTGGCCGAGTTGGTCTGCTCCAACTCCTTCCGCTCCGACGACGCCGAAAACAACGCCGTCGGCCTGTTGCATGCCGAAATGCGGCTGGCCGGCTCGTTGATCATGAGCGCCGGCGACGCCAACCAGGTTCCGGCCGGCGGTGCGCTTGCCGTCGACCGCGACGGATTCGCCGACGCGGTGACGAAAAAACTCGAAGCACACCCGCTGATCACCATCCAGCGCGAGGAAATATCGGGCCTGCCGCCGGCAGATTGGGATCAGGCGATCGTCGCCACCGGTCCGCTGACCGCGCCTTCGCTTGCCCAGTCGATTGCCGATGCGACCGGCGCCGATGCACTGGCCTTCTTCGACGCGATCGCGCCGATCGTCCATTTCGATACAATCGACATGAACATCTGTTGGTTCCAGTCGCGCTACGACAAGGTCGGGCCCGGCGGCACCGGCAAGGACTACATCAACTGTCCGATGGACAAAGACCAGTACCTTGCCTTCGTTCAGGCGCTCGTCGACGGCCAGAAGACCGAATTCAAGCAATGGGAAGGCACGCCCTATTTCGACGGCTGCCTGCCGATCGAGATCATGGCCGAGCGCGGTGTCGAGACGCTGCGCTACGGGCCGATGAAACCGATGGGATTGACCAACGCACACAATCCGACCGTGAAGGCCTATGCCGTCGTCCAGCTGCGGCAGGACAATGCGCTGGGCACTCTCTACAACATGGTCGGTTTCCAGACCAAGCTCAAGCATGCCGAGCAGGTGCGCGTGTTTCGCACTATACCGGGTCTCGAAAACGCCGATTTCGCCCGCCTCGGCGGCCTGCACCGCAACACCTACATCAACTCGCCGACCTTGCTCGATGCCTCGCTGCAGCTGAAGTCGCGCCCGGGCCTGCGTTTTGCCGGCCAGATCACCGGCTGCGAAGGCTATGTCGAAAGTGCTGCGATCGGCCTGCTCGCCGGGCGCTTCGCCGCCGCCGAAAGGCTCGGCCATGCACCGTCGCTGCCGCCGCTCACCACAGCGTTCGGCGCGCTCCTCAACCACATCACCGGAGGCCACATCGTATCGGATGACGAACCGGGAAAACGCTCCTTCCAGCCGATGAACGTCAATTTCGGCCTGTTCCCGCCCGTGGAGGCGCCGAAGTCCGAGGGCAAACGCATGCGCGGCAAGGACAAGACCGTCGCCAAGCGCCACGCCATCACATCGCGCGCGCGCGCCGATTGCCGGCAATGGTTGGGATTGTCGGAGCAAACAGCCGAAGCGGCGGAGTAAACTCCCCTATTCAGTCGGCCGCACCTGCCATCGGCAGCCCCGGCTTGCCGGCCTCGTCAGGATTTCGCCTGACATAGGCAGCCTTCAGCGTCTCCGAAGTTTCGCGCGAGCCGTCGTGGCTCCAGCCGGGAGGCTTGACCAGATAATTCAGGCGATCGCTCAAGGTCAGCCCCGGCATCGCTGCATCCTTGAACATGCCGATCCATTCATGGAACGCGACCTTCAGCGGATTGAAGGTGCCGAGGTTCCTGACGATGCCGTAGCGCGGCCGGTCTTGTTCCAATTCCCCGACGAAGGTGCCAAACATGCGATCCCAGATGATCAGCGTGCCGGCGTAGTTGGCATCGAGATAGCGCGGATTGGTGGCATGGTGGACGCGGTGATGCGAGGGCGTGTTGAAGACGAACTCGAACCAGCCCCACATCCTGCCGATCGTCTCGGTGTGGATCCAGAACTGCCAGACCAGGTTGAAGCCGAAGGTGAAGGCAATGACCGCCGGATGGAAGCCGAGCAGCACCAGCGGTGCCTGCAGCACGAACATGAAGGTGAACAAGCCGGTCCAGCTTTGCCGCAGCGCCGTCGACAAATTGTAGTGCTGGCTGGAATGGTGGTTGACGTGCTCCGCCCACACCCAGCGCACCCGGTGCGCGATGCGATGATAGAAATAGTAGCGCAGGTCATCGAGCAGGAAGGCGGCAAGGAACACCCAGACCGACAGGCCGAGATTGAAGATGCGGAATTGCCACAGCCACAGCAGCGCCCAGTAGGACACGACGCCAAGCAGCATTCCGGCAACAACATTGCCGGTGCCCATCATCAGGCTGGTCAACGTGTCGCGCGTCTCGAACGATCCCTTGGCGCGTCCGGTGCGCACCAGCCAAAGCTCGATCAGGATCGCGGCAACGAAGAACGGAATGGCCAGCTGCGTGACCTGCGGGAAGTTGTAGTCGTCCATCACGCAGCCTCCCGGACGGAACTTGGATGTTGCGGCTGAAGTGTCTTCAGCAGGCCTTGTGCATCTGCTGCGCTGGAAAAGCGAAAGCGGCCGCCCTTCCAGGTGAAATCGGCGAGCCGGAATGAGACCGCATTGACATCTTCGGTATTCAAAACCGCGACATCTTGAGGCCTGACGATGCGGGTCAAAAAGCAGTCGCCGATGCTATGAACGATCCCGATACGCCCTTGCCCGATATCCAGAAAAGCGGTCCTGGCGTCCGCCGTCAGGCGGACCAATGCCGCTATCTCGTCGGGAAAATCCTCGGCGAATCGGCTCATTGCTTGATCGGCGCCGGCCAGCGTTGCCGTCTTGCTGCCGCCGGTGAAATGCACCGCGGCAACCGACAGCGCAATGCCAAGGGCGACGATCGCGATCAGCAGCGGCAGGCTCATGAACGGGTATCTCCTCCCCCGGCCTGTCGTCTTTGGCGACAGTTCTGGCTCGAGGACTCCTTAGCATGATTGACGTTTACGTCAAAATGCCGGCCAGCCCTTGGTCGCGCGGCGCAAAAGCAGCCAATGCCGGCGCAAGGCGGACAGCCGCGCCACGCCGTCGAACGGGGAGCCGCGCTCCATTTTCGTGAGATAGGCGCGCGACAGCGCCAGCGGCAGAAATGCCGGGCGCAGCGAGACCGGCAACGCCGCAGCACCTTGCTCGAAGGCGGAAAGATGGTCCCGCGCCAGAGCGATCATTGCCGCCACTGCGCGCTTGGCACCGGGACCGCCATCGCCTGTGATGAATTCTTGCGGCGAAGAGCCAGCCGCAGCAAGGACATCGGCTGGGACAAAACACTGTCCGCGCTTGCGGTGCAATGGCAGCAACAGCAGCAGGCCGGTCATCGCCTGCGCGCAGCCTGCCCTGCCCGCCAGTTCGGCAAAGCGCGGCGCCTCGCCGGGATCGAGCACCATTGCCGCAAGCTGAATGAGCGCGGCGGCCGTCTCGCCGCAATAGCCTTCAAGATCGGTGCGCGACGGCATCGGGTCGTCGTAAAGATCGAAGATGCGCGCATCGAGCATGTTCTCGAAGGCCAGTCTCGGCAGGTTGAATGTCGCTATGGTGGCATTCAAGGCTTCGGCTGTGGGATGGCCGGCGCCGGCCTCGCCGCCGGCGGCTATGACATCGCGCCACCATTGCAGGCGCACCTCGCCCGGCAACGCTTCGTGGATGCGGTCGCGGATGCCTGCGACTTCGGCGTTGAAGGCGTAGAGCGAAAACAGCGCGTCGCGCTTGTCTGCCGGCGCATAAAGCGCCGTGAGATAGCGGTCATGGTCGGCGGCGCGCAGCGCGTCCATGACGATTTTGGCATTTTGCGACATGTCAGTCGACGGCAATGAGCGCGGCGGCCACGGCGCGCTCTTCCGCCAGAAGGACATTGTAGGTCCGTACCGCTGCACCGGTCGACATCGGGTCCGACGCAATGCCGGCCGCTTTCAGCGCGGCCCGTAGTGTGGCGGGCAATGGCCTGAGGTCCCTGCCCATGCCGACCAGCAGTATCTCGACTTTGTCGGCTTCTGCCAACAGCTTGTCGAAATCCGCCACACTCAGAGCAAAGGGATCCGCCGGTTCCCAGCCATGGATGCCGGATGGCAGACAGAGCAGCGAGCCGCGATGCGACATGTCGGCAAAGCGGAACCCGCCATTGCCGTAGGCTTCGATCGGAGCGCGGCCAGGAAAATGAGCCTCGCGGATGACGATGCCTTTGCTGGTCACCGTTTTGTCACCCCTTCGGGGCGGCGCGTCAGGTCGCGACCGCCTTGCCGCCGCCGAGCGGCTTCTCCTCGTCTGCCGAAGCCTGCGGCCGCAGCTTGAACAGGATCAGCAGCGGTGCCGCGATGAAGATCGACGAATAGGTGCCGAAGACGACGCCGAACAGCATCGCCATGGTGAACGAGCGGATCACCTCGCCGCCGAACAGCACCAGCGCCAGCAACGCAAGGATCGTCGTCACCGAGGTCAGTGTCGTTCTCGACAGCGTCTCGTTGATGGCGTTGTTCAAGAGTTGCGGCAGCGGCATCCGCTTGTACTTTCGCAAATCCTCTCGAACGCGGTCATAGACCACGATCGTATCGTTCAGCGAATAGCCGATGATGGTCAGGATCGCCGCCAACGATGACTGGTTGAATTCGAGCCCGCTGATGACAAAGAAGCCAAGTGTCATGACCACATCGTGCACCGTCGCCACGATGGCGCCCACCGCGAACTGCCATTCGAAACGGAACCAGACATAGATCAGGATACCAAGCAGCGCGATCAGCATGGCGATCGTGCCTTGCTTGGCGAGTTCGCCCGAGACGGTCGGCCCCACCACTTCGACGCGGCGGAAGTCATAATTGTCCTGCAGTTCGCCGCGAACCTTGTCGATGACGGTCTGCTCGGCATTCTCGCCGCCATCCTGGGTCCCGACACGGATCAACACGTCGTTCGGCGTACCGAATTGCTGTACTTGCACCTCACCGATATTGAGTTCGGTCAGTCGTGCGCGGAGGTCTGCGAGGTCGGCATTGCCGCTCTTGGCTTGAACCTCGATCAGCGAACCGCCCTTGAAATCGATGCCGTAATTGATGCCAACCGTCATGAACAGCACCACCGACAAGATCGACAGCACGCTCGACAGCGTGAACGTCCAGCGACGGATTCCCATGAACGGAATTTTCGTGCCGGCCGGGACGAAGGTCACCGGCGCGCGCGGCAACTCCTTCGGGCGAGCGCGGCGCAGCCAGATCGAGACCAGCAGGCGGGTGAAGGTGAACGCGGTGAAGACGGTCGTCAGGATGCCGATCGCATACGTGATGGCAAAGCCCTTGACCGGTCCGGTCCCGAGATAGAACAGCACGACGGTCGCGATCAGCGAGGTGATGTTGGAATCGACAATCGTCGCCAGCGCCTTGGTGAAACCGGTATCGATCGCCTGGATCACCGAGCGGCCGGCACGCCGCTCCTCGCGGATACGCTCGTAGATCAGCACGTTCGAATCGACTGCCATGCCGATGGTCAGCACAATACCGGCGATACCCGGCAAGGTCAGTGTCGCGCCGAGCAGCGACAGCAGTCCGACGATCATCGCCACGTGCACCGCCAGCGCGATGTTGGCTAGGAAGCCGAGCAATCCATAGGCGACGAACATGAACACGACGACCAGGACCGAACCGATGATGCCGGCGACCTTGCCGGCATGGATGGAATCCTGACCGAGACCTGGGCCAACCGTACGCTCTTCGATCACCGTCAATGTCGCGGGCAAGGCACCGGCGCGCAGCAGCACGGCCAGGTCGTTGGCGCTCTGGGCGGTGAAATTGCCCGAGATCTGGCCGGTGCCGCCGAGGATCGGCTCGCGGATCTGCGGCGCCGAAATCACCTGGTTGTCGAGGATGATGGCGAACAGCTTCCCGACATTCTGCGCGGTGGCCTGGCCGAAACGCGCAGCCCCCTTCGAATCGAAACGGAAGGAGACCACCGGCTCGTTGTTCTGCGAATTGTATGTCGCCTGCGCATCCACGAGATTTTCGCCGGAAACGATGACGCGGTTCTCGATCAGATAGGGAACCGGCGGGTCGTCCTGCGAATAGAGCACGGACGAGCCGGCAGGCGGACGTCCGTTGAGGGCGTCCTGCACCGGCATCGACTGGTCGACCATCTGGAAGGTCAGCTTGGCGGTCTGGCCGAGGATTTCCTTAAGCCGCTGCGGGTCCTGAAGACCCGGCACCTGGACAAGGATGCGGTCGTCGCCCTGCCGCTGCACGATGGGTTCGGTCGTGCCAAGTTCGTTGACGCGGCGCTCGACCACCTCGATCGACTGCGTCAACGCCGTCGATGTGCGATACTTGATGCCGGCATCGGTGACGTTGAACTTGAGCAGGCCGGGCTCGGAATCATCGAGCGTCATTTCCTGGATGGAGCCGCCGGTGAACAGGCCGGCAGCAACCGGATCGGTCAGCGTCTTCAGCGCCGTCTTGGCGGCATCCACTTGAGCGAGATCGGTGATGCGGACCTGCAAGGTCCGCCCCGTGCCGGCAAGGCCGGTATAGCCGATCTTGGCGTCACGCAGCAGTGTGCGGATTTCGTCGCGGGTCGTCTCCAGCCGATCCTTGATCAGATCGTTCTGATTCATTTCCAGCAGGATGTGTGAGCCGCCCTGCAGGTCGAGGCCGAGCGTCATCTGACGCTTCGGCACCCAGCTGGGCAGTTGGGCCAAGGTGCTTGCGGGAATGAGATTGGGCGCGGCGAGGATCACCGTGATGGCAACGGCCACCCAGATCAGGATCATCTTGAAGCGCGAAAAATACAACATATGGCGTCGTCCGTCAGAGCGTGTCCGCGGATCGCTCCGCCTGAAATCTGGTTATTTCTTGGCGTTCTGGTTCGCCACCGGCTCGCCCTTGACGCGCACGTCGGCGATCGTCGAACGCAGCGCGGTCACCTTGGTGCCACCGCCGAGGTCGATTTCGAGCTCGTTATCGTCGATCACCTTGGTCACCTTGCCGACAAAGCCGCCGCCGGTGACGACCGTGTCGCCGCGACGAACTGCCGCCAGCATCTCGCCGCGCTTCTTCAACTGCGTGCGCTGCGGCCGGATGATCAGAAAATACATGATCACGAAAATCAGGACAAACGGCAAAATGCTGATGAACATGTCGGGAGAAGCGCCGACGCCTTGAGCGTATGCCGGTGTCACGAACATCGAGGTACTCCTGAATTTAGAAAACAGCCGCCAACTTGGCGGCCCCTTGAAATTTGGCCGGAATATAGTCGGTAAAGTTGTCAATGCAACTGCGCGGCCAGCCAAATCGGCTGCTTTTCCGGCCTGTTGAGCCGTGTTAGAGCATGATCGCGAAAAGCGCGAGCCGGTTTTGCGAAAAGATCATGCTCGAACAAAAGGTTGCAACTGATTTCGAACACCGACGCGACAGGTCGGGTTCACGCTCGCGCACGTCAAAACGAGAAAACAAAAGACAGACATGACCGACAGCAGCATCGAAGCCCTGAACCAGAAACTCGACAGGCTGATCGAGGCGGTGAGCCGCCTCACCCCGCCGCCAGTGCCCCAAACCGACCTCGGCGAGGCCGATTGCTTCGTCTGGCAGGCCGATCCGGGCTATCTGGAGCCGGTGCGCAACGTCAACCGCGTCGACATCGGCCTGATCCGTGGCGTCGACCGCGTCCGCGACATCCTGGTCGACAACACCGAACGCTTCGCCGCCGGCTATCCGGCCAACAACGTATTGTTATGGGGTGCGCGCGGCATGGGCAAATCGTCGCTGGTCAAAGCCGTCCATGCACGGATCAACGGCGAGGCCGGGTCCGGCCTGCCGTTGAAGCTGATCGAAATCCACCGCGAGGACATCGACACGCTGCCGAAACTGATGGGATTGCTGAAGGCAGCCCCCTTCCGCTTCATCCTGTTTTGCGACGACCTCTCCTTCGACCACGACGACACCTCCTACAAGTCGCTGAAGGCAGCGCTCGAAGGCGGCGTCGAGGGACGCCCGGCCAATGTCATCTTCTACGCTACCTCGAACCGTCGCCATCTCCTGCCGCGCGACATGATCGACAATGAGCGCTCGACCGCCATCAACCCGTCCGAAGCGGTTGAAGAAAAGGTCTCCCTCTCCGATCGTTTCGGCCTGTGGCTCGGCTTCCACAAATGCTCCCAGGACGAATATCTCGACATGATCGACGGTTATGTCCGCCATCACGACCTCGCCATTGATCCAGAGCAACTGCGCGCCGAAGCATTGGAATGGGCGACGACCCGCGGCAGCCGCTCGGGCCGCGTCGCCTGGCAGTTCACCCAGGACCTCGCCGGCCGGCTCGGCAAGCCGCTGAAGGATTGATGCGTTGGATTGCGTCACCAACGCAATCCAACGACAAGGTCATTTGAGCCGCGACGCCCGTCGCAAGTCACGCGGCGTTTGGCCGATCTCGCGGCGCATCCAATGCGCCAGATGTGACTGATGTGCGAAGCCCGTCAACTCTGCGACCTCGCTTGTGCTGAGATCGCCTCGCTGCAACAGGACGCGTGCGCGTTCGACGCGACGTCGTAACACGTAGCGGTGCAGGGTAAAGCCCGTCGCCACCTTGAACCATGTCCGCAAATGCGAACTGCTCGCGCCGGCAACCCGGCTCAGTCGATCGATCGAGAGGGGCTCGTGTAATGCCGCCTCAATGTGCTCCAACACGCGCTTGAGCTGGGTATCCGACAACCGGTTCGTTCGATCGATACCAGGATCATCGAGGCCAAGCAGCCTCACCGCGAGTGCGGCGCCAATGCTGTCGGCAAACAAGGAACCACTCGGCGCGTTTGCATTGAGATCGCTCTCGAGTGCTCGAGCAAGATGTTCGATGCGCGGGTCCCGAAGTAGGTGGCGTGTGTCGAGCCGCGATGCTCGCGCCTTGCCACCAAGTTCCGCCGCCACCCTTTCCATCAAGGCCGGCCGCAATGCAATCTCAATGGTGTCGAATGGGCTTTCGGCCTCGAAGCCGCCCTCTTGGCCGGCGGGTACCAGGTCGATATCGCCGGCTCGCCTCACGAAATATCGTCCAACCTCATTGCAGTAAGAGCGCGTCGCCGCACTTGCATGCACCATGATGCGATGGTGTGACACCCGCGACAGACGATGGACGCCTGCTTCGACATGCCGGGAAACCATCGTTACGTGGGACGAGGATTGGTCCGAAGCGAATTGCGAACGCATGCTCTCTCGATTCATGGCAAAATCTGTTGAAGATTTGGCAATTCTCGCGCGATTTTCAATGCCGCGAACCTGTACTTCCGCCTCTCCATCAAGGTTGAAAGAGAGGTTGCGATGAGTTTCTATGTTGTTGTCGGTGCAGGGCCGGTTGGAAGCGAGACCGCTCGCCTTCTTGGCGAGGAAGGACATGATGTCGTTCTCACAAGCCGAAGCGTCGGCTCGAACGCGTTGCAGAACGTGCGGCCAATACAGGCCGACGCCACGGATGCCTCGGAGCTGTCGCGTATCTGCCGAGACGCCGATGTCATCTTCATGTGTGCGATGGCCGCCTATCATCGGTGGCCGACCGACTTTTTTCCCATCATCGATGGCACCGTGCGCGCAGCGGAAACGGTCGGCGCGAAGCTCATCGTGCTCGGAAACCTCTATGGTTATGGGGAAAATGCCGATAGCCCGCTTCGCTCCGACCTGTCTCTGGACCCGACCTCGAAGAAAGGAACCGCCAGGACCATCATGTGGCAGCGGGCGGTCCGTGCCAATGTGCCGGCGATCGAAGTGCGGTCAAGCGACTATCTGGGACAAGGCGCGATCAGCTATTTCTCACTGGTCGCGCTGCCCTCCATAATCGAGGGGAAGCCCAACGCTTTCATTGGAAACCTTGAAGCAACTCATGCCTGGAGCTTCACCAAGGACGTCGCCAGGACACTTGTCGCGGCCTCCCGCTACACGGGTGAATGGGGACGGGCATTTCATGTTCCCTCGCAACACGCCTCCCCCCGGGAACTCATCTTGAAAACCGCGGCGATGCTTCGCCGGGAGGTTTCAGAAGTACGTTCCTATTCGGTCTCAGAGATGGAAGCATTGGGCATGCATGAGCTTATCGAGATGAGCTACCTCTTCGAAAGGCCCTTGCTGGTCGATTCCTCCGACGCAGAGGCACTCTTAGGGGTGAAGGCCAGCAGCCTTGAAGTGATGATCGCCGACACGCTCCGCGATCATCTTTGAGTCTTGAGGAACAAGCATCTCGCAACCAACTGAAAAAGCCCGCTCCTGGCGGAGCGGGCTGAGCCGGCGGGCCGGACTGGAGGTCAGACGGCCTGCAAATTGCTTTTTTTCTATTCGAGGTAGCCCGACGGATCGACCGGGGCAGAGTTCTTGCGCACTTCGAAATGCAGCTTCGGCGAGTCCGTCGTGCCGCTCATGCCCGACAGTGCGATTTCTTGGCCGCGCTTGACCTTTTGGCCGCGCTGCACCTCGATAGAGCTGGCGTGACCATAGACGGTGACCAGGCCATTCTCGTGGCGCACCAGAACCGTGTTGCCGAATTCCTTGAGCCCGTCGCCGGCATAGATGACGACGCCGTTCTCGGCCGCCTTGACCGGCGTTCCCGTCGGCACGGCGATGTCGACGCCGTCCTTGCCGGACCCGAAACCGGAGATCACGCGGCCGCGCACCGGCCAGCGCATCTTGCCGATGCCGGTGGCGTCAGGCGCAACGGCATCGTCGTCCTCGGCCTGCTGGATGACTTTCGAATCTTTCTTCGGCGGCGTGTAGGACGCCAGCGTTTCCGACGGCGTGGTCTTTGCCGCTGGCTGCGTGGTGGCCGTGGTCACCGGATCGATCTTGGCAGGCTTGGCGCTGGCGACCGTCGCGACCCCACCAGTCGGCACCTTCAGGGTCTGGCCGATCTTAAGCAGTCCATCCTTCATCCCGTTGGCCTGCTTCAGAGCAACGACGCCAACGCCGGTCTTCCTGGCAATCGAAGACATCGTATCGCCCGACTGGACCGTGTAGGTCCCAGCGGCCTTGGCCGCGGCCATCTGCGGCTTGGGCTGCTTGGGCTGGTTTGCGGCGGCCGCCGTGTCGACCTGAGCGGCGGACTTGCCCTCCTTCAGCTTCGGCTGCTGGGGCAGGACCGCGACCTTTTCGGGTGCCGTGGCCGGCTGGTCGTGCTTGCCGTCTTTCGCCGGCTTGACCTCGGCGACTTTCGGCTCGCCTTTGTTCGAGTAGGCATAGGCCGGGATAACCAGCTTCTGGCCGGTCTTCAGACCCTTGGTCGCGCTCAGCCCGTTGACCTTCATGATCGCGTCGGCCGGCACCTTGTAGTGCTGCGCTATGCCTGAAATCGTTTCACCGTCCCTGACGACGATCTCGGTCGCATGCGGCGTACCAGCAGCTGCCACGCGCGGTGCATCGGGCTGCGCAACCTTGAACGGCGATGCGGCCGGAGCGACGGTACCGGTCGTGGTCCTGTCGACATGCGGCGCCGCAGCCAATGCGGTGCGCATCGGCTTTGCGGCAGGCGCCAGTGCGGGAGCCGGCTGCGCCTGGGCAACGGGCGGCGGCAATGGCCGCGTCGAAACCGGCTCGAGGCTGGAGCGGCTGACCGACTGTGTGTGGCTGCCATCGATGGGGGCGGCCGCGACATCACCCGGATAGGGCTGCTGTACGGCATCCTGCTTGTTGATGATCGCGCGCTGATTGTTCGTCGAGGATGTAAAGACGTCGTCGACGCCATTGAACCGCGAAACCTGGGAACTGCATCCCGCAGCAGCACCCGCGACCACCAGTATGGCGCAGCCTCGCGCCAGATTGCGACCGTTTGTCTTCAAAACTCTGAGTTGCATCGCACTAACCCGCACATACCCGGTACAAACTAGGCATGATTAAAGCGCGTTAATGTTACTCGACGGTTAACCCCATGGAATCCGGCGAAATTTTTCTTAAAATATTAGAGGGTGAGCTGAGGGGAGATTTTACGTCAGCCGAGCCGGTGTCGAGGACGGGCGCGAAGCTGGCGTTTGCAACATCGCCTATATGACGGCGGCCACGCTGCGCAGGATAGGCTGCAAGCGGACAAGGCCGATATCCTCACGCTCGAACCGGCTGCCGACCTTGGTCAGCTTGGCCAGCACCTGCTCGCCCTCCTCGGGCCCGATCGGGGCGATGACGATGCCGCCGCTCGACAATTGATCGAGCAGGAAGCGCGGAAGGCTGTCGAAGGCTGCCCATGCGACGATGCGATCGAACGGCCCTTCGTTCGGCAGCCCGCCGGAACCATCGGCCTGGCGCACGATGACATTGCCGATACCAAGCGCCTCGAAACGCTGCCTGGCCTGCTCGACGAGCGTCCTGTAGCGATCGGTGGTGACGACCCGCGCCGCCAGCCGCGACATCACGGCCGAGGTATAACCGGAGCCGGTGCCGATCTCGAGCACGCGATTGCCCTGCTCGATGGCGAGTGCGGCGATCACCGCCGCCTGCATGTCCGCGCCTTCGATCGCCTCGCCGCATTCGATCGGCAGCATGCGGTCCGACCAGGCGATCTGATGGAACTGGGCCGCCAGGAAGCCGCGCCGCGGCGTCGCCTCGAAGGCTGCGATCAACGCCTTCGGCACCGTCCCCCTGCCGCGCAGGCGCAACAGAAAGGCGGCAAAGCCTTCACGGTCATCGAGGCCCTGGTTCATGCAAGCGCCTTGCTCAGTTGATCACGGATTTCATGCGCGGTGAGGTCTAGCTGCAGTGGTGTCACCGACACCAGCCTGTTGCGCAGAGCATAGAGGTCTGTGCCTTGCTTGCCTTCGACCGGCTCGCGGCCGAAACGCAGCCAGTAATAAGGCAGGCCGCGCCCGTCACGGCGCTCATCGACCCACAAGCTGTGCACCAGTTTGCCTTGCGAGGTGACGACCGTTCCGGCGACCTCTTCTGGAAGGCAGTTCGGAAAATTGACGTTCAGCAAAACACCGTCCGGCAACGGCGTCGCGACCAGTTTCTCCAGCAGCGCCGGCGCCAGCGCCTCGGTCGTCTCGTATGGGACGACGCGGTCCTCGCCGACATAGCTGTAGCCCTGGCTGAGCGCGATCGAGCGGATGCCGAGCAGCGCGCCTTCCATGGCACCGGCGACGGTGCCCGAATAGGTGACATCGTCGGCAATGTTGGCGCCGGAATTGATGCCGGACAGGATCAGGTCGGGTACGCCGGGAAGGATCTTCTTGACACCCATGATGACGCAATCGGTCGGCGTGCCGCGCACGGCAAAATGCTTCTCGCCGATCTTGCGCAGCCGCAGCGGTTCCGAGATCGACAGCGAATGGGCGTAGCCTGACTGATCCTGCTCCGGAGCCACCACCCAGACATCGTCGGACAGCGTTCGTGCGACGCGTTCGAGCGACGCCAGGCCCTCGGCATGAATGCCGTCGTCATTGGTCAGGAGGATGCGCATTATTTCGCTTCGATCTTTTCCAGACCGCCCATGTAAGGCCGCAGCACTTCAGGAATGGTTACGCTGCCATCCTCATTCTGGTAATTTTCGATGACAGCTATGAGCGCGCGACCGACCGCGGTGCCCGAACCGTTGAGCGTATGGACGAAGCGGTTGCCCTTGCCGTCTTTGTCCTTGTAGCGGGCTTCCATGCGGCGCGCCTGGAAATCCCCGCACACCGAGCAGGACGAAATCTCGCGATAGGCGTTCTGGCCGGGCAGCCAGACCTCGATGTCGTAGGTCTTGCGCGCGCCAAAGCCCATGTCGCCGGTGCACAGTGTCACGGTGCGGAACGGCAGGCCGAGCCGCTTCAGCACTTCCTCGGCGCATTGCGTCATCCGCTCGTGTTCGGCGAGCGAGGACTCCTGATCGGTGATCGACACCAACTCGACCTTGTAGAATTGGTGCTGACGCAGCATGCCGCGCGTGTCGCGCCCGGCCGAACCCGCTTCCGAACGGAAGCACGGCGTCAGCGCCGTATAGCGCAGCGGCAGTTTTTCATGCGCGGTGATTTCTTCGCGCACCAAGTTGGTGAGCGGCACTTCGGCTGTTGGGATCAGGCCAAGCCTGCCCTCCCCGTGCGGCGTGAAGAACAGATCTTCCTCGAACTTCGGCAACTGGTTGGTGCCGAACAGAACGTCGTCCTTGACCATCAGTGGCGGGATGACTTCTTGGTAGCCATGCTCGGTCGTGTGCAGGTCGAGCATGAATTGTCCGAGCGCGCGTTCCATCCGCGCCAGGCCGCTTTTCAGCACGGTGAACCGCGAGCCTGACAGTTTTGCCGCCCTCTCGAAATCCATCATGCCGAGCGCTTCGCCGATCTCGAAATGCTCCTTCACCCAGTTCGGCGGTGTCGGCGCCTTGCCGACGACGCGCTTGACGACATTGTCGTGCTCGTCCTTGCCGACAGGCACGTCGTCGAGCGGCACGTTGGGCAGCACCGCAAGCGCATCGTTCAGCGCCTTGTCGAGTTCGCGTTCGCGCGCCTCGCCATTCTGGATGAAGGTCTTTATCTCGCCGACTTCGGCTTTCAGCTTCTCGGCAAGCGCTGCGTCGCCCGAGCGCATGGCGTTGCCGATCTCTTTCGAGGCGGCATTGCGGCGCTCCTGCCTGGTCTGCAATTCGGTGACGTGCTCGCGCCGCGCTTCGTCCGAGGCGATCAGCCCGTCGACCGTGGACTGCGCCTCACCGGCCGACCATGAGCGCTTGACCAGCGCCTCGACAAGGGCCTTCGGGTTGTCGCGAATCCATTTGATGTCAAGCATGGTTCATCCGTCCTCAGGGAGCATGTCGCCCAAAAGTGCGCAGCGGTTTGGGACAACGACATGCTCAAAACAAAACTGAAACGCAGCGCTTGATAGCGATGCGTTTCAGCAAGAGGGCGTAAACCGCATCCTTGATCGATGCAAGATGAGGCTAGGCAGCCGCAGCCGTTTTCCACGCAGCCCGGTATTAGGAGGCAGCAGGCGCCGGAGGCTCGTCTGGGGCTTTGTCCGCCACGGTTTCCGCTGTGTCCTGTCTCTCGCGCGCCACACGCTGCTTTTCCTGATCGCGCTCGATCAGCCGGGCAGCCCAGATGGAGACCTCGTAAAGAAGGATCGTCGGGAGGGCCAGGCCGATCTGGCTCATCGGATCGGGTGGTGTCAGCACCGCGGCGACGACGAAGGCAATGACGATTGCCCATTTGCGCTTCTCGGCCAGCGCCTTGGACGACAGCATGCCGACCCGCGTCATAAGGCTGGTCACCACCGGCAGCTGGAACACCAGGCCGAAGGAAAAGATCAGCGTCATGATCAGGCTGAGATATTCCGACACTTTCGGCAGCAGCGAAATCTGCACCTGTTCGTCGGTGCCGGTCTGCTGCATGGCGAGGAAGAACCACATCACCATCGGCGTGAAGAAGAAATAGACCAGAGACGCGCCCATCAGGAACAGGATCGGCGAAGCGATCAGGAACGGCAGGAAGGCGTTGCGCTCGTTCTTATAGAGGCCTGGAGCGATGAACTTGTAGATCTGCGTGGCGATCAGCGGAAAGGCGATCACCATGCCACCGAACATTGCGAGCTTGACCTGGGTGAAGAAGAATTCCTGCGGCGCGGTGTAGATCAGCTCGACCTTGTGCGGATCGAGCCCTGCCCACTGCGTCGCCCATCTGAACGGGACGACCAGAAGGTTGAACAGCTTCTTGGCGAAGAAGAAGCAGACGAGAAACGCGACGAAGAAGCCGCCCAGCGACCAGATCAACCGCCGGCGCAACTCGATCAGATGCTCCATCAGCGGTGCCGACGATTTCTCGATCTCGTCCTTTTCCTTGTCCGAAACGCTCACTTGGCGGCTCCCGCCGTCTTCTTGGCCGCCGGTGTCTTGGCCGGCGTAGGCTTCGGATCGGCTTTCGCCACGGTCTTGCTCGCGATCGCCTTGGCCGCAGCAGGCTTCGCGGTTTTGCGCGTTTCAGCCTTTGCCGCCGCCACGGTCTTCGCTGGCGCTTTGGGCGTAGGCGGGGCCTTGGTGGCGATCGTTTTCGCCGGCGCAGGAGCCTTTGCGACATTCGCCGAAGCCGTGGCCGGTATTTTTGCAACCGGCATTGCCTTTGCCGGCGCAGCCTTGGCCACCTTCGCCGCGGACGCCTTTGGCGCCACGACCGGTACTGTCGGCAATGACGACGTCACCACCGAGTCATCGGCCATTGCCGGGAAAATTGGCGCTGCCGGCGTGGCTTCCGGCCCGTTGACGCCAGGCATGGTCGTAGCGCCATTCTTCAAAGGCTCGGCCGCCAGCGGTGTCGAAGCGGCAGGCATTGCCGGATCGGCCGCCGGCTTGGGCTTCATCGCCGCATCGACGCCGGAGCGAACGTCGGCCGCGGCCTGCTCGAACGGATTGAGCTGCTTCTTGATCTCGGCCATCGGGCTGAGGCCTCTGAGCTCGTCGACCGACTTCTTGACGTCGTCAAGCTCGGCTTCCTTCAGCGCTTCGTTGAACTGCTTCTGGAAATCGGACGCCATCGCGCGCAGCTTGGCCGTCGTGCGCCCGAAAGTGCGCAGCATATTAGGCAAATCCTTGGGCCCGACGACCACGATCATGACGATCGCGATGACCAGCATTTCGGTCCAGCCGACTTCAAACATGGCACTCTGTTCCGACTAGAACCCGTGGCTCAGCTCTTGCTGGCTTTTTCCTTCGCGGCCGCAACGGTCTCATCCGCACGGTGTTCGACGGTGCGCTTGTCTTCGGCAACGTCATCGTCGGCCATGCCCTTCTTGAAGCTCTTGATGCCCTTGGCCATGTCACCCATCAGCTCGGGAATCTTGCCGCGGCCGAACACCAGCAGCACGATCACCAGCACGATCATCCAATGCCAAATCGAAAATGAACCCATAGCAAATCTCTCTCGAACGTTTTCCCTGGCGATGATCTATGCGCTTTCGCGTAGGGATTCAAACACAACTGCGACAGAGTTTATGAAAGGGTGGCGGATGTCACGCGTTTTCAACGCGATGGCCCGCTACGAATCCGCGCATCCTCGACAGATTGGCAGCTAGCCAGTCAATCCTCCGTGACGCGCGGCGTCAGCAGGCCGAGTTCCTCGAGGTCGATGTCGGTCAGCGCGTCCTCGTCGTCGGTCAACGCGTCGGGATCGGCCGGCGGCTGCGGAATGGAGAAATTCGACGGCATGCGGCCCGAAAGCAGCCCGGCCCCTTTCAGTTCCTCCATGCCCGGAAGATCGCGGATCTCCTCCAGCGCGAAATGATCAAGGAAGTTGTCGGTGGTGCCGTAGGTGACAGGGCGTCCCGGCGTTTTGCGCCGGCCGCGCATGCGCACCCATTCGGTTTCCAGCAGCGTGTCGAGCGTCCCTTTCGAGGTTTCGACGCCGCGGATGTCCTCTATTTCGGCGCGCGTCACTGGCTGGTGATAGGCAATGATCGCCAGCACTTCTAGCGCTGCGCGCGACAGCCTCCTTTGTTGGACAGTATCGCGGCTCATCAGGAAAGCCAGATCGCCGGCGGTGCGGAATGCCCAGGCATCTCCGACGCGCACCAGATTGACGCCGCGCCGGGCATAGATCTGGCGCAGTTCGGCCATGGCCAGGGCGACGTTGATGCCATCTGGCAGACGCGCCGCAAGCTGCTTTTCGCTGACAGGTTCAGCGCTGGCGAACACGATCGCCTCGGCCATGCGTACGGCTTCCGCCAGATGCAGCCGCTCGGCCGGATTCTGCACCTGTTGCTCTGAAGGATACTGGGAGAGCGATTCCTCTTCGGGTTCATCGCCGACCTTGAACGGGATAACCGAAGCGTTGGCGCGTTCGCTCATGATGCCACCTCGACTGCCTTGATTGCCTGCGCGCGGCCGCGCAGATAGATCGGAGCGAACACGTCGTCCTGCCGCATGTCCATCGAGCCTTCGCGCACCAGTTCCAGCGTGGCCGCGAAAGAGCTGGCGATCGCCGTGCGCCGCTCCTCGGGGCTGGTCATATACACGATCAGGAAACTTTCCAGCGTCGCCCAGTCGTGCAGGGCTCCGACCAGGCGGGTCAGGATATCGCGCGCGTCCTTGAGCGACCAGACGCCGCGCCTGGCGATCGTCACATTGTTGATCGCCTGCTTCTGCCGTTGCTGGGCATAGGCAGTGAGCAGATCGTAAAGCGAGGCCGAATAGGCGTTGCGCTTTTCGATGATGACCATTTCCGGCATGCCGCGCGCAAACACGTCACGGCCGAGCCGGTTGCGGTTGACCAGGCGCGCCGAGGCGTCGCGCATGGCTTCCAGCCGTTTCAGCCGGAACTGCAGCACCGCCGCCAGTTCCTCGCCGCTTTCGCCCTCGTCGCCCGGCTGCTTGGGGATCAGAAGTTTCGATTTGAGGAAGGCCAGCCACGCCGCCATCACCAGATAGTCGGCTGCAAGCTCGAGCCTGAGCGCCCTCGCCGTCTCGACAAAGGTCAGGTATTGCTCGACCAGCGCCAGGATCGAAATCCGCGCCAGATCGACCTTCTGGGTGCGAGCCAAATGCAGCAGAAGATCGAGCGGACCTTCGAAACCGGCCACGTCGACGACCAGCGACGGGTCGCCGGTGACGCGTGAATCGTCATTCTCGGCCCACAGACGGTCCATCGGTGCGGCCTTCGCGGCCTTGCTTTCCAATGTTTCCGCCACTTCCTCTCACTTCCCTTTTTTAAGCCACCGCATCGAAATAGGTGGCGAATTCAGCGCGTATCTCGGTTTCTTCCACCGTGTCGTGTTTCTTAATATAGGTCAGCGCCCGCTTTGCGCGCTCCAGCGATGTGCCTTCAAGCCCCGTGGTCCGCGATGCGATGCCGGCCATCTCCTCGAAAACGCCATTGCAGTGAAGGACCAGATCGCAGCCCGCGGCAAGGATCGAGGCCGCCTTTGTCGGGAAATCCCCAGAAAGTGCCTTCATCGAGGTGTCGTCGCTCATCAGCAGCCCGTCGAAACCGATTTCGCTCCGGATGATCTCGTCGATGACCTTGCCTGAGGTGGTCGCCGGATTGTTGGGATCGATGGCGCTATAGACGACATGCGCCGTCATCGCCATCGGCAGATGATTGAGCTCCCGGAACGGGGCGAAATCATGCCGCTGCAGATCGCTCAGCGAGGCATTGACCACAGGCAATTCGAAATGCGTATCGGCAAAGGCGCGTCCATGGCCCGGAATGTGCTTCATAACCGGCAGCACGCCGCCCGACATCAAACCTTCGGCCGCGGCGCGGCCGAGTTCGATCACCGGTCGCGGTTCCTTGCCATACGCACGCGCGCCGATGACATCGCTGGCGCCCTCGATCGGCACATCGAGCACCGGCAGGCAATCCGCGGTGATGCCGTAGCGCAGCAGGTCAAAGGCATGCAGCCGCGCCATCAGCCAGGCCGCGCGGGCGCCGGCATCATGGTCGTCGCGCCACAGCGCGCCGAGCGCACCACCAGCCGGATAGTTCGGCGCCAGTGGCGGCCGCAGGCGCTGCACACGGCCGCCCTCCTGGTCGATGAACACCAGCGCGTCCGGACGCCCGATACAGTCGCGCATCTCGGCGACCAGATCGCGGATCTGTTCGGTTTCGCCGATGTTGCGCGCAAACAGGATGAAGGCCCAAGGGCATTCATTGCGATAGAAATTGATTTCTTCGCGGGTGAGCGATTTCCCGGCACAGCCGAGGATCATGGATTTTGATTCGGTCATGTCAGCATTTTAGGGCTTCACGCGATCAAAGGGAATCATCTGGGTCACAAGCCGTCAAACGCCAGATCTGCTTTCCCCATGAAAAAGCCGGCGCGGTGACCGCGCCGGCTTTTTCAATTGGTTGGCTCCGGCTCTAGCGCGAGACGAAGCAGTTGCCGCCGGCGGCCTTGTAGCTGGTGCACAAATTGATCGCATCATTGCGCGACTGGGCCGGAACGCGCACGCGGTAGAACGTGCCCTTGCCGGCGATCTCGGCCTTGACGATGTTGGCGGTACGGCCGGCGAGCACGCTGCCATAGCGGCGCTGCAGATCCTGATAGCTGGACTGGGCGCTTTCGACCGTCGGTTGTGACGCAATCTGCATCGACCATGAACCACCGCCGGTCGCTGTCGATGCCGGATCGATGGACGCAACCTGATCGGGCTTGACCTCGCCGACGACGTCAACCGGCTGGTCGGACGGACGCTGCGGCGCGACCGGAACCTTGGTCGGCGTGTTGGCGGACTGCGCCTTGGCCTCAGCCTTGGGCTTGGCTGTCGCTACCGGCGCTGCCGCCACCGGTGCTGCAGCCACCGGTTTGAGAGCCGGTCCATCATCTGCCTGGGCGGCGGCGGGCGCTACAGTGCCGGTCTGGTCCGCATCGGCCTTCGCCAACGGCGCAACATGCTGCGGCGCCGGGTCGACCGGCTCGGTTGCGGCCACTTGCGTCGCGGCCGGCGCCGGATCCTCACGCGGCACCAGCGAACCATCCGACTTGACCACCATGGTCCTCACCTTGCGCGGCGCAACGGCAACAACATCGGCGTTGGTACCCTTGTCGGCATCCTGCAGCACCTGCGCGATGCGATCCTCGGACTTGGGCGCGGGCGCTGTGTTGTCGGTCGAAGCGGCGCCGGCGGTCGGCACGGCGTTGCCGTCATCGGGTCCGATGGTGACTGCGGCGCCGGCGTTCTGGTCCGGCGAAAGATCGATGGCGCGGCTCGGATCCTTCGCCTGAACGTCCACCGGATCTTCGGTGTTGGTAACCAGTTTCTCCTGGACCGGCTCGGCGGGCTTCGCACCCCTGACCGCGTCATAGACCTTGTTGTCCTGGTTCGGTACCACGGCCCCGCCCGGATTCTCCGGCTTGACCTTGATAGGCGCGTTGTCGGCCTTAACGATCACGGGCGCTTCAGTGCCGCCCTTGCCGCCGAAAGACAGCGCAAAGGCGCCAAGGCCGCCCGCGACCGCCACCCCACCGACAATCGCGGCGATGAGCAGGCCACGTCCGCGCGAAGGCCTTGCAGCCTCACGCTCGCCGAGGCCCGGAACAGCCATCGCCTCATCGAGTTCGGGATCGTAGTCGAGTTCGTCGACGGTGAAATCGTCCGCCTGTGAAGCCGGCTGATTGCCGGGCAGACTGTCGAGATCGAAGCCGTCGGCGGCATCGGCATAACCTGTAGGCGCCGCCGTGCGGGCAGACACTTCCATGGGCCGCGCCGCATAGGTCCGCGCTTCCGGCTCATAACCCAGCGAGGCCCTGTCATAGCCCGGCTTGACGCTGTCATAGCCCGGCTTCGCGCTGTCATAGCCCTGCTTGGCTGTGTCATAACCCGGCTTGAAACCCGCGGCGTAAGAATCATCTTCGTAAGACGCCACGTAGCTCGCGGTAGCGGGAGCGACCTCCACCGCGTTCATCTCGGAGAGAAGGCTGGAGAACTCGGCGTCGAGATCGTCATAGCCAGGCGACGCCGGCTGATCTTCCTCGAAATGCAGTTCCGGAATGTCGAGATCGTCCGCCAGCGCCACGACACGCTCGGGCACATCGACAGTCTCGACATCGGGCATGTCTTCGTAACGCGCTGACTGGCGCGATTGCGGCGCGGATACAGGGGCGACAGTTTCGACCGGCTCGGCCGAACGGTAGGAAGTCACCCCGGCGACCGCCGAGGCTGTGGTCATGGGTGCACTCGAAGCGGCCGGCTGACCACCAACCGGAGGCTGAGCGCTAAATGTGGGCTGTTGCGGAACCGGCGTCACGCGGCTCCACGAACGGACTGGCTCGGGCGGCGTGGAACGCTCCGCCGGCCAATCGAGAGAATCCGTCGAATTGTCCCGGGAAGCGGAGGCATCGCGCGGGTCCAGGCTTTTGGCAAAGGCCGCGTCGAAGGCGTCATCGTCGAAATCGACATCACCATGTCCGGCGGCCTCCGAGCCCGGATCCCGATCTTCAGGTTCATCATGAGGTTCATCATGCAAAAGATCGTCGACATCGGCATCGGCCGCCTGGGCGGTGCCGAGGTGGTTAGGCTTCTCAGGAGCGGGTTCGTCAAGATCCCAGTCGAGGTCGCCGACAATATCGGCCGGCTCCTCGGTGGTCTCTGCAGCCTCGGCGACAGGCAACTGCGCGGCGACAGCCGGCCGAGCCATGACCGGCTCCTCCTTGGCTACAGGCGCCGCGCGCGCTGTCATGGCGCCCAGCAGCGCATTCAACTCGTCTTCCAGGCTTCGTTCGTCCGCGATCGGGGTTTGCACCGGCTCGGCTGCAATGACGGCTGGCGCCACCGGCTGGACCGGAGCGGCGACAAATTCAGTGGCCGGTTCTTCGACTGTTTCGGCGAACGTGTCGTCGAAATTCAGCTCGAAAGCATCATCCGACCCTGCTTCAGCGCTGGGCGTCTCGCCCTTCGCATCCGCGCTATCGGCAAGCATATCATGCGCTTCCGGCTCCTCGGATGCGACCGGCTCGTCAGCGCGAACGTCAAAATCCATGTCGACATCCGCCATGCTGTCGTTGAGATGGCTGGCAAGATTTTCGTCGGAGGCAAAATTCTCGTCGGAGGCTTGGCCGTCAGGCGCAGCAGCCTGCTCCGGCATGGGGTACTCGACGGGATCGGCAGCCCTGTAGGCCTGTTCCGTCACCGAATGGTCGTCGAGCATCAACTCGTCTTCGAGCGAGATCGCAATCACATCGTCGAATTCATGATCGGAGGCAGCCGTCTCGACAGCAGGCGCGTCGTCAACAGCGTGCTGGACCCCTTCAGCTTGCTCGTCGATCCGGAAGTCATGGTCGAGCGACGCGGCAAGCTCGTCCGCCATCGGCTGATCGTCCTCGAAGGGCGAGACATCCTCAAGCGAACTGGCGACGGCATTGCCGAAATCGGCGTCGAAAGCCGGCTCGACGGACGGCGCGGCTTCGGCAGCGCCCGATTTGCTGGAGCCGGTCGCTTGGTCGTCGACGTCAGCCATGTCCAGATGGAAATCGTCGTCGAGCGAAACCGAAAACTCGTCGTCATCCGTTGCGCCGGCCTCAGCCGCTTCGAACGCCGGCCGATGCTCGAAAGTAGGCTCATGGGCCTCGGCAACCGGAACGGCGTCGCCGTCGTCAGCGCCGAACTCGGCCATCATTTCCTTCTCGAGATCGATATCGAAATCGCCCTCTTCCGCCGCGTGATCGGCGGCTGGGGCCTTCGGCTGGGCGGGCGACTGCGGCTTGACCGGCTGGCGCGGGTCGAACCCCATGATCCTGGTCAGTTCCGCGAACGGATCATCGTCGGCGATGTCGTTGTTGTCGGCTACTCTCAGCTGGGTTCTGTCTGCCATTATTGTTCCCGAACTCGCACTCATTCGGACGCCATGGACGTCGCGTAGGGTTGGCCCTTACCAGCGCAATGTGGGCAAAAGGTGACAGGTTATTTAGTCAAACCTAACGCATTTCGGTGGGCGCGGCGGCTCCGATCAGCGTCAGGCCGGACGTCAAAACGTCTGAAACAGCCTGCACCAGCCCTAGTCTGGCATGCGTCAATTGTCGGTCGTTAACCTTAACAAAACGTAAGTCGGGATTATCCGTGCCACGGTTCCAGTGTCCGTGGAAGCTGGAGGCCAGATCATAAAGGTAGAATGCCAGCCGATGGGGCTCGAGCGCAAGTGCGGCCGACTCGATCAGGCGGGGATATTCGGCAAGCTTGCGGATCAGGCCGATTTCGCCCTCGTCGGCCAGCAAAGCCACGGCGGACGCGAGGCTGTTGCGATCGAAATTAGCCTCGCCCAGTTGCTCGCTCGCCTGCCTGAATACCGAATGGCAGCGCGCCGAAGCGTACTGCACATAGAACACCGGATTGTCCTTGGACTGCTCGGTCACCTTGGCGAAATCGAAATCCAGCGGCGCGTCGTTCTTGCGGTAGAGCATCATGAAGCGGATCGCGTCTCGGCCGACCTCCTCCACCACTTCGCGCAGCGTCACGAAATCGCCGGACCGCTTCGACATGCGCACCGGCTCGCCGTCGCGAAACAGCTTCACCAATTGGCAAAGCAGCACGGTGAGCTTCACCTCGTCGCCGGCAATCGCCCGCGCCAGCGCTTCCAGTCGCTTGACATAGCCGCCATGGTCGGCGCCGAGCACATAGATCAGGTCGACGAAGCCGCGATCGACCTTGTCCTTGAGATAGGCGACATCGGCGGCGAAATAGGTGAAGGAGCCGTCCGACTTGACCAGCGCCCGGTCCATGTCGTCGCCGACCGCGGTCGAGCGGAACAGCGTCTGCTCGCGGTCCTCCCAATCATCAGGCTTCTCGCCCTTGGGCGGCGGCAATTTGCCCTTGTAGATGTGGCCCTTCAGCGTCAAATCGTTTATCGCCGAGCGGATCTTCCTGGCATTGTCGGCGTGCAGCGTGCGCTCGGAGAAGAACACGTCGTGATGCACGTTGAGCATCGCCAGATCCTCGCGGATCATCGCCATCATCGCATCGATGGTGCGGTCCTTGACAATGGCGAGCGCCTCGTCGTCCGGCATCTGCAGCAAAGAGCGGCCAAACTCCTTGGCCAGCGTCTGCCCGACAGGGACAAGGTAATCGCCGGGATAGAGACCGGGAGGTATTTCGCCGATGTCCTCGCCGAGCGCTTCGCGGTACCGCAGGAATGCGGAGCGACCGAGCACGTCGATCTGCGAGCCGGCATCGTTGATGACGTATTCCTTGGTCACGTCGTAGCCGGCAAAGGCCATCAGGTTGGCCAGCGCGTCGCCAACGACAGCGCCCCTGCAATGGCCGACGTGCATCGGCCCTGTCGGATTGGCCGAGACATATTCGACGTTGGTCTTCCTGCCAGCGCCAATCGTCGAGCGGCCATAGTTGCGGCCTTCGCCAAGCAAGGCGGTCAGATGCACCTGCCAAAAGCCGTCCTTGAGCCGGAGATTGACGAAGCCAGGGCCAGCCACTTCGGTGGCGGCGACATCCTTGTCGTCACGCAGCGCTTGCGCCAATTTCTCGGCCAGCGCGCGCGGGTTCTGGCCGGTCGGCTTGGCCAGCACCATTGCCGCATTGGTCGCCAGGTCGCCATGGCTGGCGTCGCGCGGCGGCTCGACGGCAATGCGCGACAGATCCGGCGAAACGCCATTACTGTCTTTCAAATCAAGCGCTTCGACAGCTTTTATGATTCGCGCGGTGAAGTCGGCGAAGATATTCATGGGAATGGCTCTGGTGGCTTTACAGGGAATCCGGCTCGTTGGCCGGCAAAATCGAGCCCGCCCTAGCTCAATTCCGGCGTATGGTCAAACAAACGCCGATGTTCCTTGAGCGCATAGGTGTCGGTCATACCCGCCAGAAAATCAGCAACGCTGCGCGCCTTGATGCGAACGGCGGCCCGATCCAGTCCCTCGCGCCAGCCGTCCGGCATGGCGCGCGGATCGGCGAAATAGGCGTCGAACAGATCGTTGACGATCCGCTCGGCGTCCGCGCGCACACGCATGACTTCCGCGTGCCGATAAAGATGCTTGTAGAGAAAGGCCTTCAGTTCTTTCTCGAAGGCGGCCATTTCGGCCGAGAAAGTCACCATCGTCTCGCCAGCCGCTCTCACGGCATCGGCGTTCCGTGGCCTGATGCGCTCCAGATTGGCAGTGGTGGAGACGATAACATCCTCGACCATGGCGGTGATCTGCCGCCGCATCAGCTCATGGCCGGTGCGTACGTCATCAAGAGAGGGATAGCGTGTGCGCACACCTTTCAGAATGGTTCCGGGCAGCGAAACCGTCTCCAGCATATCCAGCGTCAGCAGCCCTGCTCTCAGGCCATCGTCGATATCGTGCGTGTTGTAGGCGATGTCGTCGGCGATCGCAGCGCATTGCGCCTCGATGCCGGCAAACCGGTCCAGTTCGAGGTCGTGCAGCTCGGAATAATCACGGATCGCCTGCGGCACCCGCCCTTTCAGGCCTTGACCGTCGGCATCCGTCAGCGGTCCATTGTGCTTGACCAGGCCTTCCAGCGTTTCCCAGGTCAGGTTGAGCCCATCGAATTCGGCATAGCGCGCCTCCAGCCTCGTCACGATGCGCAGCGATTGCGCATTGTGGTCGAAACCACCCCAGGCGGCCATCTTCTCGTTCAGCGCGTCCTCGCCGGTGTGGCCGAAGGGCGTATGGCCGAAATCATGCACCAGAGCCACCGCCTCGGCGAGATCCTCATCGCCGCGCAGCGCTCGTGCCAAAGCGCGCGCGATCTGCGCCACTTCGATCGAATGGGTCAGCCGAGTGCGGTAATGGTCGCCTTCATGGGCGATGAACACCTGCGTCTTGTGCTTGAGACGGCGGAAGGCCGTCGAGTGGATGATGCGGTCACGGTCGCGCTGGAACGGCGTGCGGGTCGGGCTCTCCACCTCGTCGAAAAGCCGTCCGCGCGACTTTGCCGGATCGCAGGCATAGGCCGCGCGTGGCCGATAACCAAATCCGATGTCGCCCAACTCATTGGTCATGGCTGATGCCGCCGCAGTTGACTTGGTCCAGATAATTTGAGCCTGGTTGACTTGGCCCCTCGCGCTTCATACCTATCATGTGAAACCGAAAGCAAGGTGACGCCGATGGGCGCGGATGCCAAGACTGCCATGAAAGTCGACATGACCGAGGCCGCCGCCAAGCGGATCGCAAAGATTGTCTCGGGTGAGGCGGGCAAGACGGCGCTGCGCGTTTCCGTCGAAGGCGGCGGTTGCTCCGGCTTTTCCTACAAGTTCGATCTGGTCGACACGCGCAACGACGATGACGTCGCCATCGAGAAGGATGGCGCCACGGTGCTGATCGACGATCTGTCGCTGGTCTATATGGGCGGTTCGGTGATCGATTTCGTCGATGATTTGATGGGCCAGTCGTTCCAGATCCGAAATCCGAACGCAGTCGCCTCCTGCGGCTGCGGCACGAGCTTTTCCATATAGAATGCCTGCCATCGGCGCGGTCCGTCAGATCGCGCTGGCGGCTGGCCGCGACCTCGACGCCACGCTAGCCTTTTGGCGCGACGTACTGGGCATGAACCTGCATGCGCGCTTCGATCCGCCCGGCATCGCGTTTATCATGGCCGGCGATATCAGGCTGTTGTTCACCGACGGCATACCGGCAGGGACAGTTTATCTCGACATATCGGGTCTCGACGATTTCCACGCCTCGGCGGCGGCGGCCGGCGTCCCCTTCACAGCGACGCCGACGCTTGTCCATCGTGACAGCGAGGGCCAGTTCGGCCCAGCTGGGGAAACCGAATGGATGGCCTTCCTAAAGGACCCGGCCGGCAATACGATCGGGCTCGTCGAACGCCATCCGCCGCAAGACCCCAACTGAGCAGCATCGGAACCGTTATGAAAATCGTCACCTGGAACATCAACGGCGTGCGCGCCCGCATCGGCAACCTGACTCATTGGCTGACCGAAAGCGCGCCCGATATCGCCTGCCTGCAGGAGATCAAGACGGTCGACGAGCAGTTCCCGCGCGCCGAGATCGAGGCGCTTGGCTACAATGTCGAAACCTATGGCCAGAAGGGTTTCAATGGCGTCGCCATCCTGTCGAAGTTGCGCTTCGACGAAGTTGTCAGGGGCCTGCCCGGCGACGATGCCGACGAGCAGGCGCGTTTCATCGAAGGCGTTTTCTCGACGGACAAGGGCGCGCTGCGCGTAGCGTCGCTCTATCTGCCGAACGGCAATCCGATCGATGACGAGAAGAAGTTCTCCTACAAGCTATCCTGGATGGCACGTCTGGAGCGCTGGGCTGAAGAGCGCCTGAAGCTCGAAGAGGCGCTTGTGCTGGCCGGCGACTACAACGTTATCCCCGAGCCGATCGACGCGCGGTTTCCGGAGAACTGGCTGGGCGATGCGCTGTTCCAGCCGCAGACGCGGCAAGCCTTCCGCCGGCTACTCAACCTTGGGTTCACCGAGGCGGTGCGCGCAGTCACCGACGCGACTGACGCCTATACGTTTTGGGACTATCAGGCCGGCGCCTGGCAGAAGAACAACGGCATCCGCATCGACCATCTGCTTTTGTCGCCGGAAGCCGCCAACCGGTTCTCATCGGCCATGATCGAAAAGCATGTCCGCGCCTGGGAAAAGCCGTCCGATCACGTCCCGGTGGCGATCGATCTCGCGCTCCAGCCAGCCTGACGGCGCTAACCCTCATATCGCCACATTTCGCGCCGTTCATTGCTTGGTCAGCATGGCGGCTGGGATTCTATGACCATACGATTTCATCTTTGTCCGATCGGCCTGGCATTTGCCATGGCCGCTCCTGCCGCGGCGCTTGCCGATCAGGAATGCCTGGCCAATGGAAAATCCTACCAGCTTGGCCAGGTCGCCTGCCTGACGCTTGCCGGCCAGAGCCATCTTGCCCGCTGCGACATGGTGCTCAACAACACCTCGTGGACGAAGGTCGGCGACAACTGCCCCGCAAACACGATGGCGCCGCACCTGCATGCCACACCGATCTCGACGCCCGCGCCCAGCATGGTGCCGACGGAGCCGACCGAGAACTGATTCCGACAGGCGGCAGCAGCGCCTACTGGTCCGAGTTGCTGCCCTTGGTGAGGATATCGTCCGCCAGCGAGATCGCGGTGCGGCGGTCGGCTTCGCCGGCGGTGGCAAATGCCTCCTCCTGCATGCCGCGTATCCAGGGCTGATCGGCCGGCGAAGCGCGTTCGAGCGCAGCCGTCATCATCGCCAGGCCGCGAACGATCTTGCCGCTCTGGAACAGCAGGTGGCCCAATGTCGCCTGCGCGCCGGCATGGCCCTTCTCGGCGGCGAGTTGGAACCAGCGCCCAGCCTGCTTGACACTGGCCTTCACGCCGCCCTCGCCCTTCAGGAACATCTGCCCCATCTCGAACTGCGCGTTCGGATTGCGGTAGTTGGCGGCGGCGCGCATGTAATATTCCTGAGCGGCCACCTCGTTCTCGGTGACCGGACTGCCGGGAATGCCCTTGCGCAGATAGTCGCCAAGCGCCACCAACGCATCGGAGACATAGCTTTCCTCGGGCGAGCCGGGCTCGACATCCTGGTCGACGATCTCCGAGAAGAACTTGAACGCCTCATAGTCGTCGCGCGCCACGCCGTCGCCTTCCGCATACATGCGGGCAAGCTTCCAGGTGGCGCCGATCTGGCCGTTTTCGGCGGCGTATTTGTAGGCCTCGGCGGCCTGTTCCTTGTGTCCGTTCTTGTAGGCGGAGAAGCCGAACTGGAACACCGCCCACGGGCTCGACTGCGGCTTCACGCCGGTTTTGTCGTCGAACACCTTGTCATCGAAGGCCATGGCCTGGCCCACGGCGCCAAAGGTCGCGCCAAAAGTGGCAGCCACGACCAGTGCCGAAAAGACAGACGACCTCAACAACTCAGATGTCCGCATAGCAATGTGTTTCTTTCGCACCGCCCGGATGGGTCACAGCGCCATCGCGCGCCGGCCCCACCGTCTGTGCATATTTCCATATCGCGCCCGACTGATAGTCGGTCTTGCGCGCCTTCCAGGTCTTCGCCCTCGCCGCCAGTTCGCTTTGGGATAACGCCACATCGATCGTGCCGTTCACCGCGTCGATCGAGATCACGTCGCCATTCCTGAGCAACCCGATCGGACCGCCCACCGCTGCCTCCGGCCCGACATGGCCGATGCAGAAACCGCGCGTCGCGCCCGAGAAGCGCCCGTCGGTGATCAGCGCCACCTTGCCGCCCATGCCCTGGCCATAGAGCGCTGCCGTCGTCGACAGCATTTCGCGCATGCCGGGGCCGCCGCGCGGCCCTTCGTAGCGAATGACGAGAACCTCGCCTTCCCTGTAGTTGCGATGCGTTACCGCCTCGAAACATTCCTCTTCCGAATCGAAACAGCGTGCCGGGCCGGAGAACTTCAGCTCCGACATGCCGGCGACTTTGACGATCGCGCCTTCGGGGGCGAGGTTTCCCTTCAACCCAACGACACCGCCGGTTTGGGTAATGGGTGTGTTGGCCGGGCGGACCACATCCTGGTGTTCATTCCAGGCAACGTGCTCCATATTTTCGGCCAAAGTGCGGCCAGTCACGGTCAGGCAGTCACCGTGCAGATAGCCGTGGTCGAGCAATGTCTTCATCAACAGCGGGATACCGCCGGCCTCGAACATGTCCTTGGCGACATATTTGCCGCCCGGCTTGAGGTCGGCGATGTAAGGCGTCTTCTCGAAGATCTTCGCCACGTCGAACAGGTCGAACTTGATGCCGGCCTCGTGTGCGATCGCCGGCAGATGCAGTGCTGCGTTGGTCGAGCCGCCGGTGGCCGAAACCACGGTCGCCGCATTTTCCAGTGCCTTCAGCGTGACGATGTCGCGCGGCCGGATATTTTTCGCGATCAACTCCATGATCTTTTCGCCCGAAGCGAAATTGAAACGATCGCGCATTTCGTACGGCGCCGGCGCGCCACAGGAATAGGGCAGCGCTAGGCCGATCGCTTCGGCGACGGTGGCCATGGTGTTGGCGGTGAACTGGGCGCCACAGGAGCCAGCCGACGGACAGGCCGCCTGTTCGATTTCGAGAAGCTCGGCATCATCGATCTTGCCGACCGAATGTTGGCCGACTGCCTCGAACACATCCTGCACGGTGATGGGGCGGCCGCGGTAGCTGCCGGGCAGGATCGAACCGCCATAGATGAAGATCGACGGCACGTTGAGCCGCACCATGGCCATCATCATGCCGGGCAGCGACTTGTCGCAGCCGGCCAGCCCAACCAGCGCGTCATAGCAATGTCCGCGCATGGTGAGTTCGACTGAATCGGCTATGACCTCGCGCGACACCAGCGACGACTTCATGCCCTGGTGACCCATGGCGATGCCATCGGTGACGGTGATGGTGCAGAATTCGCGCGGCGTGCCATTGGCGGCCGCAACGCCCTTCTTGACCACCTGCGCCTGGCGCATCAGCGAGATGTTGCAGGGGGCCGCCTCGTTCCAGCAGGATGCGACGCCGACCAGCGGCTGCGCGATCTCGGCTGCCGACAAGCCCATTGCGTAGAGATAGGAACGGTGCGGCGCCCGCGCCGGACCGACGGTCACATGGCGGCTGGGGAGCTTAGCCTTGGAAATGACTTTGGCGTCCATACTCTTCCTTGCCCACATCTTCCCTGAAAAGGGGGCGATGCGGCCTGCCCCATCGCCGAGCCTTTTGGCGCGTGTCCCGAGACAAGATCGAGGTGCGCCGGGTTTATGGCGGGAAATGGGCAATTTCCTTGGCCTGACCTTTAGCGCAGGGGTTGTTCAGAAAGTGTTGCCGAAACGTCACAATCGCACGAGGTGAAAACGGTGCGGTTTATGTGCAACGCGGCTTGGGTAACTGGGCGCCTGACCAGACCTGCCAACGAAAAAGGCCGAGCGATGCCCGGCCTTTTTCGTTCAGCTTTTCAGAGGTTTAGAACTTGATCTTGAGGCCGCCTGAAATCGCTGTGACGAGATCGTTGCCGAAGTCGTAGGTGGCGTCATCTCCAACAACTTTACCGTTCTCCCCAATCAATATACCGGAATGACCGCTTGTCAGCACGCCAACCGCGCCAGCCAAGCGAACCTCGATATTCGGCTTAGGGGTGTAAGCGACACCGCCCCCCAGCGTCCAGGAGTCCGTCTGCGAGCCGTAGCCATGCGAAGTGCCGCGATCCCAGGAGAGCTGGCCGGCCGCACTCCACTCGTCGTTGAACTTATGACCGATGCCGCCCGTGACCGTCCAGCCGTCACGATACATCAGGTCGAGCGACGTTACTTCGCCTGGCGAGTTCGTGAAGCAAAACGCGCTTGGGACACCGACCGGACAGATCGGCACACTCTGCAGCACGCTCCAGTTAACCCACTTGATCGAACCGAAGGCGAGCCAGCCGGGCGCGATGCCCGACTGCATTTTCAATTCCACCACGTCCGGCATGTACTGCGTTGAGCCGTAGATCGGAAGAACGACGCTGCCGACATTTGTCAGATCGAGCGTGCCCGAAATGTTATCGAGCTTAACTTTCGAATTATAGACGAGGCTCGCGCGCAACGCGATGTCGGGGATTTCGTAGGCAAGGCCGGCGCGCCAGCCCCAGCCGTTGCTCGTCAGATCGACGCGACCGGTGCCGCCGAAGTCGGGCACCAGCGGTGACACCAGGCTTTCCTTGAAACCGTAGACCTTCTGGTAGAAAACACCGCCGATAAAGCGGAGTTGACCCTTGCCCGCATCCATTTTGTAAGAGCAAGTCGCAGCGTAGTTATCGCTTTTGATGTCGGTTTCCATGTTGGAAAACGCACCATTCCACACGCCGGGCGCAACATGCGCACCCCAAGGCTGCGAGTAGTCAATCATACAGTCGACACCTTGGACGATTTGGGCCTTCGCGCCGATGCGCGGGACCCAATAGTTCTCGGCCCCATCGGCCGAGGTCCCGAAACCTAGGTCGGCCCCGCCAGGACCGCGCGCATTCTTGAGCTTACGATCCGGCATCACGTAAGTCGCTTCCGCTTCCGTAGAGAACGGCGCAGGGTCAAACAAAAGATCGATGTCGTAACCGCCGCGCTCCAGGCCGCCAGCATGCGCCGAACTCATCGCGGTTCCGATCAAAGCCAGCGACAAGCACCCTGCCCCCAGCAGTGCTTTCAGACGCAAATTGTTCATGGATGTCCTCCCCCGAATAACCGTGCATCAAGCTAGAACCAATTCAGGTTAACGGTGCAACAACGAATTCAAGAAGCGTACACGTACAGTTGATCAGAGTGCGTTTTCCGCAAAATTCCGACTCTCCCGCAACACCGAAAACACGGCATTTGGGTGCAAATGAACCAACAAAATCGGGGAAACTTCTCCAAAATGGCCCAAGAAAAGGGCATTTTACGGGGTATCCGGCCCCATTGTTACATTATGGCAACAATGGGGCTAAAACTTCCGTTTACGTCAACATTAACGCAACGGAATGTCTATTTTCGCGGCAAGAAACTGTCGTTTTAGAGGGCGCTAAAATCTCACGAATCCCGCCCTCAACCGGCGTCGCGAACCCTGGTCAACGCGACCGAAAGCTTCTCCTGTGCGTCGCGGTATTCGGCCAGCTTTTCGCGCTCGGCCTCGACGATCTCCGCCGGCGCGCTGGCGACGAACCTTTCGTTCGACAGCTTCTTGTGCAGGCGCGCGATTTCCTCGGTCACCTTGGCCAATTCCTTCCGCAGCCGTGCCGCCTCCGCGACAAGATCGATCAGGCTGCCGAGCGGCAGGCAGATCGTCGCCTCGTTGAGCACGATCTGCGCCGAGCCCTTTGGTGCGACATCGGCCAGCGAGATGTCGCCGACGCGTGCCAGCCGCCTGATCGCCGAATCCTCGCGGACAAGCCGTTCGCGCGTCACATCGTTGGCGCCGACCACCACCAGCGGTGCAATGGCAGCCGGCGGCACGTTCATTTCCGAGCGCACGGAGCGGATGCCTGAAACGAGGTCGACCAGCCAGTTGATGTCGGCGGCAGCATCCGCGTCTTCGAAGTCCGGCGATGGCCATGCGGCATGGCACAGCAGCGACGCGCGTTCCTTGCCTTCGCCTGCAGTCTGCGCCCACAGCTCCTCGGTCATGAACGGCATCATCGGATGCAGCAGCTTATAGATCTCGTCCAGCACGAAAGCGACGCAAGCGCGGCTTTCGGCCTTGGCCGCCTCGTCAGTGCCCATGAACACCGGCTTCAGCAGTTCCAGGTACCAGTCGCAGAACAGGTTCCAGACGAAGCGGTAGGCGGCACCCGCCGCCTCGTTGAAGCGGTATGAGGTGATGCCATCGGTGATCTCGCGCGCGGCGCGCGTCAGCTCGGTCAGGATCCAGCGATTGACCGCCAGCTTGGCGTCGTTCAGCCAGACATCGTCATCGCGCGCAACCTCGTTCATCTCGGCAAAACGCGTCGCGTTCCACAGCTTGGTGCCGAAGTTGCGATAGCCGGCGATGCGCGCCGGGTCGAGCTTCACGTCGCGGCCTTGGGCCGCCATCACCGTCAGGGTGAAGCGCAGCGCATCGGCGCCGTATTCGTCGATGAGGTCGAGCGGGTCGATGACGTTGCCTTTCGACTTCGACATCTTCTGCCCGTTCTTGTCGCGGACCAGCGCATGGACATAGACGGTGTGGAAAGGCTCCTCGTCCATGAAGTGCAGGCCCATCATCATCATGCGGGCGACCCAGAAGAAGATGATGTCGAAGCCGGTCACCAGCACGTCGGTCTGGTAGTAGGTGTTCAGCTCGGGCGTCTCATCCGGCCATCCCAAGGTCGAGAACGGCCACAGCGCCGACGAGAACCAGGTGTCGAGCACATCCTCGTCGCGGGTCAGGATCTCGCCTGGCTGGAAATTCTCGAGCTTGTCCTCGACCCATGCCTTCCACGGCCCTTCCAGCGCCAGATAATATTCGATCGCCGCGCCCAGCGCCTCTTCCTCGGTCTTCTCAACGAAGACCCGTCCGTCCGGCCCATACCAGGCTGGTATCTGGTGACCCCACCAGAGCTGGCGCGAGATGCACCAGGGCTGGATGTTCTCCATCCAGTCGAAATAGGTCTTCTCCCAGTTCTTCGGCACGAAGTTCGTGCGGCCCTCGCGCACCGATGCGATCGCCGGTTTGGCCAGCTCCGCCGCGTTGGCATACCATTGCTCGGTCAGGAACGGCTCGATCGGCACGCCGCCGCGGTCGCCATGCGGTACGGCGTGGCGATGCGGCTCGACCTTTTCGAGGAAACCGCCTTCTTCCATCAGCTCGACTATCTTCTTGCGCGCGACGAAGCGGTCGAGCCCATCGACTTCATCCCAGACCGCCTGGCGCTCCGGCGTCACCTCGAGACCGGCAAGAAAATCCTCATTGTCCTTGAGGCTTACCGTCGCCGCGGTGGTCAGGATGTTGATCGCCGGCAGCTTGTGACGCTTGCCGACCTCGAAGTCGTTGAAGTCGTGCGCCGGCGTGATCTTGACCGCCCCGGAGCCCTTCTCAGGGTCGGAATATTCATCCGCCACCACGGGAATCTTGCGGCCGACGATCGGCAGAACGATTTTCTTGCCGACCAGGTGCCGGAAACGCTCATCGTCGGGGTGCACGGCAACGGCCGTATCGCCCAGCATCGTCTCGGGGCGCGTCGTCGCCACGGTGATGAAGGTTTTTGGGTTTTCCGGGTCGAAGGCCTGGCCCTCTATGGGGTAGCGGAAATGCCAGAGATTGCCGTTGACCTCCTGCTGCTCGACCTCGAGATCGGAGATCGCGGTCAGCAGCTTCGGGTCCCAGTTCACAAGACGCTTGTCCTTGTAGATCAGGCCTTCCTTGTAGAGCGTGACGAACACTTCAAGCACGGCCTCGGACAGGCCCTCGTCCATCGTGAAGCGTTCGCGTGACCAGTCGGCAGAGGCGCCGAGCCGCTTCAGCTGGTTGAAGATCGCGCCACCGGATTCGGCCTTCCACTCCCACACTTTCTCGATGAACTGCTCGCGGCTCAGGTCGCGGCGGTGGATCTGCTTTTCCATAAGCTGGCGCTCGACCACCATCTGCGTGGCGATGCCGGCATGGTCCATGCCTGGCTGCCACAGCACGTTCTTGCCGCGCATTCGCTCGAAGCGCACCAATATGTCCTGCAGCGTGTTGTTAAGCGCGTGCCCCATATGCAGCGAACCGGTGACGTTCGGCGGCGGGATGACGATCGTGAAAGCCTCCGCCCCCTCCTCGGCCCCGGCACCGGCGCGAAACGCGTCGGCCTCTTCCCAGACTTTGGCGATTTTCGGCTCGACGGTTTTGGCGTCGTAGGTCTTTTCAAGCATGGGAAAATGATCCGCGCTGTCGGGAGTTTTGCTGGTCCGGTGTAAATCGGAAGGTTTTGGCCAAGTCAACCGCAAGGCTGTCGCGGCCATTCACAGGCAGATAGGCGCGGCCTTGTTCATTTCAACGCAAGGCATGCCCGTGTTTGGCGCAGAGCCTCGCCCTTGGCGTCCGACAGGGATTTTCTGCATGCCGGATAGCCATAATCCGACCGGCGGACGTGGAAGATCTCGAACACGGTCCACTAAGGCAAGGGAATCCGGCGGCGACCTGTCTGCCTCGTCACCAATACAAACTGACCTCCCCAAAGAAACGGCGCCACGAGGGCGCCGTCTCCATTTTTTGGCAATCGATACGGCTACTGCGCGCCGCGCGCCACGCGCTCGATCTCTTCGCGCACAAGCCTTTCGACCAGCGTCGGCAGATTGTTGTCGAGCCAATCCTGCAGCATCGGGCGCAGCATCTCTTCGGCCATCTCGTCGAATGTCTTTTTGCTGCGGCTGGCAAACGCGTCGGAAAGCTCGCCAAAGGCGGCGGCAACCTGCCGGCCCGTATGCTCGGAAACGATCGCCGGACGCGGCGCGTCACTAGCTGGCACCGGCCGTACCGTCTCTGAACGAGGCGGCTCGGAGATCGCTTTCGCGCTCGGTTCGTCCCTTGAATCGTCGACCAACGGCTGGGCAACCGGCTTGCGTGCCTCGGCCCTGTCCGACACCATTTTGGCCTGCTCACCAACCGCGGCGATCTCGCGCCGCCAATCGGCAACAGGAGCGTCGGGGGCAATGACGGGACGTGGTGCCGGCGCGTCGACCGCAGCCGGTTCGGCGGCAATCCGGGCACTGACCTCGGCAAGTGTCATCGATGGCTTTGCAGGGGCCGGATCGGCGCGAACCGGCGTTTCCATACGCGCAATCACCGGCTCGGCCGCCGGCGGCTGCGCCTGGACTTCCGCCAGCGTCACGGGCTTCCTGACCTCGGGGTCGGCATGCAGGTCGGCACGGAATGCCTCGACGTCGGGGGCAGCATCGCCGCTCGACGCCGGCTCCAGATCCTGGCGCAACTCATCGGCGTCGCCCGGCTGCTTGCGGCCGCCGTCGCTGTCCTCGATGATTCGCCTGATGGAAGCCAGGATCTCTTCCATGGAAGGTTCGCGCTGTGCGCTGCTTGCCGTTGCCATCGTCACATCCGCCGCCTTTGTGACCTCTGTGGATTTCCGCTCCGGCAAGGCCGGATCGAATCATGGCCACAGCGTAGCCGACGGATCGCCGCACGAGAATCCCCAATCTGGGGACTTGTGGGATTTCAACAGATTAGCGCGATCTCAAGCCCAGGAGGAGCGGAGCAAGCAATTCTGCTCAAACGGCGAGACGGAAAAAACCGGACCGGGCGCCCTCAGCGGCCGTCCGGCGTGCGCAGGCCGATCCACTTGTCCTTGACGGCGTTGTAGTGCTCTTCAGGCTTGTATTTCGTCACCTGCAGGCCGAGGCGGTCGACGGACAGGCGGCCGGTCGCCTGCAGGATGGCATAGCTCGCCACCACCACATCATGCTCATAACTCGCCTGGTTGATCTCGGCGGTGATGACCGTAGCCTGTGCGTTGAGGACATCGAGCGTGGTGCGCTGGCCGACATTGCGTTCTTCGATGACGCCGTTCAACGCCAGCTTCGCGGCCTCGATCACTTGCCTGTTGGCCGTCAGCTGCTGCTGCGCGGCGGTGTACTCGGTCCAGGCGGCGGTGACGGCCTGGCGCACTTGGTCGCGGCTCACGTCGACCTCGATGCGGGCCCGGCTGAGCGATTCCTTGTCCTGGCGAACAATCGCCGAGGTGCGGCCACCAGAATAGATCGGGATGGTCAGCGTTGCCCCGACACTGGCCGAATTGGTGGTGCCGTCCTGCGTCGAGAGGAAGCCCGGCACGGTGTTGCGATAGGCGCTCGAGACGCCGGCGGAAGCCGATAGCTGCGGCAGCAGCGCGCCTTCGGCCGACTTCACCGAAAACGAAGCAGCGTCGACCAGATGCTGGGTGGCAAGGATGGCCGGGTGCTCGTTCGAGGCCACCCCGATGGCGGCGGCCAGGCTTGACGGCAACAGCTTTGCCACCGGCGAAGCGCCTTTGAGCTTGCCTGGTTCGTCGCCGACGATCTCGCGATAGGTCGCGGCACTCGCCAGTGCCTGCGCCCGGGCGGCGCTCAGCGATGCGACGGCGGCGGCCCGCGAAGCATCGGCCTGCGCGACGTCGGTACGCGTGCCTTCACCAACCTCGAAACGCGAACGCGCCGCGCGCGCCGTTTCGGTGAGGAATTGCAGGTTCTGTTCGGTCAGCACTGCAATCTGGCGGTCGCGAATCACGTTCATATACGCCTGCGCCGCGCTGAACAGGGTGTTCTCTTCGGTGTTGCGCAGGCTTTCGACCGAAGCGCGAACCTGTGATTCGGCGGCAGCGACATTGTTCCTGGTCTGAAAGCCGTCGAACAGCGTCTGATTGATCTGGACACCAAAATTGCCGGTGGTCAGCCGTACGCTACGATCCGCACCGGTGAGATGGCTGCTGGAATAGTCGATTGTCGCCGAGCCGTTGATGGTCGGACGCCAGCCCGACTTGGCGATGGCGACGCTCTCATCGGTAATACGAACGCCGGCGCGGGCCGAATTCAGCGAAGAATTGTACTGATAGGCCTTTGCAAGCGCGCCTGAGATGGTTTCCGCCGAAGCGGTCAGTGGGGACAGCATGGTCGCCGAAACGAGGACGGCGGTGAAAAGTGACTTTCGTACAGACGGCACGGTTAAACCCTCATTCGTTTTCCATGGGAACTGCGCCGCACCGGCTTCTCGTCGTGATCAGCCGCCGCCGCGTGTTCGATGTTCCCTGCTGCTCAGCCCCAAAGTGCCCCCAGTTTGCGGATCAGCAACAATTGTTCAAATGCAAGCGACCATGACAATGCCTCTGCTGCAAGGCAAAATCATTCAAAACTCGAAAGCATGAATACGTTCGAATCCCGGTAGTGGCTTAATTGCCGCATTAAACGCGCGTCTTCCGGTTACAACCCCCCCGGCCTTAAAAAAAAGTCGGGCCAGGCCGGAATTACCTTGCCCTTCAACGGCGACGAGTCGGCCGCCTTCGGCAAGCTGGTCGAGCAGCGGCACTGGGACTTCCGTGACGCTGCCGCCGACGAAGATGACGTCATAAGGCGCCTGGGCGGCATGCCCTTGTGGCAACGCCCCCTGCACAACGGTCACATTGCTGCAGCCAAGCGACGATAGCGTCGTTCTGGCGGTTTCCGCCAGCGCCGAATCGCTTTCGAGCGCCACCACGGACCTGGCCAGCCGCGACAGGATGGCCGAAGCGTACCCCGTGCCGCAGCCGACATCGAGCGCCGAGTCGGTCGACTTGATCTCAGCCAGTTGGATGAGCTTGGCCAGCGGCGAGGGTTCCATCAGGTAGCGCGCGCCGTCCGCGCCGGTGGCAATGCGGATGTCCTCGTCGATGTAAGCGAGATCGCGCTGGGCGGCGCCAACAAAAGCTTCTCGTGGCACGATGAGCATGGCCTCGAGCAGCGGCGCGCTGGTCACATCGGTGGTGCGAACCTGGCCATCGACCATCTTGACGCGAAGCTCGGAGAAATCAGCGCTCATGTTCCAACCAATCCGCTTGCCGCGCCAGAACCGCGGTTCATTACGTCAGGAACTTCAGGCCCCCTACGCTTGCTGCGCGGGGGCCCGGGCGTTGGAGGCCTCGCCCGGAATCGAACCGGGGTGCAAGGATTTGCAGTCCTCTGCGTAACCACTCCGCCACGAGGCCTCGTTGCTCCCGGCGTTCCACCCGGTTCCAATAGGTTGCGGCGAAAATGCCGTCAAGCGGCCACCGTGCATTCCGATCGGTTTCCCTGTGCGCCGATCCGGGCAGACCCTGTCAAATCGTCAGGCCCAAGCCCACAGCTACATTAGATGCTTCTTAAGCATTGCCTGCCGCAGGAAAAACCCCTTCGGGGTTCACGCGTGAGCACGGCAGGAGACAAGGCCATGCGCCAGGCAATGGAGATGATAGACAAGAATGCTCCGCCAGCCCTGTCCTGAGCGCGGTGCGGAGAGTTTTTGCACTACGCCACCGACCGGCCTGTCCATTGAAGGCGCGGGCAAAGGGCAAAGCTTGCCTCAGCCGCGACGATTCTCATGCAGATCCGTGAAGCAAGGGCCCGCTGAGGCGTGCCCACGCCATGTCAATCCGGCCGGCGCCGCCGTTCCCACCAGACGACAAAGCGTCGGCGGTGGCGCCGCACCATGGCGAACTCATAGGAAAGCACCAGCAATCCGAGCGGGACCATCCAGAAACCGAGGATCGGCAGGAACCCGAGGATGCCGCCGATGGTCAGCAGGACACCGATGGTGATTCTGAGCCCGCGCGAGCGCGGCATTTTGAACTCGCGCCCGAAAACTGAGATTTTGCGCGCCGGCATGTGGTTATCTTGTGCTGTCATCGTCTCGAAAGATTGACCCGTTTTGATCGTTCAGAAGCATCAGCGAACCCAAGCGCGGCCGCGCTTTCGGTTCCGTATCCCTGCCAAGACTGCTAATATGAGGGCATCTCTCGACGATTGCGAGAAACGCCTGTGCGAAAAAGCCTCGGAAAAATGCGAATTGCTTCTTTGCAAAGCCGAAAAGGGCAGCTATACGCTGCGCAACTCGCATAAGAGCCTCCGTTCCCCGGTAGCTCAGTGGTAGAGCAACCGGCTGTTAACCGGTTGGTCGCTGGTTCGAATCCGGCCCGGGGAGCCACTTAATCCAGAAAAGCCTTGAAACCCAAGCCTTGCAAGGGTTTCCACTTCCCCAGAGATACACCGCGCGATACACTGCGGGGTACCCTGAACTATGAAGATCGACGTGAAGCACATCCAGAAACGTGGCATTGCCGGCTGGCGCTATCGGCGCAAAATCCCAAAGAAACTTCAGGCCGCAGCGGGCAAGTTGGAAATCCTAGTTCCACTCGGGGCGACCGAACATGAAGCTCTTAAGGCTTACCCCAAGGTGCACGCGCAGGCAGAGCAGCAGTTGCGCCTTTGGTCGCAGCCGCACCGAGGCTCGCAAGGCGGTACCCATGACAACGTGCCCTCCCCGACCGCGTTTGAGCAATTCAGGCGGAGCCGTTCGCAGCTCAGAGCGCTTCATCTTAATCCCGAGTGGAGCGGCCCCGAGGATGAAGATGATCCGGAGGCGCTTGCACGTGAGGTGATCGCTGAGCAGGTTGCAGAGAAGTACCCCGTGGACGCTGGTGGCAATCCGGTCGGCATCGCGGTGGACGACCGTGCCCTCATCCATGCACTTCTCCTTGGCCAGCGCCAACAGCGGCCCGATCCAACCCTCGAAGACGCCAAGCGCCTTTATCTCAAGGAGCGCGTTGGCAATGACAAAACCAAGAAAATGGAGCTTGAGCGGGTCTTCAAGCTTGTCAACGAAGCACTCGGCAAGGATCGCAAACTATCTAGCCTTAAGCGCGAGGACGCCAAGGAAGTCCGTGACCACATGCTCGATGGGCGCAAAGCGTCTTCTGTGGACCGCTATCTGAACGTGGTCCGTGCCATGATCAACCATGCAATAAGAGAGTTTGACCTAGCCGGCGTCATCAATCCATTTATGAATTTGGAAGCGGCGCCGAAAGACAAGGCCGAGCCCGATAAGGACAAACGCCGCCCCTTTACCCAGGCCGAGGTCACCGCCATAACCGCCCGCATCGCGTATCATGCGAAGGCAGACCTTCAGCACATCTGGACAATTCTAAATGGCACAGGGTGCCGCCTCGCTGAGGTTTCCGGCCTTCGTGTCGCGGACGTGCACCTTGACCAAGCCATACCGCACATCACGGTCGAGTGGCATGACGAGCGGCGCATTAAGAATAAGGTGTCGCGGCGCAATGTCCCATTGATAGGTGACGCTCTCAAGGCCGCGAAGCAAGCCGTCAAGGCTGCCGGCAATGCAACGATGCTCTTTCCGACCTACGGACGTCCCAAGGGCGCGTCCTCAGCTTCTGCCGCCTTGGGCAAGCACGTTCGAGCTTGTGTGACCGATCCAAAGGCCACGACCCATTCGCTTCGCCATCTCATGAAGGACCGGCTGCGGCTGGCCGGCGTCACCAAGTCCGACCAAGAAATCGTTCTCGGTCACTCATCGGGCAGCGTTGGGGAGGACTATGGCGGTGACGAAGCGCGGCTTGAGGTGGCGAGACGGGCGCTTGAGGCGGCGCACGCCAGAGAGCCTTAGCACAAGTACCTGGCGATGCCGGAAGTCGGGGGGCATCTGCTTGAAACTGACAACAAGGCACCCTCTGCCCTCGCTAACCTGCTGACGGCGTATCCTCATTGTTCGAACTGAGCGGAAAAATGGCTTCCCCCGCCGTCATGTAGTGTATGTTCCCATCCGACGACGCCACCACTTTATGGAGAGTTATTTGTCGAAACTGCTCCTTAACTCCCTCCGCAATAGCGAGCGCTGCCAGCTTCGCATCCCAAGGAAGAAACGCGGCAAGCTGGCTACCCGCCATCGTCATACCGACTACAGGGATTTGATATGCAGTTGATGTCTGTTCGACGCAAAGCAGTTTGAGCAAATGTTCTCGGCCAATCATCAATTCGTCCTGGCCTGGTGTCTCTAACTTCCTCGGTAAGTGCAGAGTACCGCTAGCTTGTTGAACCAGCCCCACTGCTTCTAGATCTAAAAAATTTCTCAGCGGTGTGCCTGCCATATTTTGTGGGCGAGGAAGGTGGAACTCATTGATGCGGGTTGCCGCATATCGCTGGAACATCTGCGCTATGCGTGGCTCGAGTTCGGAAGCAACCCTTAGCGTCGTTAGAGAGAAACTGCCCGGGTTTCGGATTTCGCCACTTAGTATCCGCCCCCAGAGCGTTTGCATCTTCTCCGTAGTTGCCTTCTCCGCGTAGCTCTCGAAGAAGTTCAGCCAGTCCCCGTCCAGCTCGGCACTTTCACTTTCCGCAGTCGAAGACTCTGTCGCCTGTGCGGGCAACGCCTTAATCTCATTAAAAGCCTCCAAAACAACAGCTTCTTTGTTGTGCTGTTTCCTAACTAATTGCTCAATGTGGGCATCTACGGCGCGGCGTGCCAAGCTGGGATCTTCACCAATTTGTTTGACAGCCGCTTCTGCGATGGCAGCTATGACCGCGATCTCGCCTGCAGCCTTCGCTCGCTCGACGCTGGCTCGGCGTTCCAACACTGGGTTCTTCCAATCAAATAGATTACCTAGAAGTCGGTCGAAGGCCGAAACCATTCGGCTCTTGACCTTGCCCTCCACGCCAGTTTCAGTAATCTTCCCCGAAATTGATATTTCGCCGCCCAAAGGATCATCGGTCATTAACTTCTCACTCCCGCCGGCAACCACCATGCAGGTCTAGGCGTCAAATAGCCACTGATGACTCCCCTCTTTCAACAGAGCAGCCAATTTCTACGGCACCGTTAATGTGCAACCTCTACAACATCACCACGTCGCAAGAGGCGATCCGCCAATGGACTCATACTCTGCGGGACATCTTGGGCAACCTTGAGCCGTCCGTTGACATCTATCCCAACCAGCCCGGCCCCGTGGTGCGCAATGCGCCGGATGGGCAGCGCGAGGTCGCCAATCTGCTTTGGGGAATGCCGACGCCGCCCGAGCGGGTAAAGGGCAAGGCCGACTACGGCACCACCAACATCCGCAACCCGCAATACGGCCACTGGCAACAGTATGTCGGCCTCGAGCATCGCTGTGTGGTGCCCGTCACGAGCTTTGCGGAGCCCAGCCCCACGCCCGGCGACAAGGACCCTGAGACCGGCATTCAGCGGAACTACTGGTTCGCACTCAATAGGGACCGCCCTCTGTTCTTCTTCGCCGGGCTCTGGACTCGCTGGCAGGGCGTTCGCAAGGTCAAGGACGGCCCCGGCGACTTCGAGCTTTATGGGTTCATGACGACAGCACCTAATGCCCTCATCAAGCCGATCCATGAGAAGGCCATGCCGGTTATCCTAACTACTCAACAGGAGACCGAGACGTGGCTTACCGCGCCATGGGCAGAAGCCAAGCGATTACAGCGCACGGCACCGGATGATGCCCTCGTGATTGTCGAGAAGCCGGCCACGCAGATCAAGTTTCCGCAGCAGGCGGCGGCCCAAGGCTCGCTGTTCTAGTTAGGACGGCAATAGAGCGGCTTCAATGAGAGGTCTGCAATCGGTGGCGAGCCGTCATTCCCGTCTGGCACACGGACGAGCAGGCAGCCCCAAAAGCCCGCGAGTCGCGACTTAGGCGGTGATGTAGCGCAAGTGCCCCAGGCCATCGCGTCGCCAGCCGTTGTGGGGCAAGAGTTAGATTCTCAAACAACAGTCTGGCCAGAAGACTACGCCGTAGTCTCACATGGGGATTGCCTTCCCGGTTGATGGCGTACAGGAAGCAGCCTGGAAATTAACTCGGGAAGGGGGAACAATGACAACGGAAGGGGGAACAACGACGAAGGGCCACGAGGATAAGGCGCAAAAAAATGAAATTGAGTTGCTTCGTCCGCAGCTTTCATTCGAGACAATCACGTTCTCCGATGGGACCGAACTGACGCTGGATGATGACGACATCGTCGTCTTCGTCGGCCCGAACAATGCGGGCAAAAGCGCAGCACTGCGTGAGCTGGAGGCATGGGTCGCGAAGTCCAAGCCCGGGCTCGTCATCAAGGGCGCAACGATGCGCAAAGTTGGAACTCAGGATGATCTGCGTGCATACCTCGAAGCCAAAGCGCAGAAGAGCGGTAATAGTGTCGATATTGCCTACGGCGGAATCGGCTACAACATCCACCACACGCACTTGCATTACTTCGATCAGCCGGCCGACCGGCACCCAGTGGCGCCGTTCTTCGCCAAGCTGCTGACTACCGAAAGCCGCATTCAGGACTCCAACGCAGCGCCAGCTCTCGCGCTCTTCCAGTCCCCGCCAACACACCCGATCCACATACTGCTGATGGACCCCGACTTGTCGAATGACATCAGCGACAAGTTCCAGCATGCCTTCGGCAAGGATCTCATCCCGTTCCGTGCCGGTGGCAGCACCTTCCCACTCTACGTTGGTGAGAAGCCAACAGTGCCGTCCGGCAAGGATGAGCTCTCCAAGGAATTTATCGAGGCCTTACAGCGGTCGAACGTCATGCTCGAAAGGCAAGGCGACGGTATGCGCAGTTTTGCTGCGGTCATACTCCACGTGCTGGCGGCGCGATCCCATTCGATCCAATTTCTCGACGAGCCCGAGGCTTTCCTTCATCCGCCTCAGGCACGGCTCCTTGGCCGATACATTGCGGAGAACAGACCGGGGAACTCCCAGCTCTTCATCTCGACGCACAGCACGGACATTCTGGACGGGCTGGTGGAAGGTGGCTCTGATAAGGTTCGCATCGTTCGTCTGCGCCGCGAGGGCGATGTGAATCGCGTCAAGGAACTGGGCAAGGAGCAGACAAAAGCCGTGGCGAAGGACACTTTGGCTCGCTACTCGCGTGTCTTCGACGGCATCTTCTTCGAACACGTCGTCATCTGCGAGGCCGATGCCGACTGCATGTTCTACCAGTCCATCTTGAACCTTCCCTCGATTTCCGGCGACCGTCGGCCGGACGTGCTCTTCGTTCACACTTCTGGTAAACATCGAATGGCGAAGCTTGCCGATACGCTGCGATCACTCGACGTACCGGTCTCCGTTATCGCTGATATCGATATTCTCAACGATGAGGGTACTTTCAAGAATCTGCTCCAGAAGCTCGGCGGCGACTGGGCGGACATGAATACGCACTGGAAGACCGTTTCCGATGTGGTTCTAAAGCAGCGCCCTCCGCTCAACGCCGAGCAAGTTGCGGGGCTCGTCGCGGGGCAACTTGTGGGCGTTTCAGGGACAGGAGAATTTCCCGAAGAAAGGGAACGCGCGATCAAAGAGGTGTTCAAGACCATGTCGGCTTGGAGTGCGATGAAACGGAGTGGGCGCAGCGCACTTCCGGCTGGGGAGCCTATCAAACACTTCGATGCCCTCAGCGAGAAGTGCAGCAAGCATCGACTCTGGATCGTGCCGGTCGGCGAGATTGAAGGCTTCTGCCGCAGCGTTGGCTCACATGGTCCGGGATTCGTTGAGAAGGTCTTGGAAGAGCGTAGCTTGGAAACTGATCCCGAGCTGCAGGAGGCCCGTGAGTTCATCGGGAAGATTTGGTCGACAGCCAAGCCTCCATCGGCCAAGAAGGCCCCTGCCGTGCAATGATGGTCATCGGCTAGTCGTGGCTCGGCCGAACGAGTTCGCGAGGGCGAGCGAGCCTCCGCAATGGGTCGAAAGCAGTCTTTCTCACTCCTCCTCCTCCCGCCAGCTCACTCCTCCTCCCGCCAGATTACGCGCCGAACCGTCCTGATTTCGGCCAGCCGCGTCACGCGAATGCCCTGCCGTTCTCGTGCCGATGGGGTTTGCGTTTCGGCGTGCATGTACTCGTTCCTACCACATCGCCTGCAGCTCATTTTGCTCCCGACCAAATCGGCCTCAATGTCTCCGAAGATTTCCCTCAGGTCACTCGGCAGGTACCAGCGCTTGACGTTGCAAAGCCCACAACGGACCAGCACGAGGCTGCCCGATCTCATGGGCATTGCCGAGCTTCCATTCGCCGCCGCGCTTTCGTCTTCCACCAGTATCAGGCATGACACGGAATAGGAATTGATTCCTCTCATAGTCAATTCACGCTTGACTTATTTGTTCCTTTTTTGTTCACTGTTCGGACGGGACGTTAGGAGGCGCTGAAATGGACCTGGAAATCCAAATCCTCGCCCTGGCCCATCGGCGTCCGGGAGGGTGGCAATCAACATTGACCCTACGCCGCCCGTGCTTGGTTGGGAGTGACGGCGCTCGATGCACGACTTTATCGCTTTCATCGGAAGCAACACCGCGCTGGTAGCGGCTAATCCGGCAGCCTTTGCCACGTTTGCCGTGCTGTTCGGTGGCGGAGGATTTGCCGTTGGACGCTATTTCTTGACGGAGCGAATTGCCAATCTGGAAAGCCGAATTGCGCGACGCGACGAGGAAATCACAGCCCTGAAGGCCAAGCAGAAAGTCCCCGAAAGTGAGGTCCCATTGGTGCCTCTATTCGAGATGGCCGAGGTTCTTCCCCCTGCACCGCTCAACTTCAATCGGCTTCTAGTCCAGCGGAAGGAAGACCACCATGTCGGATAACTTGATGCCTCAGCAAAAGGCGGCGCCGAAGCTAATCGTCGTCACCGCGTTCGACCGCGATGAGGCAGGCGACCTACAGCAAGCCTATGGGCCAGCCGAGCAGCAGACCGAAGACCGGGCGATAAGGACCGCAAGGGCCTTGGCAGGGAAACACGCCGGTGTCATTGCGTGGTCGCGTGATGCCAACCCGGCGCTTGGCGAATACGGTGAGCCAACGACGCTCTTTGTCGGCGGCGACGTGCCGGACATGGAGTGAGGACTGGCCGGGAGGCCTAAGCAGGGGGAAGGAACATCCCCTCCTCCTTCGCCGCCGCCTCGAATGCCCTGCGGACCTCCTGAGTGGGCACGTTGCCTCCCATTGCAGCCATGCAGGTTTCGACCGCCAGTTTCCACTTTGGGCCACGCTTCGTCCACTTCAGGAGCTGCTCGGCGGCCCCTTCGACGTGGCTGACGCCGAAGCGGATGCCTGGGCGGTCGGTCCTGACGTAGACCGGAGGGTTGAACCAATGGAGAGCCATCAGGGCTCTTTAAGATCGAAGCACACGAACTGCCCGTGGAGCGTGGCCCGGTCGACAATGATTTCGACCAGTTCGCAGTCTGTCTCTTGCAAATACGGGTTTAATGTTCGGACTGCCGCAACGGCTTCCTTGACCGAGACGATGCTGCCGCATCGGACGTGATGGATAGCTGCCTCTATCGCCTCTTTGGCGGTAGGACGGAACGCTTGAGCCGTCATAGCCCTCCTCCCTCCCCAGGGAAGAAACCCAAGCATTCATCTAGGGGTCAATCCCACAAATAAATCAATGTTCCAAACGTACCAAGCCGAGGGAGGGACCTCACGTAGACCGAATCAATGGAGAGCAATAGGGGAGAAAGGTCAGGGGGTTTCGGACGGTTCGTCTCGTCCTTTCAGATCAAGCAAAGCAAGCAGTGCCCCGATGGCGCCAGGCAGTTCCGCCTCGATCTTCAGATCTAACACCTTGTGGAGGTAATGACGGTCTCATCGGACGCAATCATCCGCCGAACAGCGTTCGCAGCCGACATCTGCCCTGATTGATAACGCTCGGCCATGATTGGGACTACTCCACCCCAGAGCGTCAAACTCGTTCGGGACAGTATGGTTCCATCAAGATCACCTCGGGCAACCCTACGTTTCAGGTCGACAGCGTTCAGAAGGTCTACCAGATCGTCGGCATATTCCATGTCGAGGTCGACGGCTTCGTGGCCCTCGTACACAGCCGGCTGCCCGGTGAACACGTCGAAGACAGTCCAGGACTCGTCGCGTTCCTTCCTAAGGCCGTACCGCATGGATACCATTAGGGAAGTCTAATGTAGGTCGGGATTGTTTGGTAGAAATTTCTGAGCGGGTTATCGGATAACAGGCACGCGCGCCGACCCCCCATGCCCCTTTCCTTTCACCACGCGGGCAGACGCTGGTGGTGCGGCGTTGGCGGTGGGTCAGTACTCGCTTTCCAGCCTGTTGACGTGAGTTAAGTGAGGCACTATCTCGTAGTTGATGCCTCACTTAGCAATGGAGACGGGATGTCGCGCGGACTATCCAAACAGCAGATTAGCATGTTGGAAAGGCTTGCTAAATATGAGTGTCTCTACGTTGGCGCAGAGCTCGGCGACGAATACGACTGCTACGACGGAGAAGCTTGGGAGCACTGGTACGCGGCGGGGTTCAAAGGCCCCGACCCCAACGCCGAAAGCCCCGGCACGTACCATAGTCGACTGAACAACACCAAGCGGCTCTTAGAAGTCTGGAGAGGCGAGGACTGGTTATCCTGACCGTAGTAAAGGGGCACCGCGACTCTTTGCCCAGGCCGTCAGGCATCTATGTCAGGGATAGGACGGCGGCGACGATCACGCCAGAGGGGCGGTCCTTGGTGGAGGGGAAATGATCCTTGCCCCACTAAATGGTGCTGGGGGTCTGCGTGCACAAACCTATGAGTTGGTGAACATTGCTGTTGACACGTGCACTAATCGTCCACTAAGTGTCGTACACCAACTCTCTTAGAGGAAAGTGCACACCATGATCATTGGCTATGCCCGCGTCTCGACCACGGGACAGGACCTCGACGTGCAGCTTGAGAAGCTCAAGGCTGCCGGCGTTGAGAAGACCTTCAGCGAGAAGAAGTCTGGTCTGGACGACGAGCGCAAGGAATTGGCGGCTGCGCTGGAGTTTGCCCGCGAAGGCGACGTGTTCGTGGTGACCAAGGTGGACCGTCTGGCGAGATCAGCAGCACACCTCCACCAGATCGTCAGGGACCTCGACAAGAAGGGCGTCGGGTTCAAGGTGTTGGACGATGCTTCGCTGGACACGACCACGCGAACAGGCAAGCTGGTGTTCGGCATCCTCGCCAGCATCGCCGAGTTTGAGACCGCACTTCGGAAGGAGCGCCAGATGGAAGGTATCGCTAAGGCGAAGGCCGAGGCGGAGAAGAAGGGTGAGCCGTGGAAGACCGGCAGGCCCGTGACGCTCGACCACGAGCTGATTAAGGCTCTGAAGGCCGATGGTCGCTCTGTGAGGCTGATCGCTAAGGCGGCTGGGTGTTCACCTTCAGCGGTCCAGAAAGTCCTTACTGCGGGTCGAGGTCCCGACTAGGACTACGAACGCGATAAAGCCCTCCACGCAGATGAATACCCTGACCACTAGCTATGACGGTCTAACATTAGAAGCCGCTGAATAACCCACCCACTACCACTACGCAGGCGATTTAGCCGTCATGAGGCGCGGATGGGGTTAGGTTGCCCACCTACCCCGCAGTTCACAAGGGCTTCCGCTGGCACTGTGGAGGCGATTGGCTCTCCGGGGAAATAACCCCTCCACTAGCTCTACGAAACGCATTTCACACGACTTCACACCTACCGACCGGCGCTGTTCTCCCAGCGTTGCGACTGCCCATTGTCCCGTTTCGCTCCTCCGAGGCGATGGGAGGTGGCGCACTGGCTGGTCGGTAGATGTGAGGCCGTGTGCCTCTCTATCTGTCCTCCGGTTTTGTATGAAATCACCGGAGAACTGTTTTGTATGAAGCACTATCACGAAAGGATCGATCTTGAATTTTGACGACACCACTGTCGAACAACTCGGGGCTCAGGCCTACGGGCATTACAAGGCCGGTGAGAAGAATTATGCAAAGGCCATGGAACACGCCAAATCGGCGGGCCTTTATCTAATCGAGGCGAAGAAGCGCGTTGGGACGGGCAAGTTTGTCGCGTTCCTCGCCGATCACTGCCCCATCAGCAAGTCTCGAGCCTATGAGTTTATTGCCATTGCGGACGGTCGGAAGAGTCCAACTGCCGAGGCCGACCGAGTACGAGAATGGCGGCAGAAGCAGGCCGGGGTGCGGCAGGCGCTTGTTCAGGGCCAGTCCGTACGTACGGAAACGCGAAACCCATCCGCCAATCCCGAGCGGGAACGCCTAGAAGCCAAGGCGCGCGCGCTCATCAAGCGCCTCGCCACAGCTCAACTTGAAGACTGGATTAAGCTGGCTCCCGCTGCGTAAGGCGCAGGGGGTGACCAGCCCCAACGCATCGCAAAAGGAACCAATATGAACACCTTCGATCTCCTCGATACGGATTTCTCCAAGGTCTCGGATCACTGGACTGCCGAGGTCGACGCATTTCGGAAGAAAGGCCCGCGCTGGACAACGCCACGCTACCAAGAGGCCACCCGCAAGGACACTGAACGCGCACCGGAGTTCAACCAGAAGGCCGCGCTCGTCCTACGCGCTGAGGACTTCTCGCAGCCCGCCTCAGCGAAAGTGCTGGGGATCACCGACCGTGCCGTCCGATCTCACCTGTCGAAACCCTGTGAGGCTTTGGAAGCTGAACGCAAGGGGATCGCTTGGCGGGGCCATGTGCAGCGCTATGAGGCAACCAAGCGTGGACGCGCTCCGTTCGATGTCGCGGCATACCTGAAGGCTGGCAAGGTTCCCATGGTCGCTGACCTTCTCGGCTTCGACCCCTGGACAGCCGAGGGCATCGGGGCAAGCACTCGTGAGAAAGTCGCCTTCTACATCGTGGACGGATGGTCTCAATCCGAGATGGTGGCGCTGCTCGGCATCTCCAAGCAGGCGGTGTCGAAGCATGTCGCTGCAATCAAGGCACAGATCGCCTCACGCAAGCGGGGCACCAGAAGATCGTTAGCGTACAAACTAACCCGGAAGTTATGAAGTCGGTCAAACCAGATTTCCCAATGATAACAATCTACTAACTGGTTGACTACCGCATATAGGGGATAGCCTTTCCTCAGGATTTCCCTTCGGGTACTACCTTGGTCAGGCCTTCGAGTGCCCTATCGTCGATAGGCTTATCCGAAGATGACACCAAGGTTTTCTCGAGTTGCACAGGGACATAAGACACTCCCTAGAAACCCTCTGTAACAGACAGAACCTAGGGACACCCCTATATCAGGATGTCACTGGTCGCTTCGCTCCGAAGACCATGGAATGTTCCTCCTGAGTACCTGATCACCCCCAGCACAGTTTCACTTCATCTTTAGTCAATTCTCTGTGGTCTCCTTGTTCCAAGGTGTCAGGCAGAGTCTTCCCCAAAGAACCGGCGAAGTACGCCACCTGATGATTGGATGACATGGTCTCCCCTCCACAGGTCTTCAAACTTCCATGTCACCCGAGGCGTCCCTTTAAGGGGGAACCCTCGAATGTCACCACGAATACTCACCCGAAAGGATCACAACCGATGAACACCACTACAGGAGCCGACCCTTATCATGTCGACTGAGGCCAACCGCATTGCATGGCGGATACATGGTCGAGAGTGGCGCGCAGCTAACCCGGAACGCGCCAAAGAAATCAGCCGGGAATGGTATCACCGCAACAAGGCCAAGGTTGCCGAGGTGCGGAAGATGAAGCGTGAGGCCGCACGTATTGAGGCCACCCATGGCTGATAGCCAGCCGAAGCACGTTCGCCAGATCACCCCGGCAATCCGCGTTGTCGAGACCGACCGGGAATGGATCGTTCAGACGATTGAGACGAAGCGGACACGCAGGCATGGGGTCCAGGCCACCGGCGAATGGACCGACCGCGCGTACATCACCAGCCGGTCAATGCTGAACATGGAGCTGAAGCGACTGGTTGGCAAAGGAGCTGTCAAGGCTGGCCTTCGCGGGCATGTCGAACAGGACGCGCTGAACTGGCTGAACAGGCTGCCCCTTCGGCACCCGTCGCGGGACAAGGAGCCCAGCGTAATCGACATGCTGGAAGCGTCGACAGCAGGCAGCGAGCATGGGGAAACCTTCCATGACCATCTGCCGCTGATCGTCAAGCATGGGCCGTTGAGGTGGCGCAACGACCGGAACGCGCGCTTTGAACCTTGATGACATCAGGCGGCGGGACTGGGTGGCGACCTATCCCACGCGGGAGGCGGCTCTTGCCTTGGTTGAGTGGATCAAGGCGGATGACTGGGAAACCAGCTCCGAGTTAGATCGAAGGCTTCCGGGGATCGGCATCACGTGGACCGAAGATTTCTGCGTGGCCGCCGAGCGATGCTTTGAAATCTTCGGCTATGCCGAGCTTGAGGCCGGGGCTTGCGCGAGGCGATATGCCGAGGTGTCCATGAGGCCTACAGCGCCGCGCAGAGAGGCCGCCGGAGGCAGCGCCAGCCTTTCCGCACCGTCCACCCCAGCTGCGCGCGACGCGTGTCCTGAAGGCCCGCAGCCGTTGACCTACGGGTTCACGCCTCGACGCTGATCGTCACAACTGCATCAACAGCAACAGGTCTCGGCGCAATGCCGCTCCGAGGCCAACACACCCACATTGAAGGAACGAAATGAAATGACCGACTACATCGACAACCCGAACAAGTACCAGACCGACAACACGCCGGTGGCTCAGGCCATGATGCGGGCTCAGGCTGCACAGGCCGAAGCTGACAGGGCCAAGCAAGACGCCGTGGCTGCCGAGGCGATAGAACGCGCCAAGCGGGAAGAGATCGACCGCGCGGTTGAGCTTTCTGTCAGGAACAATCCCCAACTCCAGGCCGAGCGCATGGGCATCAGCACCAATCGCGTCATCACATCGCAGAGCGCCGGGGTGATCCCCCCAATGACAGAGGTCGAGAAGACCCATGTCAAGGTTCTTGGCGGTATCGAGGTCTCGTACTCGCAAGCAAAGGACATGGCCGAGGTCGGGCAGATCACGCAGGCCGAGTTCAACAAGGCCGTGGTCGATGGGCTGGCTGCCCGTGGCTACGCCGCGCCGAAGTCTTTCAGGTAACCACGGGGGCCGAGAGTGACGGCAATGCGCCGTTGCCCAGCGTGGACAATACCGACGAGACCGAAGCCCAGGATGATGAACTGACCGATGACGAGAAGGAAGAGAAGCAGTATGCCGAGTTTGTACGCATGGCCGACCAGAGCCTTGACCGCTTTAGGGAGACGCACACCGACGAACAGCAGCAGTTCATCGTCGACGCCTTCGTGGAGACCGGAGAAATCCCGACCGGGGAAGCCTTCGGGATCGACGCGGTTGAGGCTGATGTTGTGGTGGCTGCGTTCAGCCAGCACCTGGACCTCAATGTGCTTCGGCAGCATGGGCTGAACCTTCAGACCTACTTCGAGCACGTCGACGAGGCTGATTACCCGGCGCTCCGCAGGGCTGCGGCCAAGGGCGAATGGCACGTCTTCCACGGGCATGCCCAAGCCATAGCAGCGGCCCGGAAGACCGGCACAGCCTTCGCCGACTGACCATCTTCCCTGCCCCCGATGCATTGCCCCAAGAGGTGTGTCGGGGGTGGGCCTTCAAAACCGTCAGAGCACTCAGCGGTTTGACCGTGGGGCGGCTTCGAACCATCCGCTTCCCTCGGATACCCGAAAGGGCAGGCAGTGATCTGTAAGATTTTGCCAACCGCACGTTTGAAGCCTATGCTTCCCATATCGGCCGCCAGCGCTTCGGACGCAGCCGACAGTAAGAGATACGTGCTCTTGCCCGTCAGGGAGAGAGCCATGCCCCAATCCCTTATTCGCAACCATGTATTGAAAGCCCTCTCCCAAGAGGATTTCGCGCGATTGCAGCCATCAATGCATCACGTCGAACTGGGCATCAAAGCCCAGCTTGAGGTCTCATATCAGCCGATCGAACGTGTGTATTTTCCAGAGAAGGGCATCGCGTCAGTGGTTGCCACCATGACCGGTGGGCGGCAAAGCGAAGTCGGCATCGTCGGCCACG